>NZ_PGEN01000001.1:1182500-1482500 GCF_002797435.1 Sphingomonas koreensis | reverse complement strand
TGACTTGGCCCATCGGGGTCTGTTCGAGCGCGCAGCCGAGCTGGTGCGCGAGCGGGCTGCCGAACTCCATTTCCGGCGCGACATACAGGGCTTCGATCGCGATCTGCCTGCCATCGGCCAGCGCGACATGGCTGAGCGACTTGCCCGGACCTGCCAGCGCGGCGACCGGCGCCGGCTCAAGCGCGATGCCGTGCGCGGCGAGGTCCGCTGCGCCTTCGGCATCGGGCATGGGCGCGCCATTGAGGAACAGCGTGACCGGGCCCCATTCGGCGATCAGCGGCGCATGATGGAACGACAGGGGGGACGAATAGAGGATGCCGAGCGGCCTGTCGGCAAACTCATAGCCATGGCAATAGGGGCAGTGGATCACGCTGTGCCCCCAGCGTTCGGCGAGCCCGTCGATCGAGGGCAAGCGATCGCGGATGCCAAAGGCGAGGATCAGCTTGTGCGCGGTGCGCTCGCTTCCGTCCGCCAGCGTGACCGCAAAGCCGTCGCCGTTGCGGCGAACCTCCGCGACTCGGCCCTGAGTGAGGCTCGCGCTGGGATAGGCGGCGAGCTGCGCGCGGGCGGTGGCCAGTATCGCGCGCGGATCGCTGCCGTCATGGCCCAGAAAGCCGTGCGAGGCGGCGGCGAAGCGGTTGCGCGGCTCATCCGCATCGATCACCGCGACGTCGCGGCGGGCGCGCGCGAGATAGGTCGCGGCGGCGAGGCCTGCGAAGCTGCCGCCGATCACGATCACGTCATGCTGCATGGGCGTCCTCCAGTCGATGCGGGCCGCGATGCGCGGCGAGGCGTTCGTGGAAGTCCGCGCTGAGCGCGGCGAGGGTGACGTCGCCGAGCCGGGCGAGCAGCAGCGCCTCGGCCTCGCCGAACGCCTGTTCGAGCGCGGCATTGACCGCCTGTTCGACCAGACAGCCCGGGGATTCGGTGCGGTTGCCGAGCGCGAACAGCCCGGGCGCGCCGAGCGCGTCATAGATGTTACGCAGGGTGAGCGTCTCGAGATCGCATGCGATGGTCCAGCCGCCGCCATGCCCCTTTTCGGCGCGGACATAGCCCTGATCGCGCAAGCCCGCCATGATCCGGCGGATGACGACCGGGTTGGTCTGCATCGCGCGGGCGAGTGCCTCGGAGGTCACCGGCCCGTCCATCTCGGCCATGTGCAACAGGACGTGGAGCACGCCCGACAAGCGACTGTCTCTTTTCATGTAACATTAGATGTTGCGTGTAAGCCGGCGTGTCAAGGCTCGACTTTGGCGGCGGGTTGGGCTCTAGCCCCGGCGATGGTCGATCTCGCTTCCTTCGCGCTTGCCGCTGCCGCGGGTGTCGTCGGGGGCGCGATGAATGGCCTTGCTGGCGGCGGATCCTTCGCGACCCTGCCCGCGCTGATCGCGCTGGGGCTGCCCGCCAATATCGCCAACGCCACCTCCAACGTCGCGCTGCTGCCCGGCGCGGCGGCGAGCGCCTGGGGCTTTCGCGACGAACTGGGGCCGGTGGCCGGGTTGTCGGTGGTGGTTCTGGCGGCGATCACCTTTGTCGGCGGGATCGCGGGCAGCCTGTTGCTGGTGCTGACGCCGAGCGACATGTTCGACATCATCGTCCCCTGGCTGCTGCTGTTCGCCTTCGTCGTGATGCTGTTCGGGCGGAGCGCGGCGGACTGGCTGCACGCGCGGGTGACGATCGGCCGGCCGACGCTGGTCGGCGCGCAATCGGTGCTGGGCGTCTATGGCGGCTATTTCGGCGGCGGCGTGGGCCTCATCACCACCGCGGTCTATGGCCTGCTTGCCAATATCCAGCCGCGTGAGTTGTTCGCGATCCGCACGCTGATGCTGTCGGTCGCCAACCTCGCCGCGGCGATCGTCTTCACCACCTTTGCGATGGTGTGGTGGTGGGCGTGCCTGCCGATGCTGGCAGGATCGGTGATCGGCGGCTGGGCGGGGGCCGCGATCGGGAAACGGCTGTCGGCGCGGGCGGTGCGGGTGTGGACGCTGCTGGTGACGGCGACGACGACGGTGATCTTCTTTGTGCGGGCGTACGGGTAGGGCGGGGGCGTGCTGGTGACCTGATAGCTGACCTTTCATTATCCTCCCCCGCCAGGGGGAGGTGGCGCCGAAGGTGACGGAGGGGGCGGACGGCGATCCGCCATGATATTGTCCCGCCGCTCTATTGCGAGTGCCAGGATGTGCCGCATGACGCCCTCAAGGTTGCCGAGCACTTCGCGGGCCGGATAGCGCATCACCCGTACGCCGCGCGATATGAGCCAGGTGTCGCGCATCGCGTCGTTCCGCGGGCGATCGCCCCGCTCATGCGATTCGCCGTCGACTTCGATCGCCAGTCGCGCGGGCGCGCAGTAGAAATCTAGGACGTAGTTTCCGGCGGCATGCTGCCTGCGGAACCGGAGACCTGCGGCGTTGTCGCGCAGCGCCAGCCACAGGGCGATCTCAGGCGGGGTCATCTCCCCGCGGAGGCGCTTTGCGTTGCGGTGGCCGCGTTCCGTGCCCTTGAGGCGCATTGTCGTCCTCCCCCTCCGTCATGCTTCGCATGCCACCTCCCCCTGGCGGGGGAGGATAGAGTGCGGCCGGATTCGCCTGTTGCGCAATGCCCTACGCCGCGTCGCGGCGCTCCCTTCGACGGGGGAAGGAGACCGCCCACCAGTCGCCGAGCGCATCGATCAGTGGCATCAACTCGGCACCCGGCGCGCTCAGGCTGTATTCGACGCGCAGCGGAAAGCCTTCATAGGCGGTGCGCGCGACCAGCCCGGCCTCCTCGAGCTTGCGCAGCTCGAGCGTCAGGATGCGATGCGAGATGCTGGGGTTGTCGCGCTGCAGCTCGCTGAAGCGCTTCGGCCCGTCCTTGAGATAATAGAGCAGCAACGTCGCCCAGCGGCCGCTCAGCACGCGCATCGCATCCTCGATCGGGCAGTTCGACACCACGTCCTGCATTTTTTCGGCTCCACTCCAGAAGTGACATTTTTGTGCGTAATTTACTTGGGCGCGCACGTCCCTAAATGCCAGTCACACCGCGCGGTGATCCCCCAAAGATCACGGAGAACATCATGGAACCGACCCTGCTTTACGGCTTCCCGCTGGGAAGCTCGATGGGGCTTGTCGCCTCGCTCGAATGGCTCGGCCAGCCCTATCGGCTGTCCCGCGTCGACATGCTGAGCGAGATGAAGACGCCCGAATATCTGCGCCTCAATCCGCGCGGCGAGACCCCGGTGTTCATCACCGAAGACGGCCGCGTGGTGACCGAGACCATGGCGATCGCCCATTGGATCGAGGCGCGCGATCATGAGCGTCGCGTCAGCTTCGACCCCGGCACGGCGCAGGCCGACCGGATGCATCAGCTGATCGGCTTCATCAACACCGGCTTCACCGGATCCTTCATGCCCTATTGGGTGGCGCTTGAGATGGAAGGGGGCGATCCCGAGTACAAGGCGACGCTGCGCCAGTTCGCACGCGGGCTGGTCAACGACCGGCATGCGCGGCTGGAGGAGATGATCGGCGACGGGCCCTATCTGCTCGGCGATCGTCCGACGCTGGCCGATGGCGTGTTCATCGGCGTCGCCCGCTGGGGTGAATTCCACCAGGCGGTGGAGCCCGGCGCTTATCCGAAGATCGAGGCGCTGATCGAGCGGCTGATGGCCGATCCCGCGGTCGCCTTCGCTCAGGCGCGCGAGTTCGGCGAGACTCCGCCGGGCAGCGGCGCGATGCTGGGCGAAGTGACGCTGGCCGAAATCCTGCGCCAGCACGCCTGAGACAGCCTCCGTCGGTTCGGCCTTGCGCCGGGCCGGCGGAACGGCGATTCTCCGCCATGGCCGTAACCTTTTGCGGCCGACGCGCGTAGTCAGGTGCATGGCCGAACCCGAAACGCCAATTGTGATTCGCCGCCACGCGCTGACCACGCGCCTCTGGCACTGGATCACCGCGATCAGCGTGATCGTGCTGCTGGGCAGCGGCCTGATGATCCTCAACGCGCATGGCCAGCTCTATTGGGGCCAATATGGTGCGAACTACGACCAGCCCTGGTTCCGCGTCGCGTGGATATTCGAGGGCGGGCGGGTGCCCGGATGGCTGACCATCCCATCGACCTACAATCTTGCGCTGGCGCGGCGCTGGCATCTGTTCTTCGCGCTGGTGCTCGCCTTCGCGCTGCTCGCGTTCATGCTGATGAGCCTGCTCAACCGCCATTTCCAGCACGACCTGCGCGTGCGGGCGAAGGAGCTGACGCCCGCGCATCTCGCCGAAGAGGTGAGGGCACATGCCGCGCTGCGCTTCCACGATCCGGCGAATCCGCGCGCCTATAACGGGCTGCAGAAACTGTCGTACGCGGCGGTGATCTTCGTGCTGCTGCCGCTGGTGATCTTCACGGGCCTGGCCATGTCGCCGGGGATGAACGCGGCCTGGCCCTGGCTGATCGATCTCTTTGGCGGGCGGCAGAGCGCGCGGTCGATCCATTTCATCGTCGCGATGCTGCTGGCGATGTTCATCGTCGTCCACCTTGCGCTGGTCATTCTCGCGGGGGCGTGGAACGAGGTGCGGTCGATGATCACCGGCAAGTGGAAGGTGCCGGAATGAGCCTGATCACCCGCCGTTCGCTGCTGATCGCCGGGGCCGGCGGGCTGGTCGCCGGGTGCGACCGGATCGGCAACAGCGCGGCGGGCCGCGACCTCCTGTTCAAGGCCGAGGCGGTGCACAAGAGCCTGCAGCGCGCGATCACCGACCGCAACGCGCTGGCGCGCGAGTTTTCGGAGGCTGACCTGTCGCCGCGTTTCCGCGCCAACGGCTCGCTGTTCCCGGCCGATCCGGCCTATCGCGCGCTGATGCGCGGCAATTTCGCCGACTGGCGGTTGCGCGTGGACGGGCTGGTGACCCGGCCGCTCAGCCTTTCGCTGGCCGATATCCGGTCGCTGCCGCAACGCGTGCAGATCACCCGCCACGATTGCGTCGAGGGCTGGAGCGCGATCGGCAAATGGCATGGGCCAAAGCTGTCGACGGTTCTGGACCTTGCGGGGCTGAAGGACAGCGCGCGCTTCCTGGTCTTCCATTGCGCCGACACGCTTTATGGCCGGCCCTATTATGAATCGATCGACCTGATCGACGCGTTCCACCCGCAGACCATCCTCGCCTGGGCGATGAACAACCGCACGCTCCCGGTCGAGCATGGTGCGCCGCTGCGCCTGCGGGTCGAGCGCCAACTGGGTTACAAGCACGCCAAATATGTGATGCGGATCGAAGCGGTGGCATCGATCGACGCGATCCATGGCGGAAAAGGCGGGCTGTGGGAGGATATCGCCGACTATGAATGGTATGCGGGAATCTGAAGGCAATTATTTCAGACACCTGTGTTTTCCGCACTTGCGAACAAGGTTTGGCCCGCTAGCCTAGCGCCATGGCCCTGATCGACCATTTCTTCGCCCGCGCCATCAAGCGCGGCGAGTTCACCGTGATCCATGCCGACGGAACGGCGCGCAGCTTCGGCGCGCCAGACCCGGAGATCGCACCCGTCACCATTCGCTTCACCGATCCTTCGGTGTCGCGGCGCATCCTGACCGACCCTTCGCTCGGTGCGGCCGAAGCGTTCATGGACGGATCGCTGCTGATCGAGCAGGGCGACATCCTTGCGCTGCTCAACCTGTTCACCGCGAACAACAAATGGGAGGCGGGAACCAGCAACCTCAATCCGGGGCTGCTCAAGCGCGGGTTCGACAATATCCGCTTCCGCCTCGACCGGATCAACATGGCGCGGCGCTCCAAGCGCAACGTCGCGCATCATTACGACCTGTCGGCGACGCTCTACGACCACTTCCTCGACGCCGATCGCCAATATTCGATGGCCTATTACACCGATCCGGCGAACAGCCTGGAGCAGGCGCAGGCGGACAAGAAGGCTCACATCGCCGCCAAGCTGGCGATCCGGCCGGGCATGAAGGTGCTCGACATCGGCTGTGGCTGGGGCGGAATGGCGCTGTACCTGCACGCCAAGACGGGTGCCGAGGTACTGGGTGTTACCCTGTCCGAAGAGCAACTCAAGATCGCGCGCGAGCGGGCGGAGAAGGCCGGCGTTGCGGACAAGGTGAAGTTCGAGCTGATCGACTATCGCCATGTGACCGGCCAGTTCGACCGCATCGTCTCCGTCGGCATGTTCGAGCATGTCGGGACGGCGCATTACCGAACCTTCTTCCGCAAGTGCCGCGAGCTGCTGAACGAAGAGGGCGTGATGCTGCTCCACACGATCGGCCGCGCGGGCGGGCCGGGCGTGACCGATGCCTTCACCGCCAAGTACATCTTCCCCGGCGGCTATATCCCGGCACTGTCGGAGATCGTGCGCGGGCATGAGGGGATGCGCCTCTTCCTCACCGACGTGGAAGTGCTGCGGCTCCACTATGCCTATACGCTTCAGGCCTGGTACGACCGCGCGAGCGCGGCGAAGGCGGAGATCGTCGCGCTGTACGACGAAAGCTTCTTCCGCATGTGGACCTTTTACCTCGCCGGATCGCTCTGCGCGTTCCGCAATGGCGGGCTGGTCAACTACCAGCTGCAATATTCGCGCTCGCGCACGGCATTGCCGATCACGCGGGACTATATGGCGGAGGCTGAAGAGCGGCTGCGGGGCTGATCCGCAGGCTTACTTGATCCCGAGCTGCTCGATATCCGCACCCGCGTACCGGGCGAGCTCTTCGCGCGTGATCTTGCCGTCCTTGTCGGTGTCGACGGCGGCGAACCAGGCATCGGCCTTGGCGAAGGGCTGTTGGCGCGCGTCGATCGCGGGACGGGGGTCGCCCGCCTTCTTCGCCTTCTGCGCGGCGGCGTAGGTGGCATTGGCGGTGGTCTCGAAATCGAAGCGCGCGCGGACCTCGTCGCGTTCGACCCCGCCATCCTCGTTGAGGTCGAGATCGGCGAAGCGCTCGGCGACGCGGCGCTCGGCTTCCGCTTTGGGAAGTGGGCCGGGCGCGACGCTGAGGGGCGGAGACTGGGCGACGGCGAGGGCGAAGAGAATCAGCATGAGGTTCGCCATAGCATGATCGGGCTGACTGGCGCTTGAACCGTCAGGCCGGGTATTTCGCGTTCATATGTGCGAGCGCGCCGCGGGTCATCTCTTCAAGGACGTTCATGTCCACATCGGCCAGCTTGTTGATGTAGAGGCATGACTTGCCGGTCTTGTGCTTGCCGAGCCGTGCCAGCTGCTCGCCTTGGCCGGGGTCTTCGGTGAGGATGTAGAGCACGAGCTGTGCCCTGCGTGGCGAGAAGCCGAGGCGGCACATCGTCCCTTCATGGCCGCTGTCGTATCGATAGCGATAGCTGCCGAAACCGATGATCGACGGTCCCCACATTACGGGCGGCTCGCCGGTGATGCGTTCCATCATCGCGCAGACGGCCTTCGCCTCCTCGCGCCGGACGGGGTTCTCGACCGCGGCGATGAAGTCGTCGACGATGACCTGTGTCGGCTTGGTCTTGATCTCGGCCATCGGACGGCTCCGCTGGATTTCGCGGCGAGCATATGCGCATGGGAACACCATGCAAGCGGCTCAATCCCCCGTCCTCACCCGCCGGTCGATCTTCGCGCAGGCATGGCCGATCATGCTCGGCCAGACGACCGTGCCGCTGGTCGGGCTGGTCGACACCGCGGTGATTGGGTGGACCGGCGACGCGGCGGCGCTGGCGGGCGTGGCGCTCGGCGTCGCGATCATCAACTTCATCTTCTGGGCGTTCGGCTTCCTGCGCATGGGCATGACCGGGATGACGGCGCAGGCGCATGGCCGCGGCGATGCGGCCGAGGTCAACGCGCTGCTCGCGCGCGGGGTGGCGGCGGGGCTGGCGATCGGCGCGGTGCTGGTCGCGCTGCAATTGCTGATCGTGCCGCTCGCGCTCAGCTTGCTTGCGGGCGGCGAGACGCTGACCGCCGCCGCGCACGAGTTCGTGACCGCGCGGTTCCTGGGCGCGCCCGCCGCGCTCGGCTTCTATGCGATCAATGGCTGGCTCTATGGCCTTGGCCGGACGCGCGACACTTTGCTGCTCCAGATCGCGATGAATGCGGTGAACGTCGTGCTCGACGTGCTGTTCGTCTGGCATTTCGGGATGGGCGCGCGGGGCGTCGGTCTGGGCACCGCGCTCGCCGAATGGGTCGCGCTGGCGCTGGGCATCGTGATGGTGCTGCGCATCGCCGGGCCGGGCCCGCTGATGCGCCAGCGCGCGGGGTTCTTCGATCCGGCGGCGTGGAAGCGGCTGTTCGCAGTGAATGGCGACATCATGATCCGCACCATCGCGCTGCTGGCGATGTTCCTGTGGCTCGCCAATGCCGGCGCTCGGCTGGGCACAGTGCAGCTGGCCGCCAACCATGTGCTGTTGCAGCTGGTCGGCATCTTTGCCTTCGTCCTAGACGGCTTCGCCTTCACTGCCGAATCGCGCGTGGGCATCGCAATCGGGGCGGGGGCGAAGGCGGATTTGAGGCGCGCGATCCGGCTGACGGGCGAGTTCTCGCTCGGCTTCGGGCTGATCGCGAGCGCGGTCGCCGCCGCGTTCGGCTGGCTGCTGGTCGATCTGCTGACGACGAATGCGGAAGTGCGCGCGGCCGCCTATGCGATGCTGCCCTTCGCCGCGCTCACCGCCACGCTCGGCGTACCGGCCTGGCTGCTCGACGGCGTGTTCATCGGCGCGACGCAGGGCAGGGCGCTGCGCAACGCCGCGATCCTGGCGACGATCCTCTACATTGCGACCGACCTGTTGCTGCGGCCTTTCGGCGCCACCGGACTGTGGTTCGCCTTCCTCGCCAGCTATTTCTACCGGGCGGGGGCGCTGGCGGTCTATCTGCCCCGGCTGTTCGCCGGTGTTGCGGAAGCGCGCCCGCGGGCCTAGAGGCGCACGCGACCTTTTCCTCTGGAGCGACGACAAGATGGCCGACAAGATCAATCGCGTGGTGCTCGCCTATTCCGGCGGCCTCGACACCAGCGTGATCCTGAAATGGCTTCAGCAGGAATATCAGTGCGAGGTGGTGACCTTCACCGCCGATTTGGGGCAAGGCGAGGAGCTCGAGCCCGCACGCCAGAAGGCGCTCAACGCCGGGGTGAAGCCCGAGCATATCTTCATCGACGACCTGCGCGAGGAATTCGTCCGCGACTTCGTCTTCCCGATGATGCGCGCCAATGCGCTGTACGAGGGGCTGTACCTGCTCGGCACGTCGATCGCGCGTCCGCTGATCTCCAAGCGGCTGATCGAGATCGCCAAGGAAGTGAATGCCGATGCGGTGAGCCATGGCGCGACCGGCAAGGGCAACGACCAGGTCCGCTTCGAGCTGTCGGCCTATGCGCTTAACCCCGACATCAAGGTGATCGCGCCATGGCGTGAGTGGGACCTGACCAGCCGCACCAAGCTGATCGAGTTCGCCGAGAAGCACCAGATCCAGGTCGCCAAGGACAAGCGCGGCGAGGCGCCCTTCTCGACCGACGCCAACCTTCTCCACACCTCGTCGGAGGGCAAGGTGCTCGAGGATCCTTGGGAGGAAGTGCCCGACTACGTCTTCTCGCGCACGGTGAACCCCGAGGACGCGCCCGACACGCCCGAGTACATCACGATCGATTTCGAGAAGGGCGACGGCACCGCGCTCAACGGCGAGGCGATGTCGCCGGCGACGCTGCTGGCCGCGCTCAACGACCTTGGCCGCAAGCATGGCATCGGCCGCCTCGACCTGGTCGAGAACCGCTTCGTCGGCATGAAGTCGCGGGGCATGTACGAGACGCCGGGCGGCACCATCTATCACCTCGCGCATCGCGGGATCGAATCGATCACGCTCGACCGCGGCGCCGCGCACCTCAAGGACGAGCTCGCGCCGCGTTACGCCGAGCTGATCTACAACGGCTTCTGGTTCGCGCCCGAGCGCGAGATGCTGCAGGCGGCGATCGACCACAGCCAGCAGAACGTCAACGGCACCGTCCGGCTCAAGCTCTACAAGGGCGGGGTCTATGTCGTCGGCCGCAAGTCGCCCAATTCGCTGTACAGCGAGAAGGTCGTGACCTTCGAGGACGATCAGGGCGCGTACGACCAGCGCGACGCGGCGGGCTTCATCAAGCTCAACGCGCTGCGGCTGCGCTTGCTGGGCCGCCGCGACGGCTGAAAATTAACCATATCGGGGTAGCGCTGCCGCATGGATTCCGCGCGGCCCCGGATATGGCGTGACGCGGCGCTGGCGTTTGCCGTTGCGCTGTTGCTCAGTGCCGTCTGGGCGATACGCGACTGGGCGGCGCTGTCGGCGCTGCATCTACCCGATACCGACGATGTCGTGCGGCTCCAGCAGATTCGCGACTGGCTGGGCGGGCAGGCGTTCGGCGACCTTGCGCAGCACCGGCTGGGGCTCGGCGGAGTCGAGATGCACTGGTCGCGGCTGCCCGATCTGGCGCCCGCGGCGATCATCGCGCTGCTCACGCCGCTGACCGGAGCGCATGGTGCCGAGCTGGCGGCGGTCACCGTCTGGCCGGGCTTGCTGTTCGTCGCCACATTGGTCCTGACCGGATCGATCGCGCGGGCGCTGGGCGTGAGCGCGCCGGTGGCGATCGTCATCGGTGCGCTGGCCTATCCTGCGAACACGTTGTTCCTGCCCGGACGGATCGATCACCACGGGTTGCAGATGGTGCTTCTGCTGCTGCTGGTGAGGGCGCTTCTGAGACGCGGATCGTGGCTGAAGGGCGTTGTTGCGGGCGTGGCGAGCGCTGCAAGCCTGATCATCGGGATGGAGACGGCGCCATTGCTGGCGGCCGGCGGCGCGGTGCTGACGATCCGCTGGATCGCGGCGCGCCCGGGCGAAGCCGCGCGCATGGCGGGCTATGGCTTGGGGCTGTCGGCGGCACTGGCTGCTGCCGCGCTGCTGCTGCGGACGAGCGGATGGGACTATCCCGCCTGCGACGGGTTTGCAGCACCGGCATGGCGCGCCGCGCAGATCGGCGCGCTCGCTCCACTGGCATTGGCAGCGGTGAGCTCCTTTATCACCGTCCTGCGGGTCCGCCTCGCCGTGGCGGGGTTGCTCTGCACTGCGGTGGTGGTGGCAGCGCTGGCGCTCTCGCCCGCCTGCCTGAGGCCCTATGGCGGGGTCGATCCGGTGCTGGCACGGATCTGGCTTGCCAATGTCGCGGAGGCACAGCCGCTGTCCGCTGCCCCGCTCGCGCATATGATCGGTTATGCCGGACTGTTGCTGGCAGGGTTGGGGGCAACGCTCTGGATGGCGCGTCGATCAGGCAAGGTTGAGTGGCTCATCCCTGGCGGTTTCCAGCTGATGTCGCTGCTGATCGCGCTCGTGCAGCTGCGCGGCGCCTATGCCGGGGCGATCCTTGCAGCGCCCGCACTGGCGGGTCTGATCGCCGGGGCGCGCGAGCGGGGAACGCCGGCGCTCGCCGCCGCGTGGATCGCTTCCGCCGGGCTGGTCTATCCCATTGCGGGAGCCGCCTTGGCGCCCGAAAGCGAGGCGGAAACCACGGCGGGCTGCGACGCGAGATCGGTGCTGTCCACACTCGCACCGCTTCCGAACGGAACGGTGGCGATGCCCATGGACGCTGGCGCCTATGCGCTGGCAGCGACCCCGCACAGCGTGTTGGCCGCGCCCTATCATCGCAACACCGCGGGCAATCGCGCGCTCTACCGGCTGCTGCTGTCGGGCCCAGAAGCGGCATCCGGGCAGGCGGCACGGCTCGGTCTCGACTATCTGGTCGATTGCAAGGGTGCCTATGCCGAGCTGGGAACCCTGCCGCCGGGCTCGCTGCTCGCGGCACTGCGGGGCGGGAAGGCGCCACCCTGGCTGCGCCCATTGCCCGGCGGAAGCGATAGCGCGCGCATCTACACGATCGCCCGCTAACGGCCCCCGCCCTGCATCCAAACCGCTCCGGCAACGCGGCGATTCGGTGTTTTATGCGGTGGATCACCCTTCAAGCGGCTTGCCGCGGGGTGCTGCGGCGCAGTAAGTGCGGCCGATGCAAGGGGGTTTCGAAGCGCCGCGCTGGTGGCAGACGCGCTGGTTCGTGCTGTTCGCGGCGATCGCGGCGGCAATCCCGTTGCTTTGGCCGGATATCCCGCCGCAGGTCGACCTGCCCGGGCATATGGCGCGCTATCGCGTCCAGCTCGCGCATGGCGAGGTGCCCTGGCTCAACGACTGGTACAAGTTCGAGTGGAGCCTGATCGGCAATCTCGGGCTCGACCTGCTGATCATCCCGCTCGAGCCGATCTTCGGGCTCGAGCTGGCGGTGAAGCTGATCGTCATCACGATCCCCGTGCTCACCGTCACAGGCCTGCTGTGGATCGCGCGCGAGGTGCATGGGCGCATCCCTGCGACGGCGCTGTTCGCGCTACCGCTCGCCTATAACTACGCTTTCCATTTCGGCTTTGCGAACTTCGCGTTGTCGATGGCGCTGGCGCTCAACGCCTTCGCGCTGTGGCTGCGGCTGGCGCGGCTCGGCCGCATCCGGTTGCGCGCGATCCTGTTCGTACCGATCGGCCTGGTCATCTGGGTCACCCATACCTTTGGCTGGGGCACGCTGGGCGTGCTCTGCTTCGCTGCCGAGCTGATCCGCCAGCACGACAAGCGCGGGCCGCGTGAGGGGCCCTGGCACGCCGATTTCGTGCAGAGCTGGGTGGTGCCGTGGATCTGGGCGGGCGTCCACTGCCTTGTGCTCGTCCCGCCGGCGCTGCTGATGCTGATGTGGCGCAGCGGCGGGCATGTCAGCGGCCAGACGGGCGACTGGTTCAACTGGCGCGCTAAGGTCTGGTGGACGCTGATGGTGCTGCGCGACCGCTGGCAGCTGTTCGACATCGCCTGCCTCGGCGTGCTGTATCTCATCCTGTTCAAGGGCGTGCGCGACCCGAATATCCAATATTCGCGGCACCTCGGCATCTCCGCGCTGTTCCTGATCGCGGTGTTCCTGCTGCTGCCGCGCGTCGTGTTCGGATCCGCCTATGCCGATATGCGGCTGGCGCCCTACATGCTGGCGATCGCACTGATCGCGCTGCGGCCCAAGCCAGGGATGACGATGCGCGGCGCCAACACGCTCGCGCTCGCTGGGCTTGCCTTTTTCCTCGTCCGAATGGGTACCACGACGTGGAGCAACGTGCTCTACGACAAATCCTATGACCGCGAGCTTGCCGCGCTCGAGCATGTGCCCGAAGGCGCCCGGTTGCTGAGCTTTGTGGGCGAGACCTGCTACAACGAATGGACGATGACGCGCCTCCAGCACCTGCCCGGCATGGCTATGGTGCGGAAGCTCGCCTACACCAACGACCAATGGTCGATGGCCGGCGGCCAGCTGCTCACCGTGCGCTACAAGCAGGCGCGCGGATTCAGCCACGATCCCTCGCAGATCGTCACCGACACCAAATGCCCGCGCGAATGGTGGCGCCCCGTCGCGGTCAGCCTCGCGCGGTTCCCGCGGCACGCCTATGACTATCTGTGGGTCATCAGCCCGCCGCCTTACGACAAGAGGCTGGAGGCGGGGCTCATCCCGGTCTGGCGTGACGGCAATAGTGCGTTGTTCAAGATCGATCACGGCCAGCCGGCCGCCGTACTCAACCCGATCGATCTTGGCCCCTATCACGGCCAGATCGAGAAGATCCGGGACTTCCTGAAGCGCGACAAGGAGAAGCAGATGGAAGCCTGGAGCGCGGCCCAGAAGAAGGTCTAGCCGCTCCGGCGGAAGGGCGTCAGCTCGCCGAGGAACTCCTGTTCGTGGAGGACTGCGGCGTGTTCGCGCTCCAGATAGTCGGCGACCGCGCGGCGGAAACCCGGGTCGGGCAGATAGTGGGCCGACCAGGTGGTGACGGGGGCATAGCCGCGCGCGAGCTTGTGCTCGCCCTGGGCACCTGCCTCGACCCGGTCCAGCCGGCGCTCGATCGCCACCTCGATCGCCTGATAATAGCAGAGCTCGAAATGGAGGAAGGGCACTTCCTCGGTACAGCCCCAATAGCGACCGTAGAGCGCATCGCCGCCGATCAGGTTGAGCGCGCCGGCGATCGGCCGGCCGCCCCGCTCGGCGAGCATCAGTAGCACCTTGTCGCCCATCGCTTCGCCCAGCATCGAGAAGAAGGGGCGCGTCAGATAGGGTTGGCCCCATTTGCGGCTGCCGGTGTCCTGATAGAAGGTCCAGAAGGCATCCCAATGCGCCTCGGTGATCTCCGCGCCGGTGAGATGGCGGATCGTCAGCCCCTCCAGCGCCCGCTCGCGTTCCTTGCGGATCGCCTTTCGCTTGCGCGAGGAGAGCGCCGCGAGGAAGTCGTCGAACCCGGCATAGCCGTCATTGTGCCAGTGGAACTGCGTCCCTGCCCGGATCAGCCAGCCTGCCTGCTGGAACAAGGGCAGCTGCGCTTCGTCGAGGAAGGTGACGTGCGCTGAGGACAGGCGGTTCTGATCGGTCACGGCCTCGAGCCCCGCGATCAGCCCAGGGGCCAGCGCGGCGTCGCGTAGCAGCAGGCGCGGACCGGGAACGGGCGTGAAGGGCACTGCCGCCTGCAGCTTGGGATAGTAGCGTCCGCCCGCCCGCTCCCATGCGTCGGCCCAGGCGTGGTCGAAGACATATTCGCCCTGGCTGTGGCTCTTGGCATAGGCGGGGACGATCGCCGCGGGCGTGCCGCACGGGCCGTCGATCACGATAGGGAGCGGCTGCCAGCCGGTCTCCGCCGTCGCCGAGCCTGAGCGTTCGAGCGCGGACAGGAAGGCGTGGCTGACGAACGGGTTGCGGCCGCCTGCGCACGCGTCCCATTGCGCCGCCGGGATCGACGTCACTCCATTGGCGATGCGGGCGGTAACAGGGGCTGGCACGCGCTCTATTTAGGTGCGGCGGGCGGGAGTTGAACCGTCGGCGTGCCGTCCGCCGGCCAGCTCTTCACCATGATCTCGCGCCGCGGCACGGGGATATCGATGCCGTTCTCCTTGAACAGCACCCAGAGGCGGTTGAGCACGTCCGACTTCACATTGCCGACGCCGCCTTCCGGATCGCTGATCCAGGCGAGGATCTCATGTTCCACCGCATAGTCGCCGAAGCTGGTGAGCCAGACATTGGGCGGCGGGCTGGTGAGCACGCGCGGGCTGTCGGTCGCGGCCTTTAGCATCAGTTCCTGCGCAAGCTTGAGATCGGTCTCGTACGCGACGCCGACGGAGATCCGCACGCGCACGTTGCGGTCGGAAAAGGACCAGTTCTCTACCTCCTGAGTCATCAGGATCTCGTTGGGGATCAGATGCTCCTTGCCGTCGCGGGTGATGACGCTCACCGCACGCACCCCGATCTTGTTCACCCAGCCGAAGCTGTCGCCCACGACGATCACGTCGCCCGGCTTGATCGACCGGTCCATCAGCAGGATGATCCCGGCGATCAAATTGCCGATGGTCTTCTGCAGCCCGAAGCCGATCGCCAGGCCGAATGCGCCGGAGAAGATCGCGAAGCTGGTGAGGTCGATTCCCAGCAGGTCGATCCCGAAGAAGAAGGCGACGACGACCACGACGATGCTGGCGATCTTCTGGAACAGCAGCTTCTGAGTGGCGTCCAAGCCACGCGCCTGCGCGATCGAGTGGCCGAGGATACGGTTGGCGAGGCGGACGCCGGCATAGAGCGCGACCACGGTGACCACCAGCGTGGCGAGCGCGAGCAGCGACAGGCGACGGCGGCCGAAATCGACGCCGATCCGGTCGAGCGTGGTGGTGATGACGTCGAACCCGCCGATCGCATGGCTGAGGATCGCGATGAACACGATGGCGGCGGTGAGCCATGCGACCCAGCGCGGTGTGTGCAGGCCGCGCAGGAAGGCGAGCGTGAGCGCTGCGGTCGCCGCACCCAGCGCGATGCCGAGCAGCAGCGCGGCGAATCCGCCCCATGGCACAGCATTGGCGATAATGGCGAGCAAGAGAGCGGCGACGCCGTGGCGCACGATCGTGTGCATGCGGTGCCCGAGACCCTCGACATGATTGCCGACGCGCTGCTGCCATAGCGAAGCG
This sequence comes from Sphingomonas koreensis, assembly GCF_002797435.1. Taxonomy (NCBI): domain Bacteria; kingdom Pseudomonadati; phylum Pseudomonadota; class Alphaproteobacteria; order Sphingomonadales; family Sphingomonadaceae; genus Sphingomonas; species Sphingomonas koreensis. The sequence goes on along the minus strand of NZ_PGEN01000001.1, from coordinate 1,466,546 downwards.
AGTTTGGGTCCCAGCCGCCTGCCTGCGAGCCAGCCCGTGCCAAGCGCAAGGATCGCGAGGCCGCTGGCGACCGCGCCTTCGATCAGCTCGGCATTGGTCGGCAGATTCACCCCGTTCGCGATGAGCCAGTGGGCGAGCGCAGACGGGATGGCCGGCGTCATGCCGCGGCCCGGAACCGGTCGAGCCCGGCGGCGAGATCGGCGATGAGGTCGGCGGGGTCCTCGAGCCCGATCTGGAGCCGCACCGCGGGACCCTCGGCCTGCCAGGGTATGACGGTGCGGATACGATCGGGATCGACGGGGATGGCTAGGCTCTCAAAGCCGCCCCATGAATAGCCGATCCCGAACAGTTCGAGGCTATCGATCAATGCCGCGCGCCCGGCCTCGTTGCCGCCGCGCAAGACGAAGCTGAACAGGCCGGCTGGTCCCTTGAAGTCGCGCACGAACAGGTCGTGGCCGGGGCATGACGGCAGGGCGGGATGGAGCACGCGGGCGACTTCGGGCCGGGTCTCGAGCCAGCGTGCGATCTCCAGCGCCGCCTCGCCATGCTGCTTCAGGCGAAGCGCCATGGTGCGCAGGCCGCGTGAGCCGAGCCAGGCGTCGTCGGGGCTGGCGGTCTGGCCGAGTGCGAAGCTGGTGGCGCGCAGCTGCTGCCAATGTTCGGCGGTCGCGGTGACGCTGCCCAGCATCACGTCCGAATGGCCGACGACGTACTTGGTGCAGGCCAGGATCGAAAGGTCGATGCCCTTCTCGATCGCCGGGAACAGCAAGGGGGTCGCCCAGGTATTGTCGAGCAACGTGACCACGCCCCGCGCCTTGGCCGCCGCGACGATGGCGGGCACGTCCTGCACCTCGAAGGTCAGGCTGCCCGGGGTTTCCATGAAGATCGCCCGCGTCTTGTCGGTGATCAGCTCGGCGATGCCGGCGCCGATCATCGGGTCGTAGAAGCGGGTGATGACGCCGAAGCGCTTGAGGAAGCCCGTCGCGAAGCTGCGGGTGGGATCATACACGCTGTCGGCAAGCAGCAGCTCGTCGCCCGGCGACAGGACGGAGAGCAATGCCGCCGAGACCGCAGCGACGCCCGACGGGTAGAGGAACGTCGCCTCCGCGCCCGGCTCGAGCTCGGTCAGCGCTTCGGCGAGGCTCCACTGGGTCGGCGAACCGCGGCGGCCGTAGAATAGGCGGTGATGCGTGTCGCTGCCCGCGCTGGCGCGCAGATCGGCGACGGTGTCGTAGAGGATGGTCGAGGCCCGCCATACCGGTGCATTGACGATCCCCTGTGTCCATTCGGGCCGGCGGCCCGCGCCGACGACTCGCGTGCCGTCACCCTTCTTGCTGTCCGAACCGCTCACGCCGCACCCGTCGCCTTGGGGGTTGAGGGATCGGCGCCCCATTCGGTCCAGCTGCCGTCATAGAGTGCGGCGGGGTGGCCGAGCAGGTGGAGCGCGAACACCACCACCGCGGCGCTGATTCCCGACCCACAGGTCGCGATCACGGGGCGTTCGACCTCGATCCCCTCGTCCTCGAACAGCAAGCGCAGCGTGGGAACGTGCTTCCAGGTGCGGTCGGGATTGAAGAACGAGGAATAGGGAATGTTGGCACTGCCCGGAATATGGCCGCCGGCAAGCCCGGGGCGGGTCTCCGCCTCCTGACCCGTGAAGCGCACTGCCGAACGGGCATCGACCAGCTGCTCGGCATGGCTGGTGAGGTTGGCCTTCACTTGATCGAGCGTACGCACGAGTGCTGTATTGGGATGCACCGCGACCGTGGCCGGCGCTGGAACCGGGTGTCCGCTGAGCAGAGGGCGGCCTTCCGCCTTCCATTTTGCCAGCCCGCCGTCGAGGATTGCGGCTTCGATCCCGAAGCTGCGCAGCATCCACCAGGCGCGCGTCGCGGTATGATGCGGGGCATTGTCGTAAACCACGATCCGGTTCCCGGTCGCGACGCCGAGCGCACCCAGCTGCGCGGCGAACTGCGCCGGCGACGGCAACATCGTCGGGAGCGGACTCGTCTGATCGGCGATCGCATTGATATCGAAGAAGACCGCGCCCTGAATATGCCCCGCCACGAACTCCGCATGTGCGTCGCGGCTTTCGCTCGGCAGGAACCATGTGGCGTCGAGGATGCGGAGATCGGGGGCGGAGAGCTCGCCTGCGAGCCATTGCGTGGTAACCAGGGCGTCCATTTCCCCTTGGTAATCCGCCGCCTTTGCCGCGTCGAGTGGGGTAGGCGGGTCCCGCGACCTGTTCAGCTTTGCCGAACCCGACTCAAATCCCTAAATGGCGCGCATGAACCCCAAGCATCTAGGTCAGCAGAGCGCGCTCCCCGCTTCCCCCGAGGAAGCCGTGCTCGACTACGTCCCCAACCCGCGCACGGGCATCGACTATCTGGTGCGCTTCGCTGCGCCCGAATTCACCTCGCTCTGCCCGATCACCGGCGCGCCCGATTTCGCGCATCTGGTCATCGACTATGTCCCGGGCGAAACGATCGTCGAATCCAAGTCGCTCAAGCTGTTTCTCGGCAGTTTCCGCAACCATGGCGCCTTCCATGAGGATTGCACCGTCGGCATCGGCCAGCGCCTGTTCGACGAGATGAAGCCCAAATGGCTGCGGATCGGCGGATACTGGTATCCGCGCGGCGGCATCCCGATCGATGTGTTCTGGCAGTCCGGGCCGGCGCCCGACGGGGTGTGGATCCCCGCTCAGGAGGTTCCCGGCTATCGCGGTCGCGGTTGACCCTCCCGCCGGAGCACTTCATCGCTGAATCGTTATGTTGCGTTGCGGCATTCCTGCAACCATATTGAAACCCTGACGTTGGGAGAACGGACGGGCGCGCCCGCGCTCAATCTATATTGCTGATGCGAAAGGAGTTTTGGGATGGCGCGAGCCGCGAACCTGTCGACTCGGATTGATCACATCGCGCTGATCGGCAACTTCCTTCCACGCAAATGCGGCATAGCCACCTACACCACCCACACCTATGCCGCGCTCAAGACCCGCTTTCCCGGGATGCGCGTCGATGTGTGGGCGATGGACGATCATCCCGGCCGTTATGCCTATCCTCCCGAGGTCAACGGATCGATCGCCCAGCATGAGCGCTCCGCTTATCTCGATACGGCCGGCAAGATCGAGGATTCGGGGGCGCAGGCGATCTGGGTCCAGCATGAGTACGGGATTTTCGGCGGCGCTGCGGGCGAGCATCTCGTCACGTTGCTCGAGCGGACGACATTGCCGGTCATCGTCACATTGCATACGGTGCTGGAGCAGCCGGACGAAGATCAGCGTCGGGTGATGGACGCACTGCTGGATCGCGCGGCGCGCGTTATCGTGATGGCCGACAAGGGGTGTGAGATCCTGCGCCGCGTGCACGATGTCGATGTGCGCAAGCTGGCGATGATCCCGCACGGGGTGCCCGACCGGCCGTTTGCCGATCCTGCCGCCCTCAAGCCCCGCTTCGGCTGGGAAGGACGCCAGGTGATCCTGACCTTCGGCCTGCTCGCGCCGAGCAAGGGGATCGAGACGGTGATCGCGGCGATGCCGGCGGTCGTCGCGCGCCACCCGGACGCACTCTATGTCGTGCTGGGTGCGACGCACCCCGTTCTCGCGGAGCGCGAGGGCGAGGCGTATCGCGACCGGCTTCAGGCACTGGCCGCGGAACTCGGTGTCGAGCGCAACCTCGTCTTCATCGACGGTTTCGTCGAGCAGGAGGACCTGCTCGACTATCTTCAAGCGGCCGACATCTATGCCACTCCCTATCCCAATCTGGCGCAGATCACCTCAGGCACGCTGTCCTATGCGGTCGCGGTGGGCAAGCCGGTGATCTCGACCCCCTATATCCATGCGACCGAGATCCTCGCCGACGATCATGGCGTCCTGGTCAGCGCGGGCGACAGCGCGGGGTTCGCGCGCGCGATTACCGGCCTGCTCGACGACGACGGCCGCCGCGAGGCGCTGGCGCGGCGCGCCTATGCGCGCGGACGGACGATGATCTGGCCCCGGTTGGCCGAAGCTGCGGTCGAGCAGATCGCGCAAGCGCTGTTTGCGCGGCCGAAGCGGATCGCGGCGAGCGCTCCCACGCCTGTGGTGGCGCCGCTGACGCCTGATTTCCGGGCGGTCGAGCGGATGAGCGACGGCACTGGCATGCTCCAGCATTCGATTTTGGCCGTGCCCGACCGGCGTCATGGATATTGTATCGACGACAATGCCCGCGCGCTGATCCTGATGCACCGCATCGACCCGCTTGCCCCCGCGGAACGCGATAAATGGACCAGCGTCTATGCCGCGTTCGTCCAATATGCATGGAACCCCGAGCGGCGGCGTTTCCGCAACTTCATGACCTTCGACCGCAACTGGTGCGAGGAAGCAGGATCGGAGGATTCGAACGGGCGCACCTTATGGGCGCTGGGCGTGACCGCGTCCGAAGCGCGCGACGCCAAATATCGCGACTGGGCACGAATATTGTTCGACGAGACCGCGCCGATGAGCTTCGAGTTCGGCAGCCCGCGCGCAATGGCCTTTGCGATGCTTGGCGCTGCCGCGGTGCTCGAGGCGCATCCGGGACATGCGCTGGCGCGACGGATGCTCGACCGGTTCGGCGAAGAGCTATTGGCGCTGCTGGCCGAATCGCGCCGGCCCGAATGGGAATGGTTCGAGATCGTGCTCGCCTATGACAATGCCCGCCTGCCCGAGGCGCTGATTCGCGCGGGGGCGGCGATCGGGCGCAAGGATCTGCTCGCGTGCGGACTCAGGACACTTGACTGGATCGAGGCGCGGCAGACCGCGCCCGATGGGGGCTTTCGAGCGGTCGGCACCGACAGTTTCGGCCGGGCCTATGGGGCGCCGCTGCCCTTCGACCAGCAACCGCTGGAGGCGCAGGCGACGATCGACGCCTGCATCGCCGCATGGCAGGCGACCGGAGCACAGCGCTGGGTGGATGCGGCGGTGCGCGCCTATCGCTGGTATCTGGGTCAGAACGATCTTGGCCTTCCGCTGGCCACCGCGCGCGATGGCGGCTGTTTCGATGGACTGACGCCGGGCGGGCTCAACCGCAATCAGGGTGCTGAGTCGATCCTGGCACTTCAGTTGGCGAATTGCGCCATTTGCGCTCTTTCAAAGCGGACGGAAATCGTGGCAGGACCGCAACGGGCCGTCGCATAGCGCTGTCTGGCGACGGCGGGTTCGTGTCTCGGGGGTTGAATGCTCGACCTGTTCCAACACCCGTTGCGGCTTCACGCGGATCCTTCGCGCGTGGTGGTCCGTCCGTTCCACATCGCCTGGGCCGCCGCCGCGAATGGCGCGCCGAGCCGGACCGAGCGGCTGGTCAAGGCCGTGCTCGGCATGTCGCCGGGCGAGGCGCGGGCTCAGCTGGAAACGGTGCTCAAGGATTTCGAGGCGCGCCACTGGCAGACGCGGCGCGTGTTCATGACCCGCTATGACGAAGTCGAGGCGCAGCTCGGCCTCGACGGCAGCGTGATCGGGGATGAGAAGCGCCAGTTGATCGGCGCCTATTTCTGTCACGAGTATAGCTATGCCGCCGCCGCGCTGATGAACCCCAGCGCGGTGCCGCATTACGACCAGAGCGGCATGCCCAAGGGGTCTTTGCGCATCCTGATGAGCCTTCGTGCGGTGGGAGAGGGGCATATCTCGTCGGTCGCGTTCCGTGAGGGGATCATCACCGACCGCAACGAACTGACGCTGGCGCCCGAGCCGCCCTTCGCCACCGCCGCCGATGCCGAAGGCGACGAGTTCGAGATGCCCGAGGGACAGGTGACCGTCTATCGCCATCGCGATTCGACGCTGTCGGGAACCTTGCTGTTCCCGATCACCAAGGCGCAATCGAACGGGCTGGAGGATATGCGGCTGACTCATTTCCGGCACGACGACGGCAGCGAGGAGTGGCTGGGCACCTACACGGCGTATAACGGGTCGCAGATCCAGTCTGAGATGCTGCGCACGCGCGACTGGCGCGAGTTCGATCTGGTGCCGATGACCGGCAGCGCCGCGCGCAACAAGGGGATGGGCCTGTTCCCGCGCAAGGTGGGCGGCAAGTACATGATGATCGGTCGGCAGGATGGCGAGAATATCTACCTGATCGCGTCGGACCGGCTGACCCATTGGGACGAAGGGGAGAAACTGATTACCCCGAAATATCCCTGGGAACTGGTGCAGATGGGCAATTGCGGCCCGCCGATCGAACTGGACGAGGGCTGGCTGATGCTGACCCATGGCGTCGGCGCGATGCGCAAATATTCGATCGGTGCGGCGCTGCTCGACAAGGACGATCCGTCGAAGGTGATCGGGCGGACCCGCGAACCGATCCTGGCGGCGGCGGACCAGGATCGCGAAGGCTATGTGCCCAACGTCGTCTATTCGTGCGGCGCGCTGCGCCACGGCGACCGGATCTTCATCCCGTATGGCGTGGCGGACAGCTCGGTTGCGTTCGCGTTCGTGCCGATCAAGTCGCTGCTTGCGGTGATGTAGGATCGTTCCCTGCCGAACAGGGGAATAGCCGGATCATCCCTTGAACAGCCCGCCTAGAATACCGCGGACGATGCCCCCCACGACGCTGGCGCCCGCGCCCGACTTCTTGCCGAAGATCGCCTTCGAAACCTCGCCAGCGACGGCGCGGCCGGCGGCGGAGGAGGCGGACTGGGTAGCCGACTTGATCGCGCGGTTCCAAGGATTGTTCGCCGCCTCCCGCTCCGCGGCGCGCTGCGCCTGCGCGTCGAGCCGGGCCTGACGATCGGCCTCGCGCTGCGCGGCAAGGCGCTGGCGCTCGGCCTCCTTGGCGAGGCGGGCATCCTCCTTGGCCTGTGCCGCCGCGGCCCTTTCGGCCTGGGTGGTGGCCTTTGCCTCCGCGGCAGCGGCAGCAGCTTCGCTTGCCTTGGCCGTCAGCAGTTCGTGCGCGGATTCGCGGTTGAGCAGCGTATCGTACTTTGCGCCGACGATGTCGGTGTCGATCAGCACCTTGCGTTCCTCCGGCGTCACCGGTCCGACGCGCGAACAGGGCGGCTTGATCAATGTGCGCTCGACCGGGGAGGGGGCACCGTCGGCCATCAGCAGTGATACCAGCGCCTCGCCGACCTTGAGTTCGGTGATCGCGGTCTCGACATCGACGCCGGGGTTGGCGCGGAAGGTCTCGGCCGCTGACTTGATCGCCTTCTGCTCGCGCGGCGTGAAGGCGCGCAGCGCGTGCTGGACGCGGTTGCCGAGCTGGCCGGCGACATCCTCGGGGATGTCGATCGGATTCTGGGTGACGAAATAGACACCGACGCCCTTGGAGCGGATCAGGCGGACGACCTGCTCGACCTTGTCGAGCAGCGCCTTGGGGGCCTCCTCGAACAGCAGATGCGCTTCGTCGAAGAAGAAGACGAGTTTGGGCTTGTCGGGATCGCCGACTTCGGGGAGCGTCTCGAACAGTTCGGAGAGGAGCCAGAGCAGGAAGGTCGCGTAGAGCCTAGGGGAGGCCATGAGCTTGTCGGCGGCGAGGACGTTGACGACGCCATGGCCGTTCTCATCGAGCTTGATGAAGTCGTTGATATCGAGCGCAGGCTCGCCGAAGAAATGCGTTGCGCCCTCGCTGCGCAGCTGGAGGAGCTGCCGCTGGATCGCACCGACCGAGGTCTTGGCGACATTGCCGTATTTCGCGGTCAGCTCGTCCGCGCGTTCGGCGCAATGGACGAGCATCGCCTGGAGATCGTCGAGATCCAGCAGCAGCAGCCCGTCATCATCCGCGACCTGAAAGGCGATGGCGAGCACTCCTTCCTGAGTGTCGTTGAGACCCATCAGGCGTGCAAGCAGAAGCGGACCCATTTCGGAGATGGTCGTGCGGACCGGATGGCCCTGTTCGCCGAACAGGTCCCAGAACTGGACCGGGGCGGCGGCGTATTTCCAGTCGGTGTCGCCGATCTCGGCGGCGCGGGCGGCGAATGCCTCATGCGGCTTGGCGGTGGCGGAACCCGCCATGCCGAGGCCGGACAGGTCACCCTTCACATCGGCGGCGAAGACCGGGACACCCGCCCGGCTGAAGCTTTCGGCGAGACCCTGAAGCGTCACAGTCTTGCCGGTGCCGGTCGCGCCAGCGATCAGGCCGTGGCGGTTGGCTCGCTTGAGTACGAGCGACTGGCGCTGCCCGCCGCCCGCACCGGCTCCGATGAAAAGCTCCGTCTCACCCGTCATGCCGAACTCCTGAATAACAGGAACCCAGCATAACGGGGAAAACGGTCAGGTCAGTTGAAAACTATGGGCGACGATTACTTGGCGAGATCGACCGCGACATAGCCACCCTGGCCGCCGCGGCGAACCACGTACAGCAGAACCTGTTCGGCGCGCGCGCTCTTGGCGCGGGCGATCGCGCTGTTGAACTCCGCAGGGCTGGTAACCGGCGCGCGGTTGACCGATGCGATGACGAAACCGCGCGTGATCTGCTTCTGCGCAGCGTCGCTTGCCGGATCGACGCCGACCACCACGACCCCCTGCGTCGCGGGATCAACGCCAATGGAACGGGCAATTTGCGGGGTCAGCGCGGTGACGCTGATGCCGACCGAGGCGGCGCCCTGTGCTCCCTGGTCCGGGCCGCCCGGCGTGCCTTCCTCGGCATCGGGATCGAAGCCGGCAATCTGCTCTTCCGGGGGGCGGGTTGCGGGAGTGAGCTGGACGTTGACGGTGCGGCCGTCACGGATCAGCTCGACCGGGACGCGCACGCCAGGACGCAGATTGGCCGACAGGAAGGATAGCGTCTGATCTGGCGTCACGTCCTTGCCATCGACCTTGACGATGACATCGCCCTGCTTGATCCCTGCCTTGGCAGCGGCGCCGTCCGGAACCACCGATGCGATCAGCTCGCCGCGGCCCTTCTGTACGCCGAACGACTTGATGAGGTCGTCAGTCCAGGGCTGGATCTGCACGCCAAGATAGCCGCGCTCGATCGTCTGGCCCTTCATCAGCCGGTCGAGGATCGGCTTCGCCTCGGTCACGGGAATCGCGAAGCCGATGCCGACATTGCCGCCGGTGGGCGAATAGATCTGCGAGTTGATGCCGATCACATTGCCGTTGAGATCGAACAGCGGCCCGCCCGAATTGCCCCGATTGATCGACGCATCGGTCTGGATGAAGCGATCGAATGCGCCGCCACTGGTAGCACGGTGGACGGCAGAGATGATGCCGGCGGTCACCGATCCGCCGAGGCCGAACGGATTGCCGATCGCAACGACCCAGTCGCCGACCCGCGACTGATCGGAGTTGCCGAGGCGGACGAAGGGAAGATTGGCGCCGTCGATCTTGAGTACCGCAAGATCGGAGGTCGGATCGCGGCCGATCAGCTTGGCCGTGTATTCCTTGCGATCCGACAGGATAACCTTGATCGATTCGACCACCGCGCCGCGCTGGCCGGCCGAGATCACATGGTTGTTGGTGACGATGTAACCGTCGGACGAGATGATGAAGCCCGAGCCGAGCGATTCGGCCTGGCGCGTCACCGGGCGGCCGCCCTGCTGGCCGCCGAAAAGCTCGCCGAAAGGCGTGCCCGCGAACGGGTTGGTCTGCACCTGCACCCGCTGGGTGGTCGAAATGTTCACGACCGCAGGCTGGAGCCTGGATACCATGTCCGCAAAGCTCATCGGCGCACCGCTGCGGGGGGCCGCAGCCTGGATCGCGCCCGGCTCGTTCTGCGCGGTCTGCGCGCCTGCGGGGTTCTGGAGGACGAGTGCTGCGCTCGCGCCGCCGATCAGCAGCGCGGAGGTGATCGCATATGCGTAGCGCACGGGGGAGGTTCCTTTGATTTTGCTTGGGGTCATCGGGCCTTTGCCGGGCTGGAGGTCAGTCATGTGTGTTACTCGCCTAGAATAGCTGAACGGCGATTGAATATGAACGAACCGAAAGGCGCCGGGGTCCATGGGATCCCGGCGCCTTCAGATTTCAGCGGCTGCGCCCCCGGAACTCACGCAGATAATCATTGTCGGGCGACAGGATGATCGAAGTTTCGCCCTGCTTCTGGCGGGGGTCGCCGATGAAGGTGGTGCGGTACGACTGCATCGCGCGCCAGAAATCGTAGAATTGCGGATCCTTGTTGAAGCTGGTCGCATAGATCTGAGCGGCGCGGGCATCGGCTTCGGCGCGGATGATCTGCGCGTCCTTCTGCCCGTTGGCGCGAATCGTCGTGGCCTCCTGCTCGCGCGCGGTACGCATCCGCTGAAGCGCCGAATCGAGCGGGCTGCCGCTCGGAAGATCGGCGTGCTTGATCCGCACATCGACGATCTGGACGCCATATTGGCTGGCATAGCGCTGCAGGCCGGCCTGGATATTGTCCATCACCGCGGTCCGCTCGGGGCTGAGCAGCGAGGCGAAGGGCCGCTTGCCGAGTTCGGCACGCAGTGCCGAACCGAACAGCGGCTCGAGCTGATCGGCGACGCGGGTCTCGGTGCCCGCGGTCACGACCATGCGCAGCGGATCGACCACGCGGAAGCGCGCGAAGGCGTCCACTTCGAGCCGCAACTGATCGGTCGAAAGCACAGGCTGGTTCTCAAGCTCGATATCGAGCACCCGCTTGTCGACCCAGACGATGCGTTCCATCAGCGGCCAGCGCGCGATCAGCCCTGCGCCGGTGGTGCGGCCGAACTGCTCGCCCGGCTGCCACTGGTTGATGGTGCGAACTGGCTGTTCGAAGCGAAGGATCACCGCCTGCTTGGTCTCGGGCACGATCGCGACGGTGCTGAACAGCAGGAACAGAATGACGAGGGCGAGGCCGCCGAGCAGGACGGGCCGGTTCATGACGCCGTTCATTGTGCGCCTCCCTGCGGCTGGCCTTGCTGCGCCTGTTGCCCCTGCTGAACCGAAGGCTGGGTGGTCCCGCCGCGTGCGGCGGGGAGCGGGAGATACGGGGTCACGCCGTTGGTCTCGACGATCGTCTTGTTGGACTTGGCCAGCACGGCCTCCATCGTTTCATAGTAGAGGCGGCGGCGGGTAACGTCGGGTGCCGCCTTGTACTGCTCGTAGATCTTGTCGAACTGCGCGGCTTCACCCTGCGCAAGCGCGATGATCTGCTGCGCATAGGCGCGTGCCTGGTTGCGTGCGCCCTCCGACTCCTGCTGCGCGGCGGTGACCTGCTTGAACGCCTCATCCACTGCGCCCGGCGCCGCGGCGCCGCGGATCGAGACACCCTGGATGCGGATGCCCGAATTATACTCGTCGAGGATCGCCTGGGTCGCCTGCTGGACTCGCGCTTCGACCACGGTACGGCCCGGGCCGATCGCGTCGTTGAGCGTCACTCCGGCGACCGCCGCGCGCATCGCGCTTTCTGCCGTGGCGCGCACGGTCTGTTCGGGCTTGGCGATCTGGAAGACATAATCCTCGGGGTTCGCGATGTCCCAGCGCACCGAATAGGCCAGGTCGACGATGTTCTGGTCCTGCGTCAGCATCAGATTCTCGCCGCTTGTCGCGGGAAAATTCTCGGTGCGGATCTGCTGGACGTTGATCTTCTTCACGCTCGCGATCGGTGCGGGCAGGGTGAAGCGGACGCCGGGTTCAAGCGTCGAGGAATATTTGCCGAAGAAGGCGACTACGCCGCGCTGCTCGGGCGCGATGACATGGAAGCTGGTGAAGGCAATCCACAACAGCAAGAGGATCGCGATCCCGCCGAAGATCACCGGCTTGCCGGGCACACCGCCGGGGAAACCGCCGCCGCTGCCGCCGCCGCCCTTGCGGGCGCGCTTCAGGAAATCGTCGAGGCTGGTGACGCTACCGCGACCGCTGCGCTTGCCTTCGGGCGGAAAGGCCCAGGGGTTGCGCGGGCCACCGCCGGCATCGTCGCCGCCGCCGCTTCCGCCGCCCTTGCCGGCGTCGCCGCCGTCATTGCCGCCCTTGCCACCGCCCCACGGACTCTGGGGACCTTTGTTCTCGTTCGACAGCACACCCCAAAGTCCCGGGGCGCGCGCGATCCAACCGATCAGTTTCGCCATGACAGTCTTTATAAGGGGCGATCCGCGGATTTACAGTGGGCAGGCGTTTTGTTTGAAGGAATCGGAACCGGCCCGTTGTCCACCCGGCCACCCATCAAGATACATTGAAGTGGGTCGCCGGGTGGGCAAGCGGGCCGGCGCGGCTTTCGCTTGGCGCAAACTCCCCCTATCTGCGCGGCCATGACCGAAAAAGCCGAGCTCGAAGCCGTCCTTGCCCCTGTCGCCGCCGGGCGTGCCACCGTGCGGGTGGAAGGCGCGCGGGCGAGCATCATCCTCGACGTGACTGGTCTGCCCGAAGCCGCGCAGGACGCGCTGGAGGCCGACATCCGCGCAGCGGCGACGCTGCCGGGGATCGACGAGGTGCGTATCGCGCGGACGGCGCAGCGGATGAACCGCAAGCTGATCGCGGTGGCGAGCGGCAAAGGCGGGGTGGGCAAGTCGACCGTCTCGGCCAACCTTGCCATTGGCCTCGCCCGGCTGGGGCGCCGCGTGGGGCTGGTCGATGCCGACATCTACGGCCCGTCGCAGCCAAAGATCATGGGGATCGAGGGCAAGAAGCCCGAGGCGCACGACAAGAAGCTGGTGCCGCTGGCGACGCCCTGGGGCGTGCCGATGCTGTCGATGGGCGGGCTGGTGGCCGAGGGGCAGGCGATTGCGTGGCGGGGTCCGATGATCGCGGGCGCGCTGACCCAGCTGGTCGATGCCAATTGGGGCGCGGCGGAGGCGCTTGTGCTCGACCTGCCGCCGGGGACGGGCGACGTGCAGCTGACGATGATCCAGAAGCACCGGCCGGCGGGGGCGGTGATCGTCTCGACCCCGCAGGATTTGGCGCTGATTGACGCGACCCGCGCGATCGATCTGTTCACCAAGGCGGGAATCCCGGTGATCGGGCTGATCGAGAATATGGCGGGCTATGCCTGCCCGCATTGCGGCGAGGTTTCGGACCCGTTCGGACAGGGCGGGGCGGAGGCGGCGGCGGCGACCCTGGGCGTGCCGTTCCTGGGGCGGATTCCGCTCGACATCGCGATCCGCACCGCGTCGGACGCGGGGATCCCGCCGGCGGCCGGGAACGGGCCGGAAGCGGCGGCGTTCACCGCTATAGCCAGTCAGGTGCACGGCTGGATCAGTTCCAATGGAGGCTAGAGATGCCGCTAACCCGCGATGAGGATATCAAGGCGTTGCTCGAAGGGGCGCGGACGATCGCGATGGTCGGCGCCTCGGACCGGCCGGACCGGCCGAGCTATGGCGTGATGAAGTTCCTGCAGGGACGTGGATACCGGGTGATCCCGGTCAATCCGCAGATCGTCGGCGAGCATATCCATGGCGAATATGTGTTCGGCGCGCTGGCGGATATCGGCGAGCCGATCGACATCGTCGATATCTTCCGCCGCCCCCTGGCAGCGGGCGAGGCGGTGGACGAGGCGATCGCGGCGGGCGCGAAGGCAGTGTGGATGCAGCTCGAGATCGTCAACGAGGAAGCGGCCGAGCGCGCCGAGATGGCGGGGCTCAAGGTAGTGATGGACCGCTGCCCCGCGATCGAGATTCCGCGGCTAGGCGTCGCCAAGGTCGCCTAGTGCGACGAGCAGCCGCTTCACGTCGCGTTGGTCGTGATAAAGGCCGAAACCGATGCGCAGCACGTCGCCGCGCACGTCGGTGACGATGTCGTAGCCGTCCAGCGCGGTCTTCCATGCCGAGGCGCGAGGCGAGCGGAAGGCGAGGAAGCGGGCGCGGGGATCGCCGCCGGGGTTGAGCAGCTTTGCCTCCGCCAGCGGGGTGGCGGCAAGCCCGGCGATCAGTGAATCCCGTAACGGCGCGATATGCGCATTGACCATGGCGGTGGTAACCCCCTCGGCCGCGAGCATGTCGCGCACCGCGACGAAGCGGTAGAGGCCGGAAGGGTCGAAGGTCGAGCCCATGAAGCGCATCGCGTCGGCCGAATAGCCGATCTTGCCCGGCGCCTTCTCCAAATCCGCGAACTCGGCGTACCAGCCGGTGATCTCGGGCCGTGGGCCGAAGCCGGGCGGGCAATGGAGGAAGGCGGCGCCTTCGCCGGCCATCGCGTATTTGTAGCCGCCGGCGACGTAGAAGATGCGGTCGGCGACCGAAGACAGGTCGTTCTCGATCGCCATGAAGCCGTGATAGCCGTCGATCACCACCCAGGGGCCGTCGGGGCGGGCCAGCGTGGCGAGATCGGCGATTGGCGAGAACACCGCGCCGGTTTCGAACATCACCTGGCTGACGAAGATGATGTCGTGGCCGCCAGCGCGCGCGACGGCGAGGAAGCGGTCGGCGAAATCCGGGCCATTGGGGACGATGTCGAGCAGCACCCGCCCCGATTCGAGCCAGCGCTGCGACTGGCGGCGGAAGCTGTGGAACTCGCCGTCGCTGGTGAGGATACGGACGGGGTTCTCGCGGCGCGCGGAGATGATGCGCAGCAGCAGATCGTGGGTGTTGCCGGCGAAGACGACGGTCGACGGGTCGGGCAAACGCAACTCGGCGGCGACCTCAGCCTGCGCAGCGGGATAGATCTCGCCCATCACCCGGCCCCATTTATGGTCGGCGAGGCGTGCGGCGTCTTCCCACGCTGCCTGATGGCCGATCCATGAGGCATCGGGCCACAGGCTGTGGCTGTGCGCGGCGAAGTGGAGCCGCTCGGGCGCGGCGGCGAGTGCGCGCTGGAAGATATGCTTGTAGCTGGTCATGGGTCGATCTCTGGCCTGTCCGTCATTCCCGCCTGCGCGGGAATGGCGATTTGGGAGGGGTGGTTCAACACCTCACAGCAGCGTCCGCAGCGACCACAGCTCCGGAAAGGCGCGCTTGGCCACGGTCGATTGGAGATAGGGGACGCCCGGCGTACCACCGGTACCGGGCTTCATCCCGATCACGCGGCTGACGGTGAGGACATGCTTGTGCCGCCAGGTGGCGAGCGCGTCATCGATATCGACCAGCTTCTCGGCGAGCTGGTAGAGTTCCCACCAGCGATGCGGATCGCGATAGACCTGCACCCACGCGGCCTCGACCTCGGGGCTGGGCTGATAGGGTTTGGACCAGTCCCGGTTCAGCGCGGTTTCGGGCAGGTCGAAGTCGGCGCGGGCGAGTGCGGCATTGGCTTCATCCCAAAGGCTGGGCAGTGCGGCGAATTCGGTCGTGAGCGGTCCCGGCACGCCGCCGCCGCGCAGGCCGAGCAGGGTTTCGACCGCACGGAACTGATCCGACTGGAAGCCGCTGGACCCGCCGAGCACGCTGCGGAATGCGCTATAGTCGCTGGGCGTCATCGTGGTGAGGACTTCCCATGACAGGGTCATCACCGCCTGGATGCGGCTGACGCGGGCGAGGCTCTTATAGGCTTCGACCAGCTTGTCGTTACGGACAAGATCGAGTGCGACGCGAAGCTCGGCGATCGCCTGTTTGAGCCAGAGCTCCTTGGTCTGATGGATGATGACGAACAGCAGCTCGTCATGCTCGTCCGAGATCGGGTGCTGGGCGGAGAGAAGCTGGTCGAGCGCGAGATAGCGCCCATAGGTCATGTCGTCGCTCATTCGAGTATCCGCGCTGCGAGTGGATCGTGTCGTCTGTAACGGTTCCTATCGGGGCGCGGACGCGGAGGAAAGCGCAGTCAGCGCGCCGCGTAACGATCGGCGATCGGGGCGATCAGCGCGTCGAGTGCGGCGCGGTCGTGCCAGACGCCATGTGTCATCACGCCGAGCGGCTGGCGGAGCGTGGAAAGATCGTCGAGCGGGTTGGCGCGGGTGAGGAGCAGGTCTGCGCGCGCGCCGGGCGCGATCATCCCGAACGGGGGTTCGCCGGCGCGGGCGCGGGCGATGAACGCACCGGCATTGCGGGTGGCGGTGGCGAGGGCCTCGTAGCGGGTGAGACCAGCGGATTCGAGCAGCGCGAGGTTCCGGTGGAGCGAATCGCCGATGAACAAACCGGGGATGGTCGGCGCGTCGGTGCCCGATACGAGCGGGATATCCGCATCGGCGAATGCCTTGACCAAACGGCCGAGAAACGCGGCGCGCGGCATCAGATCGCCGCTGCGCCGGTCATAGCCGGCATTGGGCCAGTCGAGCCGGTAGCGCGGCGAGAGCAGGCGCGTTTCGGGGCTGGCGAGCCAGGCGCGGACGGCGGCGGGCTTGCCCCATTGCTGAGCGATGATGCCGTAGGTGACGAGATCGGCGGTGACGAAGGCGTCGTGACGCTTCACCAGCGCGACCGCGCCAGCGATGGCGCCGTCGGAGGGGACGCTCTGCCCGGAATCGAAATCGGGCGCGAAGAAATGGCTGTAGATGAAATCCTCGGCATGGGCGACGAGGAGCTGGCCGGCGGCGAGCTGACGATCGAGTCCACCCATCGCGGTGACGGTGTGGCCGACAAGCGGGATGCCGAACTCCTGCCCCGCGGCGGTCAGCGCGGCGAAGGCGTCGGCCGAGAGGGTGTTATAGACCTTGATGAAGGCATAGCCATTGGCTCGGGCGAGCAGGACGGCGGCGCGCGCCTCCTCCGCATTGGTGACGACGAGATGGCCGTATCGCGGGGACCCGTCGACCGCGAGCGCGGTGTAGATGTGCGGCGCCGGGATCGTCCCGTCATTGGCGGCGATTCGGGTGCGACCGGCAAAGGCGTTCGACGCCTCGCCCATGTGGAGGACGGTGGTGACGCCGTAGGAAAGGTAGATGGCGAGATCGTCGCGCGTCTGGACATGGGTATGCAGGTCGGCGAGGCCGGGGCTGAGCCACAGTCCGCGCGCATCGATGCGGCGGGCATCGGCGGGAATGACGAGGCGCGGGCCGATCGCGGCGATGCGGCCATTCTCGACCAGCACGGTCTGGCCGCGCAGCACGCGTTCGCGGTCCATCGGAACGAGGTTGGCGTTGACGAAGGCGATGCGGCTGGCGGGCTGCGCAGTCGCGGGGAGGACGAGCGCGAGACCGGCCAGCCAGAGGGCGAGCGCGAAGCGGAGGATAAGGTCCATCCGCCTCTGCTAGCCGAGCCCGTCGTCGGGCGAAACCGCGCGCGTCAGTCGCGTAGCAGCTCGTTGATCCCGGTCTTGCTGCGGGTCTGGGCGTCGACGGTCTTGACGATGACGGCACAATAGAGGCCGGGGCCGCCGTCCTTGCCCGGCAGTGTGCCGGGAACGACCACCGAATAGGGCGGGACGACGCCGCGATGGACTTCGCCGGTCGCGCGATCGACGATCTTGGTGCTGGCGCCGAGATAGACGCCCATCGAGAGCACCGCGCCCTCGCCGACGCGGACGCCCTCGGCCACTTCGGCGCGCGCGCCGATGAAGGCGCCGTCGCCGATGATGACGGGATCGGCCTGAAGCGGCTCAAGCACGCCGCCGATGCCGACGCCGCCCGAAAGATGGACGTTCCTGCCGATCTGGGCGCAGCTGCCGACGGTCGCCCAGCCGTCGACCATCGAGCCTTCGCCGACATAGGCGCCGATGTTCACGAAGCTGGGCATCAGGACGACGTTCTTCGAAATGAAGGCGCCGTGGCGCACGACGCTGCCGGGGACCTGGCGGAAGCCCGCGGCGCGGAAGCGCGCCTCGTCCCAGCCAGCGGTCTTGAGCGGCACCTTGTCGAAGCCCCAGTCGCCGGCCTGTGTGCCGATCACTTCATTGTCGTTGAGGCGGAAAGACAGGAGCACGGCCTTTTTCAGCCACTGATTGACCTGCCAGCCATCCGCCACCGGCTCCGCCACACGGGCCTCGCCACTGTCGAGCAGGTTGAGCGCCTCGGCCACCGCGTCGCGCACCGCGCCGGTGGTGGCGAGGGAGATGTTCGCGCGGTCTTCCCAAGCGGCGTCGATCGTGGCGGCGAGGTCGGTCATGATTGCTCCAGGATGGTTTCGAGCCAGTGGCTGATGTCGTGGGTGGTGTGGTCGATATAGCTGCGGTCGGCGTCCGGCGCCTGTTCGGAGCCATTATCGACCCAGATGGTGGTCATGCCGATCGCCTTGGCCGGGGCGAGGTTGCGCGCCATGTCCTCGACGAAGGCGGCGCTCGTCGGATCGATGTTCCACGCCTCGCACACGCTGCGATAGGCATCGGGGTGCGGCTTGGGCGCATAGTTGCTGGCGTGAACGTCGTGGATCGCCTCGAAACTCTCGGCAAGGCCGAGGCGGCCGAGCACCTTTTGTGCATAGGGTTCGTCGGCGTTGGTGAAAACGAGCTTGCGGCCGGGCAGCTTGGCGATCGCCGCGGCGAGCGGGGCGTTATGCTCGAGCACGTCCATTTCGATGTCGTGCACGTCGGCGAGATAGTCGTGCGGATCGATGCCATGCTCGGCCATCAGCCCGGCGAGCGTGGTGCCGTGCGAGATGAACCATGCCTTTTGTACGCGGCGCGCTTCGACGGGATCAATGTTCAGCAGGCGGGCGACATAAGCGCCGATGCGCGCGTCGATCCGTGCGAACAGGTCCGCGCTCTTGGGATAGAGCGTGTTGTCGAGATCGAACAGCCAGGCGTCGATATGGGCGAGATCGGGGCGCATGATGCGGTGGCGTTTAGGAGGGAAGAGCGCGCAGGGGAAGGATAGGAATGCTTGGGGAGGAATTGATTGGGCGTTGCCAAGCCTTGCTTGGGTAGCGGTGAAGCGGATGGCTTCCCATCTGGCCGGGCATGACAGCCTATTCCCTGCTCGACCTGGTCCCGATCCTCGAGGGCGGCAACGCCAGCCGGTCCTTCGCCAACGCCGCCGATCTGGCGCAACACGCCGAGGCGGAGGGGTTCAGCCGATATTGGGTCGCCGAGCATCACGGCATGCCGGGAATCGCGAGCGCGGCGACTGCGGTGGTGATCGCACATGTCGGCGCGGCGACGTCGACCATTCGGGTCGGCGCGGGCGGGATCATGCTGCCCAACCATGCCCCGCTGGTGATCGCCGAGCAGTTCGGCACGCTTGACGCGCTGTTCCCGGGCCGGATCGACCTGGGCCTTGGCCGCGCGCCGGGGAGCGACCAGCGCGTGGCGCGGGCGCTGCGGCGCAATCTTGAGACCAGCTCCGACGCCTTCCCGCAGGATGTGGTCGAGCTGCAGAGCTATTTCGCCGATGACGGGCAGACTGGCATCCATGCCGTGCCCGGCGGCGGCGCGCGGCCCGAGCTTTGGATCCTGGGATCGGGCCTGTACGGCGCGCAGCTCGCCGCGGCACTGGGGCTGCCCTATGCCTTCGCCTCGCACTTCGCGCCAGGATCGCTCGACGAGGCGCTCGACGTCTATCGGCGGCTGTTCCAGCCCTCGGCCGTGCTCGACAAGCCGCATGCGATGGCCGGGTTCAACGTGTTTGCGGCGGATACCGACGAAGAAGCGGAGCTGCTGGCGACGTCGATGCAGCAGGCGTTCGTCGCGCTGCGCACCACCGGCACGGGCATCAAGCTCCCGCCGCCGGTGCCGGGCTATCTCGACACGATTCCGGGACAGGCGCGGGCGATGCTCGACCACGTCCTATCGTGCACCGCGATCGGCGGGCCGGAGAAAGTGCGCGATGGGCTGGCCAGGTTCATCGCGCGGACCGGGGTGGACGAGGTGATGCTGGTCAGCTCGATCTACGATCATGGTGCGCGCAAGAAGAGCCTGTCGATCGCCGCGGAGGCGATGCGCGGGCTTTGAGTCCGTCATTTCGGGCTAGCGCCGCAATCTACCCAAAGCTTGCCCGAAAGCTGCCTTGATCGCGCGGCACCAACCAGGCTGACAGGGACACGTTCAGGGGGCTGAACGAGGAGCAGACAGCGATGTCAGCGCCAATGGCTACCACGAAGAAGGTCGGGATCCGGTGCCATATCGGCGTCCACCGGCCACGCCGCCGCGACCGGCCCGGCCGCGGTGAGTTCGAGACGACGTGCCGCGATTGCGGCTGTGATCTGGTGCTGAGTCCCGTAACCGGCCGCTGGCGCTTTTCCGGCGTGATGGGATAGGTCCGGCGCCGGCTTTTCTTCAGCCCGCCGCCGGGAGCCGCAGCCTGACCAGCAATCCGCCCAGATCCTCGCTCTCTTCGAGCGTGACGGTACCGTCGTAGATTTCCGCTACGTCGCGGACGATGGCGAGGCCGAGGCCGGTGCCGGGCTTGCCGGTGTCGAGCCGGACGCCGCGGTCGAAGATGCGAATGCGGTCGGCCTCCGGGATGCCGGCGCCGTCGTCCTCGATCATGATCTCGACGAAGCCGGCCTGCACGCTGACGGTGATGAAGACGCTGCCGCCGCCATATTTGGCGGCATTCTCGACCAGATTGCCCATGATCTCGTCGAGGTCCTGCCGCTCGATATGCGCGACGAGATCCTTGGGGCCGTCGGTGTCGATGCGGACATGGGGATAGAGGCGCGCGACGGCGCGCTCGACCGATTCGACGCTGGGCCAGACCGGCGCGCGGCTGTGCGCCGAGCCGCGGCGGCCGACCGCGCGGGCACGGGCGAGATGGTGATCGACCTGGCGGCGCATGGTGCGGGCTTCGCGCACCACCGTCGAGGGCAGGTCGTCGGATTGCGCGGTGGCGGCGTTCATGATCACCGTGAGCGGCGTCTTGAGCGCATGGGCGAGGTTGCCGGCGTGGCGGCGCGCTTCCTCGGCCTGCCTGTCGTTGTGCGCGACGAGGGCGTTGAGCTCCTCGACCATCGGCGCGACCTCTGCAGGCATCGCGCCTTCGATCCGGGGCGCCTCGCCGGTGCGCAGCTGCTGGATACCCGCGCGTAGCTTGCGCAGCGGGAGCAGGCCGTACCAGGTCTGAAGCGCAGCCAGGGCGATCAGGGACGCGGCAAGCAGCAAGAAGCTGCGTACCAGCGTCTTGCGCAGCGCCTCGATCTGCGCGTCGAGCATGTCGCGGCTCTGCGCGACCTGGAAGCGCCAACGAACCTGCGAGCCGGGCAGGACGATGTCGCGCTCGACCACGCGCAAGCGGTGGTCGGTGAACTGGTTCGAATCGTAGGTGTGGACGTCCTGATCCTGATGCGCCTCGTCGGTGCGCAGCTGGCGGTCCCAGAGCGAGCGCGAGGGGAAGGGTTCATAGCCCTTGCCCGTGACCTGCCAGTAAAGGCCCGAATAAGGCTCGAGGAAGCGCTGGTCGGAAAGCTGGCGGTTGAACGCGATCTCGCCTTCCGGACCGATCTCCGCAGAGACGACGAGCGAGTTCAGGAGATATTCGAGGCCGTCGTCGAAATTGCGCGTAACCGCACCGGTCAGCACGCGATCGAGCGCGAAGCCGCCGCCGGTGAGCAGCAGCGTGATCCACGCCGCCGCAATCAGGATCATGCGGCGGCTCAATGATCCGGTCGTGCGGACATAGGGCCGCGGCGCGGGGTCGCCGGGCTGAGGCGTCAGTTCCGAAGCCGCCATGCTCTCCGCACGACGGACGAACGGAAAGCGGCGATCCAGAACGAGTCCGAAGGGAAGATCAGCCACCGGCCTCCGCCGGCTCTTCGAGGCTGTAGCCCAGGCCGCGGATCGTGGTGATCACGTCGGGGCCGAGCTTCTTGCGGATGCGCGTCACGAACACCTCGATCGTGTTCGAATCGCGATCGAAATCCTGGTCGTAGATATGCTCGATCAGCTCGGTGCGGCTCACCACCTTGCCCTTGTGATGGAGCAGGTAGGAGAGGAGCTTGTACTCCTGCGCGGTGAGCTTGACCGGGTCGCCGCCCTTGGTGACCTTGCCAGATCGCGTGTCGAGGCGGATGTCGCCCGCGATCAGCTCGGCCGAGGCATTGCCCGATGCGCGGCGGATCAGCGCGCGCAGGCGGGCGATCAGCTCCTCCGACTGGAACGGCTTGGCGACATAGTCGTCAGCGCCGGCGTCGAGCCCGGCAACCTTGTCCGACCAGCTGTCTCGCGCCGTCAGCACCAGAACGGGCGTGGTCTTGCCTTCCTTGCGCCAGCGATCGAGCACGGTCAGCCCGTCGACTTCGGGCAGCCCGAGGTCGAGAACGATTGCGTCGTAATTCTCCGTCGAGCCGAGATAATGGCCCTCTTCGCCATCGCCGGCGGTATCGACGGCATAGCCCGCGCCTTCGAGCGTCGCCTGAAGCTGGTTGCGGAGATTGGGTTCGTCCTCGACGATCAGAACGCGCATCTTATTTCCTTCTTGTTCCCGTCAGCGGCCCGACTGGCCGACGATCTGACCCGAACGGCCATCGACGTCGATCCAGATGACCGATCCATTGCGCAGGAACTTTAGCGTGTAAATCATCGTCCCCGAATCGAAATCGAAGCCGAGATACTGCGCGCCCTTGCGGGTCATTGCGGGAACGACCCGCGATTCGATCTCGCGCAGCGGCAGCAGGCGGCCCTGCGCGCGACCTTCGCGCGCGGCTTCCTGATCGCCGCGCACCTGCGGCGAGGCATGCGCAGGAAGCGCAGCGGCGGCAAGCAATGCGCCGAGACAGAGAAAGCCGAACATCTTCATGTGGCTTGGCATAGGTGCGAACCGTTGAACAGCCGGTGAATATGGACGTAAGCCTGTCGTAAGCCGCCCAGCCGTGCCGACGCTTGCCCCCGGAGGCGCATCCGCCTACCTGCGCGGGCCTATGGCTGCTCCTGTACTCTCCTATGAAAAGCTCGGTCTGGTCCAGGGATCGGGCTGGCTGTTCCGCGATCTCGACATCTATGTGGGGCAGCGCGACCGGCTGGCGCTGATCGGGCGCAATGGCGCGGGCAAGACCACATTGCTCAAGCTGCTCGCCGGACAGGTGGATGCAGACGAAGGGCGGCGGACGATACAGCCGGGCACGCGCGTGGTGATGCTGGAGCAGGAACCGCGGATGACCGGGTGCACGACGCTGATGGACTATGTCCTGTCGGGCGACGACGCGCCGCAGCAGCACGAGGCCGAAGCGATCGCAGACCAGCTCGGCATCGACCTGACGCGCGAAGCGGCGACCGCGAGCGGGGGCGAGCGACGTCGCGCCGGCATCGCGCGGGCGCTGGCGATGGACCCCGACGTGCTGCTGCTCGACGAGCCGACCAACCATCTCGACATCCATGCGATCGAATGGCTGGAAGAATGGCTCAACCGCTATCGCGGCGCGTTCGTGGTGATCAGCCACGACCGCACCTTCCTGACGCGCCTGACGCGGCAAACCTTGTGGCTCGACCGCGGATCGATGCGGCGCGCCGAGATCGGATTCGGCGGGTTCGAGGTGTGGACCGAACAGGTCTATGCCGAGGAACAACGCGCGGCGGAAAAGCTCGACGCGCGGCTGAAGCTCGAGGAGCATTGGCTTCAGCGCGGCGTCACCGGACGGCGGCGGCGCAACCAGGGCCGGCTGACCAAGCTGCTGGAGATGCGCGCCGAGCGGGCGGCGATGACCGGCCCTGCAGGGGCGGCGAACCTGACCACCGCGGCCGACGATTCGAAGACCAAGGTGGTGATCGACGCCAAGGGCGCATCCAAATCCTATGGCGACCGCACGATCATCCGCGACCTCACTCTTCGGGTGACGCGCGGCGACCGCATCGGCATCGTCGGCAAGAACGGCGCGGGCAAATCGACCCTGCTCAAGCTGCTGACCGGCGAGATCGAGCCGGACACCGGCAGCGTGAAGCTCGCCAAGACGCTCGATCCGGTGATCATCGACCAGCAGCGCAGCCGGATGCAGCCGGAAAAAACGGTGCGCGACGTGGTTGCCGACGGCGGCGAATGGATCGACGTGCTGGGCACGCGCAAGCACATCCATGGCTATCTCAAGGAGTTCCTGTTCGAGCCGAACATGGTCGATGCCAAGGTCGGCACGCTTTCCGGCGGCGAACGCTCGCGCTTGTTGCTGGCGCGCGAATTCGCCCGGCCGTCGAACCTGATGGTGCTGGACGAGCCGACCAACGACCTCGACCTCGAGACCCTCGACCTGCTGCAGGAAGTGATCGCGGACTATGACGGCACGGTGCTGATCGTCAGCCACGACCGCGACTTTCTCGACCGCACGGTGACGATGACGATCGGGCTCGACGGGTCGGGGACGGTCGACATGGTGGTCGGCGGCTATGCCGACTGGGAAGCCAAGCGCAAAGTTCGGCCCGAGGCAAGGAAGGCGGTGGCCAAGGCCGCACCGGTGGCCGAAACGCCCAAGGTGAAGACCAAGCTCAGCTACAAGGACCAGCGCGACTACGATCTGCTACCCAAGCGGATCGAGGAACTGGACGCGGCGATCGCGAAGGACGAGGCGGCGCTGGCCGCCCCGGACCTGTACGCCAAGAACCCCGGCAGGTTCGACACGCTGATGGCGGGGATCGCCAAGGCGCGCGACGAGAAGGACGCGGCGGAGCTGCGCTGGCTGGAGCTGGCGGAGATGGTCGAGGGGCTGGGGTGAGCCAAATTCCTCCCCTGAGCCGGCTCAGGGGCGGAAGGGGCCGGTTCAGGCTGGCACGACCACGTCGATCGCGCGTTCGGCCACGCGCACCATTACCGGCGTCCGCGCCAGCACCTCGCCGTCGATCGAGATCTTGCGATGCGGGCGGGTGTCGAGCTTGAGCTCGGCGCCGCGGAATTCGCTGACATTCTGGTCGCGGGTGCGTAGGCGGAAGAAGCGGGCGTACCAGTCCCAGGCGAGGCGCCAGCGATTGCGGCCGGTGACGACCTGGATCAGCATTTCGCCGCTCTCGACACAGGCCTCGTCGCTCATCACCACGCCGCCGTGGAACCGGCCGTTGAGGATGCGCACCTCGCTGCCCCACATGCGATGGGTCTTGGTGCCATCGTCCACGAACACGCGGAACGGGCGGAAGCGGGCGAAGCACCAGACGGCCCAGGTAAGATAGCCGACGCGGCCGAGATATTTCTTGAGGTTGTGCGGGACGCTCTCCCCGATCATCGGGGAGAGGCCCATCGCGGCGGCGTTGGCGAAATAGTCGCCGTCGATCATGCCGAGATCGACGCGGCGGCGCTTGCCCGTGGCGATCGCGCTGATCGCGCCGTCGAGGTCGAGCGGGATGCCGAGCGTGCGCGCGAAGCTGTTGGCGGTGCCGAGCGGGAGTACCGCAAACACCACATCCTTGCCCACGACATCGTCGACCACGCCCGACAGCGACCCGTCACCGCCGCCGACGATCACCATCGGCGCGCCAGAGCGGATTGCGTCACGCACGGTATCGTCGAGCAGATCGGGCTCGCGCACGGGATGCGCGGCGATGAGACGGATGCCGGCAGCCTCGACCTTCTGGCGCGCCTGTTCGAACAGCGCGGCACCGCGGCGCGACTTGGCATTGACGATGAGCACTGCTTCACGCGGGACGGGAAGGTTCGTTGTCATGGCGTCACAACGGGCGAGACGGGCTGAGGTTCAGAGCTGCTTCCCGTTCCGGCCCGCCAGCTCGACCACATATTGCCAGGCGACGCGGCCCGAGCGGCTGCCGCGGCGGGTCGCCCAGTTGATCGCCTCGGCGGGGTCGAAGGGCAGACCGTGGTCGCGCGCATAGGTACGGACGATCTCGACATAGGTGTCCTGGTCGATCGCGTGGAAGCCGAGCGACAGGCCGAACCGGTCGGCAAGCGCGAGATTGTCGTCGATACTGTCGCGCGGATTGATCGCGCTCGACTGCTCGGCGATGTCGCGCGGGATCAGGTGGCGACGGTTCGAGGTGACGAACAACCGGGCATTGAGCGGGCGCGCTTCGGCCCCGCCCTCGAGCAGCGAGCGCAGCGCGCGGCCGTCCGACGCGGCGTCGAAGCCGAGATCGTCGAGGAAGATGACGAAGGCGCGCGAGCTGGCAGAGATCAGCGCGAAGAGCTGGGGCAGCGTGTCGAGCGCATCGGCCTGCGCCTCGATCAGCGCGATGGCACCGCCCTCCGCCTGCACCGTGGCGACCGCAGCCTTGCTCAGCGCCGACTTGCCGGTGCCGCGCGCGCCCCACAGCAGCACATCGTGCGCGGGCAGGCCGTTTGCGAGGCGGCGGACATTGTCGAGCAGCGTTTCCTTTTGCCGATCGATCCCGACCAGTTCGGCAAGCGGAAGCGGCGCGAAGGCGCGGGCAGGCTGGAGGAAGCCGCGGTGCCACACATAGGCGGGGTGCGCGTCGAGATCTGGCACCGGCGGGGGCGGCGGAGCCAGCCGTTCGAGGGCTGCGGCGATGCGGTCCAGCGGGTCGCTCATGGAGGCTGGCTAGGCGGCGGGGCGGAGGAAGGCAATGGCTTCATTCCTCGCCGTATCGGAGAGGAATCGGTTCAGGCCAGTTTCGCGATCAGCGCTTCGGCGGCGCTGCGGTCGGTGAAGCCGGGGATGGCGATCGCGGCCTGCGCCTGCGCCCTGGCATCGGCGTTGCGGCCGGCCTCGGCATAGGCCTGGGCGAGCTGCCAGCGCAGCATCGGGTGGCGCGGGGCGAGCGCGACCGCCTTTTGCAACAGCTCGATGCCGCCCTCGATGTCGCCGCTCTCGGCGAGGGTCCAGCCCATTGCGCCCGCCACTGCGGGGTTGGATGGGGCTAGGTGGTAGGCAGCCTCGGCATAGCGCGCGGCGCGTTCGGGCTCGTCCGCGCCGGCATAGGCGAGCGCGAGCTCGGCGAGCAGCCCGGCGTCGCGGTTACCGGTGCGCAGGCGGACCGCCTCGAGCGAATCGATCGCGGCGTCATAGTCGCCCGCTGCCGCCTGCCAGCTGGCTGAGAGGCGCAGAGCAGCGAGGTTGAGCGGGTTCTGCGAAAGGAACAGCGCGAGCGTGGTGGATGCCTCCTGCCGCTGGCCCGAACGGTCGAGCGCCTCGACCAGACGGAGCATTGCAGCCTCGTCAAAGCGGATGCTGGCAGCGTCCTTGTAGTAGCGCACGGCATCGCCGGGGCGGCCGAGCAGCATCAGCGTATCGCCGACCAGCGTGTGCGCGGCGGGCGCGCCGGGGTTGTTGGCGGCGATCTCCTTCGCGGCGGCGAGCGCGTCTGTCTTGTTGCCGCTGTCGATCAGTCCGCGGATCAGCGGGACCGTGGCGCGCGGGTCGTCGACCGGCGCCTTCTGCACCGCGGCGGTGAGACTGGGCAGCGCTTCGTCGGAGCTGAACCAGGCCGAGCCGTCGCGAACCGGCGATGCGGCGCGGTCGAAATAGCGGGCGGCATCGGCACGCTGGCCGATTCGTTCATAGCCGCGCGCGACGAGGCTGAGCGCATAGGAATCGGCGTCGCCGCGGGCGACGACCGGCAGCAGCAGTTCGATCCCGTTCTTCGACGCGTCCGAGCGAAGCAGCGCGGTGGCGAGCAGCTTGCGCGCGGTGAGGTTCATCGGCTGGGCGTTGACCAGGTTGCGCAGCTTCTCGACTGCGCGTTCGTAGCGCCCCTGCTCGATGTCGAGCGTGCCGCCCAGCAGCATCCCGCCGGGCAGCGCGGCGATCCCGCTGCCTGCGCGCTGGAGCAGGTTGCTGGCGAGATCGAACTGCTCGGCGCGCGCGGCGAGTACGGCCTGCAGGTAGAAGGACTGCGGACTGCGCGGGCGAACCTCCATCGCGCGCCGGGTGACCGCGAGCATCTCGCGCGTGCGGCCGGCGTCGCCGAGCGTGGAGGCGTACTGGATCAGCGTCGAATGGCGATAGGGATCGCGCTTGAGCGCGGCCTCGAACCAGGGGAGCGCCGCGACCAGACCGTATTGGCTGCGGACCAGCTCGCCGCGCAGGACCAGCGCTTCGGTATTGCCGCTGTCGAGCTGGGTGGCCTTGCCCGCCGCCTCGATCGCGCCGACCACATCGCCCGCGTTGAGGCGGAAGCGGCCGAGATCGGTCCAGGTATTGGCATCGTCGGGTGCCAGACGAACCGCGGCCAGCGCGGCCTGTTGCCCCGCGGCAAGATTGCCGCCTGCGGCATAGGCGCGGGTGCGAACGCGCAGGACGTAGAGGCGGTCGGCTTCCGGGGCCTTGCCCGCTTCGATCAGCGCGCGACGCGGATCGCCCTGCAGCAGGATCGCGTGCGCCATCAGGGCATGGGTGCGCTTCGGATCGATGCCGTTGTCGATCGCGCGGCGCAGCGACGCCTCGGCGGCGATGCCTTCGTCGAGCGCAAGGGCGGCACGGGCGAGGGCGAGGTGCGCCTCGCCCCAGTTGGGATCGGCGCGGACGGCGCCGAAGGCCTGCGACCGGGCGGCGGACGCGTTGCTCGCCTTGAGATACTGCTCGCTGCGCGCGACTGCCGCGCGCGCCGCTTCGGGATCGACGCGGTTGGCAACGACCGAGCGGAAGGCGAGCAGCGCCACGCCGAACGCGCCGATGCACAGCGCGAACACGACGATGCGGCGCAGATTGACGCGGC
The DNA here is from genome assembly GCF_002797435.1 of Sphingomonas koreensis. Taxonomy (NCBI): domain Bacteria; kingdom Pseudomonadati; phylum Pseudomonadota; class Alphaproteobacteria; order Sphingomonadales; family Sphingomonadaceae; genus Sphingomonas; species Sphingomonas koreensis. The sequence goes on along the minus strand of NZ_PGEN01000001.1, from coordinate 1,438,393 downwards.
GCTTGCCCGCCGCGCGGCTGCTGTCGCTGCGCCAGGTGCGTCGGCGGCCGGTTTCAGGGCTGGAGGTCATAGGCCTTCATCAGATCATAGAGGGTGGGGCGGCTGATCCCGAGCAGGCGCGCGGTGCCGGAGATATTGCCGTCGGTGCGGGAGAGGGCCTGGATGATCGCGCGCCGGTCCGCGGCCTCGCGCACGGCCTTCAGGTTGACCGGGCCGGCATGTTCGGGCGCGGGGAGATCCAGATCGGCGGCGACGACGAGCTTGCCGTCGGCCATGATCGCGGCGCGCTTCACCCGGTTTTCCAGCTCGCGGACATTGCCCGGCCAGTGCCATGCGTCGATCGCGTCGAGCGCATCGGGGGCGAAGCTCTTGGTGCCGAGCTTCATCGCGCTGCTGTGCTTGTGGAGCAGATGGCGCGCGAGCAGGCCCGCATCGCCCGGACGCTCGGCGAGGCTCGGGATCCGCACGACGATCTCGGCGAGGCGGTAATAGAGGTCGTCGCGGAAGGTGCCCGCGGCGATCATCGCGTCGATGTCCTGGTGCGTCGCGCAGACCACGCGGGTATCGACTGCAATCGGCTTGCGTCCGCCGATCCGCTCGATCACGCGCTCCTGCAGGAAGCGCAGCAGCTTGACCTGAAGCGCGAGCGGCACGTCGCCGATCTCGTCGAGGAAGAGCGTGCCGCCCTGCGCCTGCTCGATCTTGCCCTCGGTCGTCTTGACCGCGCCGGTGAAGGCCCCTTTCTCGTGCCCGAACAATTCGGATTCGAGCAGGGTTTCGGGGATTGCGGCGCAGTTGATCGCGACGAACTCGCCCTTGCGGCGGCTGGCGTCGTGCAGGCCGCGGGCGAGCAGCTCCTTTCCGGTGCCGCTGGCGCCGAGCAGCATCACCGAGACGTCGGCCGGGGCGACGCGCTCGATCGTGCGGGTGACCTTGAGCATCTCGGGCGATCCGGTAACGATGCCGCCGAGCGCAGTGCCGCGTTCGGCCCGCGCGGCGAGGCGGCGGTTTTCGGCCTCGAGCGCATGGACGTGGAAGGCGCGTGCAACGATTAGGCCGAGCGCGTCGATGTCGATCGGCTTCTGGTAGAAGTCCCATGCCCCCATCGAGATGGCGCGGAGCATCGATTCGCGCTCGCCATGGCCCGATGCGACGATGACGCGGGTATCGGGCTTGAGCGCGAGGATGGTTTCGAGGACGGCGAAGCCCTCGCTCGTGCCGTCGGGGTCGGGCGGCAGGCCGAGATCGAGCGTGACCACCGCCGGCTCCTCCGCACGCAGCATCGCGATGGCGCCCTCGCGGTCGCCCGCGGTCAGGATCTCATAGCCCTCATAGGCCCAGCGCAGCTGGCGCTGCAGCCCGGCATCGTCCTCGACGATCAGGAGTTTGGGTTTGTCGTTCATGCCGCTTGTCCAACTTCGTTACCGGCGCCGGCCGCTGCGCGCAGCACAACGCGAAATCGCGATCCCTTGCCCTCGCTGCTCTTGACCTCGATCCGCCCGCCCATCTCGGCGGCGAGCTTCTGCGCCTCGAACGCGCCGATGCCGAAGCCGCCGGGCTTGGACGAGACGAAGGGCTTGAACAACTTGTCCCGGATGAAAGCGGGCGACATGCCCGCGCCGCGATCGATCACGTCGATCCGCGCCTCTTCCTTTTCGGAACGCACTTCGATCCGCACTGGCGCGTCCGCGGCGCTGGCCTCGATCGCATTCTGGATGAGGTGGCCGAGCAGCGTTTCAAGCATCGCGGGATCGGCGATGGCGAGCGGATCGCCGCTGCTCGATACCTCGACCGGGTGCTGCGCGCGCCGCGCCTTGGCGACGCGCCGGGCGAGCGGCGCAAGCGGCACCGCGACCGGCGCATCGGTGCGCGCGCGGTGATGCTGCGAGAGGCGCGCGAGCATGTCGTTCATGCGCCCGGCCGAATCCTGAAGGGTAGCGACCATGTCGGCACGAAAGGCGGGATTGTCGGCGTGGCGCTCCGCATTGCGCGCGACCAGCGTCAGCTGGCTGACCAGATTCTTGATGTCGTGCATGATGAAGGCGAAGCGGCGGTTGAATTCCTCGAACCGTTCGGCTTCGGCCAGTGCCTCGATCGCGCGTTCCTCGGCGAGATAGCTGGCCAGCTGGCGGCCGGCCGCCTTGAGCAGGTCGAAATCCTCCCAGTCGAGCGCGCGCGTGATGGGCGGGCGGGCGAGCACGATCGCGCCGGCAAGACGCGCGTGATGCGGCAACGGCACCACCACCCATGCCTGATCCCAGCTGCGGATCGACGGGGGCGCCGAATCGGCACCCTCGACGGTATCGAGCTCCAGAACCAGCGTCGGATCGATCCGGTCGAGATGCCAGCTTTCCCCATAGCCGGCGGGCAGCACGGCTCGATCGATGTTCCACGCCGCGCCGACGCCCAGCGCTTCGCCCTGGGGCACCAGCAGAACGCCCGCGGGCGAATCGGTGAGGTCCGCGAGCGCCTTGACGATACGCTCGTCGAGCGGGGCGCTGCCTTCGGGCTCGCCCAGCGTTTCGGTGAAGCGCATCCATTCCGCGCGATAGTCGTAGCGGTGGCGGAAGAAGTGCTTGGCGAGCTTCACCTTGATCCAGGCACGCAGCCAGGGGCTCGATACCAAGGTGAGGATGGCGGCGGTCGAGCCGAAGACGAAGGCGGTCTGGAGCAGCCGCGCATTGTCGCCGCCGATCGCGGCGAGCGCCGAAGTGGCGAGCGCCAGCAGCGCGAAATAGAGGCCGATCGCGACCAGCGAGAGCGATTGATAGGCGACGGTGCGGGAAAGCTGCATCGGCCACTCGCCGCGCCTCTGCAGCCCCATCGCGATCGCTGCGGCGATCAGCGCCATCGCGCCGCCGCGTACCGCGACCAGCTGGTGCGGCCAGCCCATGGTCAGCCAGGCGACGCTGAGGACGTTGATGTCGACCAGCCATATCGCGCCGATCGCGAGCACGACCGGGCGCATGCCGGCGGTGCCGGGCGCGGTGATCGCGCTGTGGAGGCTCTGAACGAGCACGAGCGCGGTGACGGCGGCCATCATGCGCAGCAGCAGCGCCGCTTGGGTCACTTCAGGTGCGACTTCCGGCGCGGTCGCGGCCACGTGGAGCGCCAATGCGACAAGGATGACGAGCGCGACGACACCATAGACGATGCCGATCGCGGCAGGCGGTCGCTCCGATCCGTTGCGGCGGTGAAGTGCGATCATGAAAGCGAGCCAGGCAAGGTTGCGCCCGCTTTCGGCGATACGGGTGGTCAGATCGGTTTCGCCGATCCCTGCGACCGCGAGCGCCCACAGCGCGGTCATCAGCAGTGCCACGGCGAGCGGGTTGCGCGGCACGCCGGCCTCGGCGCGGCGCAGCGTCCACAGGCCGAGCGCGCCGAACAGCAGCGCCGCGAGCGCGTGGCTCCAGAGGATCAGCGCCGGAACCACGGGATCAGCGCGCGCCGTCCGGGAAGAGCACCACCCGGAGCGTCTGGAGCAGGATCAGCACGTCGAGAAAGGGGGAATAGTTCTTTGCGTAATAGAGGTCATATTCGAGCTTCTGGCGACTGTCCTCGATCGACGCACCATAGGGATAGTTGATCTGCGCCCAGCCGGTGATGCCGGGCTTCACCATGTGCCGCTCGGCATAATAGGGCAGCTTGGCCTCGAGATCCTCGACGAACTGGGGGCGTTCGGGGCGCGGACCGACAAAGCTCATCTCACCCTTCAGCACCGACCAGCATTGCGGCAGCTCGTCGATCCGCACCTTGCGGATGAAGCGGCCGACCCGGGTGATGCGCGGATCGTCCTTCTCGGCCCAGACCGCCTTGCCGCCGACTTCCGCATCGACGCGCATCGAACGCAGCTTGATGATGTCGAAGCCCTGTCCGTAGAGCCCGACGCGGCGCTGGCGATAGAAGGCCGGGCCGCGGCTTTCGAGCTTCACCGCGAGTGCGCCGAGCAGGACCAGCGGTAGGGTGAGGACCAGCAGGATCAGGCTCGCGACGATGTCGAAGAACCGCTTGAACATGCTCGACAGCATCCGGCCCGAGGAGAAGCCGTCGGAGAAGATCAGCCAGCTCGGATTGACCGACTGAAGATCGACGCGTCCCGTCTCGCGCTCGAGGAAGGTCGACGTGTCGTTGACATGGACGCCGGTGGTCTTGATCCGCAGCAGATCCTTGAGCGGCAATGCGTTGCGGCGTTCTTCCAGCGCGAGCACGACTTCGCTGGCGTTGAGCAGCACGACATGATCGGCAAGGTTGTAGATGGCGTCGCGTGCGATCGCTTCGGGAATGGTGCGGTTCGCCTCGCTCATCGCGACATAGCCGACGACGACGAAACCGGCACCCGGTTTCTTGGAAAGCGCCTTGAGCCGCTCGGCCCGCGCGCCGGCGCCGAGCACGACCACCCGGCGCTTGAAGATCTGGCTGCCCAGCGTCTTGCCGAGCAGCAGGCGCAGCAGGAACAGCATCACCGCCGCGGCGAGCATCGCGTAGAGCAGGTTCGAGCGCCAGAAGGTGAGCGCCGGAACGACGAAGAACACGACCGAGAGGAAGATCGTTCCCAGCGACACCGCGACCAGCAGCCGCGCGGCGGCGACCCGGATCGACTGAAGCGAATCCGCGCCATAGACCCCGACCGCGATCATCGCGAGCTCGAGACAAGCGGCGAAGCTGCTCATCTGGAGGATACGGGTGTGGATCGGTTCGACCTTCATCCCGATCTGCCAGGCGCGATAGGCCCAGCCGAACTCGGCCGCGGAGAACAGCAGCACGAGATCGAACAGGGCGAGCAGCAGCACCGCGTTCGGAATATAGTGTTTGAACAGGCGGATCATAGCGCCCCAACCCCTACACCGGAAACTGTAAACAAATCCGACACTGTAAGGACATGTCGGCAAAATTGACGAAAAAAAGCTGAAGACCGGGAAATTCATGTCCCGATAAGTGTTTGGCGGCACGTGCGGGCAAGGCTAGCCTCGCTGGCGAGGAGACCATGATGACCGACCAGAAGCCGATCGTTCCCGTTATCCTCTCCGGCGGATCGGGCATCCGGCTGTGGCCGATGTCCCGGCCCGAAATGCCCAAGCAGATGCTGGCGCTGACTGCCGAGGAAACCATGCTTCAACTGACCGCGCGGCGCACCCCGGCTGGCGATCGCTTTGCTGCGCCGGTGATTGTCGCCAACGCGCTGCACGCGGATATGGTCGAGGAGCAGTTGGGGGCGGTCGAGGCGCGGGCGCAAGCGCTGATCCTGGAGCCGATGGGCCGCAATACCGCCCCGGCAATCGCGCTCGCGGCGCTGGCGGCAGGCGGCGGGAGCGAGCCGCTGCTGGTGATGCCGTCCGACCATGTGATCGGCGACGTCGCTGCCTTCCACGCCGCGATCGACGCGGCGCTCCCCCTCGTCGAGGACGGGTGGCTAGTGACCTTCGGAATCACGCCCGATGCGCCCGAGACGGGCTATGGCTATATCAAGGTCGGCGATGCGATCCGGACGGGGGTGCATAAGGTCGAGCGGTTCGTCGAGAAACCGAAGCGGGATGTGGCGGAGGCGATGATCGCCGCTGGCGGCCACGCCTGGAACGGCGGCATCTTCCTGTTCAGGGCAGACGCCTATCTCGACGCGCTGGGCAGGTTCGCGCCGGATATGCTGGTGGCGGTGCGGGCGGCGATGGCGCGTGCGATCCGTGAAGGGACCCGAATTCTGCCCGATCAGATCGAGTTCGCGAAATCGCCGGCTGAGTCCATCGATTATGCGGTGATGGAGAAGGCCGAGCGCGTCGCCGTGGTGCCCGTGGCGATGGGCTGGTCCGATGTCGGAAGCTGGGACGCGCTGCACGCAATCAGTGACTGTGATGGCGCGGGCAACGCCTTTGGTGGAGAGGTGATCGCGGTCGACACCACCGATTGCCTGGTGCGGGCCGGACCGGGCAAGCGTGTCGCGCTGGTGGGGATATCCGACCTGATCGTGGTTGCCGATGGCGACGACGTCCTCGTCCTGCCGCGCGGGCGCAGCCAGGATGTGAAGCGCATCATCGAGGCGATGAACAAATAGGCGCCGCTGCTCCGCCTCCGCTGAGGTGGTCGCGATTCACGGTTGGAACAGGATCGTGACCCCGTCGAGTGGGCGCACCTGGGTCATCAACGGCGGCGGGATCAGTTCGCCGTCGATCAGGATGTAGAGCCGGCCCGGCACCACCTGTCCCGCGCGGAACACCTCTGTCTCGTTTGCTTGCCGAGCGCTGCTCGCGATCGAGGGGCGGGCGGCGTAGACCGCGCGGACCGGCACTTTCGCCTTCGCTGCGCGCCAGGCAACTTCCTGAAAGACGCCTAGCTCTTTGGTGACGTCGCCCGGGACGAACGCGATGTCCTTTGCCTGCGCGATCAGCCGGTCCCATTCGAGCGAGCGGGTGCGGACATAGAGCGGGCCACCGCGCGCCTCGGCGCTCTGGGCGCGGATCGACAGCGCCATGGGTGTGAGGTCGGCGGTCTGGACGATGGCGAGCGCAGCAAGGATGAGACCGGCACGCCGCGGTTCGAGCCGGAACAGGATACGGATGCCCGCGAAGACCAGAACATAGGCGGCCGGCCAGAACAGCCGGCCCGACGCGCGCACCGCGTCGAGTGCAATCGCGACGCGATCGGGCAGGGCTGTGCGCGGCAGCTGTCGCCCGGCGAAATCGGGATAGGTGCTGATCGCGAGCAAGGTAAGGACGATGAGCGCGGGCAGCAGCCATTTGAGCCGTGCGAGGCTGTCGGGCGCATCCGTGGCGGGGCGTGGCAGTCGGCGGGCGAGGAACGCGGCGAGGGGAAGCAGGATCAGCAGGCCCAGTCCGAGATACTGGAAGCCCTCGAACCCCCGGCCGGGCCGCTGCTCGATGGCCGGAAGAAAGGCTGAATAGGTATCGATCCCGGGGTTCCACAGCGCGTCGAGCGGCATCGCGAAGGCGCCGTAATTGCCCGACGGCCAGTGCGGCTCGAACACGCCGAGGCTCCAGGCGATGGCAAGGACCATGAGCAGGATCGCGGTGCATTCGGCGAAGAGGCGCGGTGCGGCTTTCGGCGACTTCCAGAACCGTTCGAGCATGGCGCTCGCCCAGATCGCGCCGACCATCACCAGCAGATAGCTATGGACGAAGGCGGTGATCGCGACGAGCACCGCCCAGCCCTTGTTCGATCCCGAACGCTGCGGATCCATGAAGCGCCACAATGCCCACAGGATCAGCCAGTGCGCCATCAGGTTCACATGGACAATGCGGTTGAACAGCGTCGGCAGGGCGGCAAGCAGCAGCACGCCGCACCACAAAGCGAGTTCGCTGGGCGCATGGCGGCGAAGCAGTTGCCATGCGAAGAAGAGTTGAAGGAACAGGCAGGCAAGCAGCCACCAGCCGATCACCTGCGCATCGGCCGGGAGCAGGCCGCGGAACGGAAAGACCAGCGCCGACAGGAGCGGGTTGCTGTCCGTGAACAGCAGGCCGGTGCCCTCGGGCGCGTTGAGCAGGCTGGTGCGCACGAAGCCGGGCGCCGGATCGTGCAGCCAGGCGTGAAGCCCCAGTGCGTTCTCGCCATTGTCGCTGCCGCGCAGCAGCCAGGCGACGTTGGAGATGTCGAGAATCTGCCAATGGAAGAAGACGCCGAACAGCGCGAGCGCCAGCACGGCGAGCATCGCGTACGGCGCGGCCTGATCGCGCGTCATGACAGGGTCCCCCTCATTTCTTCCCTTCAAACCACCCTGAGGCCCACCTGGTCCAGTCGCAGCGGGGTCTGATCGCGCGAGATGACGGCGCCCCGGAACCGGGCGGCTTGTTCGAGATCGCAATCGATCGGTGCCGCATCGAGGGGAAGCGCTTCGACATCGCAGCGGGAAAGTGCACGATCGCGGACCAGAAAATCATCGGAAGGCGCGCGCATCGCTCGTTGTTAGCGGGGCTCCGTGCTTTGGGCCAGTGCACCGCCGAAACATCAACTCGGCTATTGCGATATGTTGCATCATATCCTAATCGGGCCGGCATTGGAGTGTGAAAAGGGGTAAATGCGTGCGTCATCATCTTCTCTGTGCCGTGTCGGCGGTCGCGATCCTGCCGGGTGCGGCCTATGCGAACAGCGCTACCAATGCGGCGGGTCAGGCGGGCAGCCACGCCGAGGGCGAGGTGGTCATCACCGCGACCCCGTTGCAGCAAACCGCGGACGAGACCGCGACTCCAGTGATCACGCTGAGCGGTGACGAGCTGGTCCATCGCCGTGCGGCGACGATCGGCGAAACGCTGGCGGGCCAGCCCGGCATCAATTTCGAGAGCTTCGGCGGCGGCGCCAGCCGTCCGGTGATCCGCGGCCAGACCGCGCCGCGCGTCCAGGCGCTGACCGACGGGGTCGGCATCCAGGACGCGTCGGCGATCTCGCCCGACCATAATATCGCGGTCGAGCCGCTGCTGCTGCGGGGTATTGAGGTGCTGCGCGGCCCCGCAACCCTGCTCTATGGCAGCGGCGCGAGCGGCGGCGCGATCAACCTGCTCGACGAGAAGGTGCCAACATCGATCCCCGAGGGCGGGATCACCGGGGCGATCGAGGGCCGGCTGGGCACCGGCGACGACGAGCGTGCGATCGTCGGCGGGGCCACCGCAGGGGTCGGGCCGTTCGCGCTTCGCATCGAGGGCGTGAAGCGCAAGTCAAACGACTATCGCGTGCCCGGCAGTTTCGGCGAGGACCATGTCGTCGGATCGTATAACGACACCGACACGCTGAGCGCGGGCGCGTCGTGGATCGGCGACAACGGCTATCTGGGCGTCGCCTATACCCGCCAGCGCAGCAGCTACGGCCTGCCGGGGCACAACCACGAATATGAGGATTGTCACCCGCATGGCACCAGCCTGCATTGCGGCGGGCATGGCCATGACGATGGCGATCACGACCATGACCATGGGCACGATCACGAGGATCCGCCCCAGGTGAAGCTGCGGAGCGACCGGTTCGACATCCGCAGCGACTGGCGCGATCCATTGCCTGGATTCGAACGGGTGCGCTTCCGTATGTCGTTTACCGACTATGAGCATGACGAGCTGGACGAGGGCGAGGTCGCCACGACCTTCCGCAACAAGGCGACCGACATCAGGCTGGAGCTGGCGCACAAGCCGATCGGCGGGCTGCGTGGCGTATTCGGGGTGCAGCATTGGGAAAGCGACTTCTCCGCCGATGGCGCGGAGGCGTTCCTGATCGACACCACGACCAAGAATACCGCGCTGTTCCTGATGGAATCGCTTCAGCTGGGCCCGGTGCGGCTCGAAGGCGCGGTGCGGCAGGAGTGGCAGGAGGTGAAGTCGCACGTGGCGCGCTATCCCTCGATCAGCCACAGCCCCTTCTCGGCATCGGCCGCGGCGGTATGGAACCTCGACGACAGCCATTCGATCGCGCTGTCCTTTGTCCATGCCGAGCGCGCGCCGTCGGTGCAGGAGCTGTACGCTTATGGCGTCCACCTTGCGACCAACACGTTCGAGATCGGAATGGTTACCGGCAACACGCGGCTGCCGGTCGATGTATCGACGCGCGAGGAGAAGTCGAACTCGGTCAACCTGACGCTGCGCAAGACCAAGGGCGCGGCGACCTTCACCATCGGCGCGTATCATCAGGACTTCGCCAACTATATCTATGGCGACACGATCGACCAGTTCGAGGACTTCCGCCTGATCCGCTATGTCGGGCGCGGCGCGACCTTCACCGGGATCGACGGCGAGGTGCGCTATGAATTCAGCCCGCAATTCGCCGCGTCGCTGTTCGGCGATTATGTCCGCGCCAAGTTCAAGGACGGGCAGGGCAATCTGCCGCGTATCCCCGCCGGGCGGCTGGGCGCACGCGCCGACGCGCATGTCGGCCCCTTCACGGCGGACGCCGAATATTATCATGTGTTCGAGCAAGGGAAGGTCGCGTCGTACGAGACCACGACCCCGGGCTACGACATGGTCAATGCGACGGTCGCCTACAAGCTGGAGCTGGGTGCCAACCGCAGCGCCGAACTGTTCGTGCGCGGGACCAACCTGACCAACGAACTGGCGTTCAATCACGCGTCCTTCATCAAGAATGCGGCGCCGCTGCGCGGGCGGAACATCGTGTTCGGGCTGCGGGCGGCGTTCTGAGCGGGCGCCTCTCCGCCCGGGCAGGGGCAGTGCGGACGCGACAGCCGTCCGCACTGTTCCGGCATATCGAGGCGCTCCAGGGCGAGCGGCCCTGGGGCGCCTTGCTCGACGCCGGGACGGGCACCAATTCGATCCAGTGGGTGACGTCGATCCAGACCGAGCGCTGGGTCGCGGTGAGCGGCGCGGTCGGGCATGCGGCGCAGGTCCGCGACGTGGCCGAGTCGGTTCGGCGCCCCGAGGACCGAATCATCGTCGGCAATTGGGCCGACCCGCAGCTGTTGGCCGGAGAGCGGTTCGACACCGTGCTCGCCGATTACCTGATCGGCGCGATCGAGGGGTTTGCGCCCTATTTCCAGGAGCGGATGTTCGCTCGGCTGCATGGCGTGACGGCGGGGCGGCTCTATCTGGTCGGGCTGGAACCCTATGTCAGCCGCGATCCGGGGACCGAGGCGGGTCGGATCATCTGGGAGATCGGGCGGTATCGCGACGCCTGCCTGCTGCTGTCCGGCGAGCGGCCCTATCGCGAGTTTCCGCTCGAATGGTTGGTGGAGCGAATGGAGACGAACGGCTGGCGGGTGATCGACGTGGCACGTTTCCCGATCCGGTACGGCGCTCGCTTCGTGAACAGCCAGATCGACATGTGCCTCCGCCGGCTTGAGGCGATGCCCGACCGGGCGCTGGCGGCGGCGTTGCAGGCCCAGGGTGAGGCCATTCGCGAGCGGGCGTTAGCGGCGGACGCGCGCCTTGACGGGCTGCGTCACGGATTTGACTATACAATTGCGGCGGAGCCGATCCCTAGCCCGTGATCCGGCGGAGCGCGGCGCGGGCGGCGCGGCTTACACCCTGAGAGAGGCCGCCGACACTGCGAAGGTTGAACAGGCGCAGGCGGAAGCGCTCGCGCCGAGTGTCCATCCACTCGGCCTTGTATGGCTCGTTGCCATTGCCATAATCGATCATCGCCGGACGATCCCGATCGAGGACATGGCGGAACATTGCCACGGACAGCAGCGTGCCCGGTGAATGCTCGCGTTCGCTTTCAAGATAGGCGAGCTTGTGGATCGTGGCGTGGCCGTTCTCGACCGTCCAGAATTGAGCAGCGACCGGAACGCCGTCGCGCCGCGCGATGCCGAGGCGAAGCGTGCCCGCCGCTCCTTCTGCTGCCGCGGCGGCGCGGAGGAAGTCGGGAGCTCCTTCGTCCGGCTTCCAGCTCTGCGCATAGACTGTCTCGTACGCATCCCACGCGGCATCGTCGAAGCGATCGAGCACGTCGGTGGTGAAGGGCGAGTTCTTTGTCCGGCGGCGAACGGTGTTGCGCAGTTTCGACGGGCGATTGGCCCAATAGGCGTCGAAATCGAGGCCGGCGGTCTCGGCGACCCAGTTGGCGGTCTCGAACTGAAGACGCGGCAGCCAGCCTTGCGCCCGGAACGCCGCCTGAAGCTCGGCGGCGACATCGGCTTCTAGCGGCCAGAGGCTGAGCGTATCGAAGCGGCGGCGAAGGATGCGGGCGATCTCGCCGAGCAGGCGGGCGCGGGTGTCCGGATCGGTGCCCGGCGTGAAGAGCGGTGCGAAAGCGAGCGTGTACCAGCTCGCCAAGCCGCGGCCGTGCCCACCGCCGCAGTCACGCAGTGGCAGCCAGGCAGTGGCATCGCCCTCGCGCACGCTGGCGATGGCGAGCGGATCGCTGGGATAGATGTGCGCATGGGTGAGCGCGAGCCAATCGTGGCGGTCGTAGAAGCCCGGCTGCGCGGCCCTGGACGCGGCACGCGCGATACCGTCGAGCGACTCATGGAGGCGCGCGGCGTCGTGGCTGGCGGCCAGGGGTAGGGGGGCGGTCATTGCGGGTCGGGATTTCCTGCTAGCCGTCGCGCCTTGGCGATGGCGCGCCAGGCATAGGCCTTGAGCATGTTCTGGCGCGGATAGCGCGCAGGCATGGCGGGGCTGAGGCCCGCGCCGCGCAGCAGGCGGTTGAAGGCGTGGGCGTCGGCCTCGCGGTAGCTCCATTCGGAGCGCCAGGTGACCGACAGCGAGACCGAGGTGGCAGCGCCGTTCTGTACCCAGTGCGGCGCCTTGACCGGAACATAGAGGCCTTCCCCGGGCGTGAGCGGGATCGGCTGACCCTTGGGCAGGAAGGCGTCGCGATAGGGCAGGTTGCGGTGGGCACCGCGATGGAATTCCTCCTGCAGCGCGCCGGGGGTCAGCTCGGGATCGGCGGCGGGGAAGAGCGTCATCGTCTTCTCACCCCGCAGCTGGAGCAGGATGTTGTGCTCCGGGTCCATGTGGAAGGGCGTGACCGCGCCGGGCGAGGAGACGAAGACGAACGCTTCGCGCTTGATCATCGCGCCGGTGCGGGCCGCCACCACCGGCTGAAGCTCGTCGAGGATCTCGTCGAGGAGCTGGCGATAGACAGCATCCTGCTCGATGAACTTGAGCACCATCCACGAGCCGTTCTGCTCGATCGAACGGATCGAGTCGGCGACCGACAGGCCGTTATGCTGCACCGTGGACGGATCGACCTCGATCGGGAGGTTGGCGAGATTCTGTTCGACATCGACCGGGCGGATGCGCTGCGAGAGTTCGACCAGCGCCTCAAGTTCGAACAGCTTATGGCCGGTGAGGGCGTGGGCGATCTTGCCCGGCTGCTCGGGATAGAGAGTGGCGAAACGCGCGCGGGCGTCGGTGTCGAACACAGTTGCCGGCGCGAGGCGGGTAGCGGTCATTCTTCGGTCTCCGGAGGCGCTTGCGGGCGCGTGCGGCGGTTGCGGATGGCTTGCGCGGCGCGCTCGACGGCGCGGGCGACACGGAAGAGGGTGCGGCTGCGCCAGCCGGAGAGCGGCAGGGTGACGCGGACGATGGCACGGCGCTCGCCCCACAGGCTGTCGATCATCGGGTGGTCGGCGGCGGCGCAGCTGTCCATCCAGGCGATGGCGGGATTGTCGAGAATAGCGAGATTCTCGAGCTGGATCAGCACGCCGGGGGAGTAGCGGGAAAATGCCTCGTCGAACGCGGTCTTGAACGAGAAGGAGCCGGGGGCGGTGAGGAAGTTGACCAGCATCGCCAGCGGCTCGCCGTCAAGGTCGAGGCGGAGGAGTTCGAGCTGGCCAGCGTCGAACGCGCCGGTGAGCGCGTCGCGGAAGAAGGCGGCGGTGTGCGGCTCGCTGGCGAGCGCCGAACCCGCGCGACCCTTCCAGCCGGATTTTTCCAGCGCGAGATAGGTGTCGATCCAGGCGGGGAGGTCGGCGCGACCGGTGAGCCGCGTGGTGGTGACGCTGCCCAATTCGGCGAGGCGCGACTGGAGGCGCTTGATCTCCTTGCGCTTCTTCTTGCGCACCGTGGCTTCGTAATAGGCGGTGGGCGACAGGTCGCTCTGGAGCAGTGCGCGCTCGATCCGGTGGACGGTGTCGCAGGGGCGGTTCGCGGCGGCGAGCAGGGCGCGGTGGACCGGGCCGTCCTCGACCAGCCCGGTGAGGTGCAGCAGACCGCGCGACTGCGGATCGGTGTCGAGCGCGGCGAGGATCGCGGTCCAGCCGGCGGCCTCATGGCCATGGCGGAGCAGCGGGCCGCCGAGGAAGCAGTGATAATGGAGCCAGTTCTCGACATGTGCGATCGGCAGGCGACCGTAGCGCGTTTCCATGGTGAGCGGGAGCAGACCGATGAGTTGCTCGTCGGCGCGGACGGCGAGCAGGCGGCCCTGGCGGGGGGGAAGATGCGCGGTGCCCGCGGTGACGAACCAGCGTTCCATGAAGGCATTGGGTTCGGAGGCGTTCGCGGCGAGATCGTCCCACTCGGCGGCAAGGGCGGGGTCGGTCAGGCCGAGCGGAAGGAAATCGGCGGACAGCGCGGCTGGCGCGAGGTGCAGCGTGGACGCCGCCTCACGGACAATCGATCGATCAATGGCCTTCGCCGCGTTCATGGCCGTTCCCGTCCCCCTATGCCACGGGTTAGCGGGCAAGCGTTAAATTTCGGAAAGCAGACAAGAAGAAAGGGCCGGCGGATCGCTCCGCCGGCCCTTTGCTTTTGGTCCAGCCGGTAGGCCGGGTCGTCTGGATCCGGTCCCGGCAAAGCCGGGACTCGTCGGTCGGGCTCGCTGCGCGACCCGCCGTCCGGATCGGAACGAGGCCTGGATTAGCGCGGCTAATCCAGGCCGTTCTCGATCAGAAATCCATGCCGCCCATGCCGCCCATGCCGCCGCCGCCCATGGGCAGAGCCGGCTTGTCTTCCGGCAGCTCGCTCACCGCCGCTTCGGTGGTGATGAGCAGGCCGGCGACCGACGCCGCGTTCTGCAGCGCGGTGCGGACGACCTTGGTCGGATCGATCACGCCGGCAGCCACGAGGTTCTCGTAGGTGTCGGTCGCGGCGTTGAAGCCGAACGAGGTGTCGGTCTGGTCGAGCAGCTTGCCCGAGACGACCGCGCCGTCATGGCCCGCGTTGCTGGCGATCTGGCGAACCAGCGCGGTCAGCGACTTGCGGACGATGTCCACGCCGCGGGTCTGGTCTTCGTTGGCGCCTTCCAGGCCTTCGATCGACTTGGTCGCATAGAGCAGCGCGGTGCCGCCACCGGGGACGATGCCTTCTTCGACCGCAGCGCGGGTCGCGTGCAGCGCGTCGTCGACGCGGTCCTTGCGCTCCTTCACCTCGACTTCCGAAGCGCCGCCGACCTTGATCACGGCCACGCCGCCGGCGAGCTTAGCGAGACGCTCCTGGAGCTTCTCACGGTCGTAATCGCTGGTGGTGACTTCGATCTGCTGACGGATCGCATCGGTGCGGCCCTTGATCGCATCGGCTTCACCCGCACCGTCGACGATGGTGGTGTTGTCCTTGTCGATCGTGACGCGCTTGGCGGTGCCGAGCATGCCGAGCGTGACGCTCTCGAGCTTGATGCCGAGGTCTTCGCTGATGACTTCGCCCTTGGTCAGGATCGCGATGTCCTCGAGCATCGCCTTGCGGCGATCGCCGAAGCCCGGCGCCTTGACGGCTGCGACCTTGAGGCCGCCGCGCAGCTTGTTGACGACGAGCGTGGCCAGTGCCTCACCCTCGATGTCCTCGGCGATGATCAGCAGCGGACGGCCCGACTGCACAACCGCCTCGAGGATCGGCAGCATCGCCTGGAGCGACGACAGCTTCTTCTCGTGGATCAGGATGTACGGATCGGCCAGCTCGACGGCCATCTTTTCCGGGTTGGTGATGAAGTAGGGCGACAGATAGCCGCGGTCGAACTGCATGCCCTCGACGACGTCGAGCTCGAATTCGAGACCCTTCGCCTCTTCGACGGTGATCACGCCTTCCTTGCCGACCTTCTCCATGGCCTCGGCGATCTTCTCGCCGACTTCACGGTCGCCGTTCGCCGAGATGATGCCGACCTGGGCGATCTCGTTCGAACCGGCAACGGCCTTCGAGCGCGACTGAAGGTCAGCGACCACCTTGCCGACGGCGAGGTCGATACCGCGCTTCAGGTCCATCGGGTTCATGCCGGCCGCGACCGACTTCATGCCCTCGCGCACGATCGCCTGGGCGAGAACGGTCGCGGTGGTGGTGCCGTCACCGGCAACGTCGTTGGTCTTCGAGGCCACTTCGCGCACCATCTGGGCGCCCATGTTCTCGAACTTGTCCTTGAGTTCGATTTCCTTCGCAACCGACACACCGTCCTTGGTGATGCGCGGCGCGCCGAAGCTCTTGTCGATGACGACGTTGCGGCCCTTCGGCCCCAGCGTGACCTTCACCGCGTCGGCGAGGATGTCGACGCCGCGCAGGATGCGCTCACGTGCGTCGCGACCGAATTTTACGTCCTTGGCTGCCATGGTGGCTACCCTTTCAAAATCTGGAAAGTCTCAAAGGTCACACTGCCGCGCCTGTGCGAGGCGGTGCGGTGAATGAGGTCAGGCGATGATCCCGAGGATATCGCTTTCCTTCATGATCAGCAGGTCTTCGCCGTTGACCTTGACCTCGGTGCCCGACCACTTGCCGAACAGGATGCGGTCGCCGGCCTTGACGTCGAGCGGGGTCACTTCGCCCTTCTCGTTCTTGGCGCCCGAACCGGCGGCGACGACTTCGCCTTCCTGCGGCTTTTCCTGGGCGGTGTCGGGGATGATGATGCCGCCGGCGGTCTTGGCCTCGGCCTCGACGCGACGAACGAGCACGCGGTCGTGCAGCGGACGAAAGTTCATGGAGCTCTCCTGAACAGTGGTTGAAATTGTTGGCACTCCCCTGAAGCGAGTGCCAGCGCCCGGCATATGGATGCGGGGTCGGGCATCGTCAACCGCGGGGGCGGCGAGTCCGCAAAAGAATCCGGCGAGCCGGGGAACCTTTCGGCTGGCAGTAAACGGTAAGTATGATCGAAATAGAGATTTGAGTAACTACAAATCATCTCAATGTCGTGGAACCCTATGTCTTGAATGGAATTCTGTAGAATTGTCGATGCGTGAAAGTATCGATTGCAAGGGGCCGGGGTGCTCGGCGAACTGGCAGTGCGGCCGGTGAAGGGCAGGGTGTTCGCGGCGAGCGTTCGATCAGGATTGGCGGATTTCGGCGATGTGGAAGCTGTCGCTTCAAGGGCGGGAGACTCGCTGCATCATCCCCTCTTCCTCGTCATCCGGGCCTTGTTCCGGGATCCACGGCGCCTCGCCGGCGGGCTTGAGCCTTTGGTCCATGCGCTGCCTCCCGGTGGATCCCGGTACAAGGCCGGGATGACGGCAGGTGTGCGCCGGCCCTTCCGAGGACGCCGGGCAATGTCCCTGTATTGCGTCCTTAACACAGTCTCGTTATCGCTTGCTCCAAAGCCTTACCTGTGCGTCAAGGGACGCGGGGCATCCTGAGGAGCTGAGAACGTGAAACTGGTACGCGGCGCATGGAAGCTGCTGGTCGGGATCAAGGACGGACTGGTCCTGCTCTTCATGCTGCTGTTCTTCATCGGCCTGTTTGCGATACTCTCGGCACGGCCCAATCCGGCGGCGGTCAAGGACGGCGCGCTGGTGCTCAACATCGACGGGATGATCGTCGAACAGCCTTCCGAAGCCGATCCCTTTGCGGCGCTGGGTGGCGGCGAGACGATCCGCGAGCATCGCTTGCGCGATCTGGTCCGCGCGCTCGACGCCGCGAAGACCGACGCCCGCGTCAAGGCGGTGGTCCTCGATCTCGACCGGTTCATGGGCGGCTATCCGGCGGCGGTGGCCGAGGTGGGGCAGGCGATCGCGCGGGTGCGCGCGGCCGGAAAACCGGTACTTGCCTATGCCACCGGCTATACCGACAGCAGCTATCTGCTCGCCGCAAATGCCAGCGAAATCTGGGTCGACCCGATGGGCGGCATGCTGTTCAGCGGTCCGGGCGGCTCGCGCCTCTATTACAAGGGACTGATCGACAAGCTCGGCGTCACCACGCACGTCTACAAGGTCGGCAAGTTCAAGTCGGCGGTCGAACCCTATATCCTGACCGGCCAGTCGCCCGAGGCGAAGGCGGCGAACGAAGCGCTCTATGGCACGATCTTCGGCCAGTGGCAGGAAGCGGTGAAGAAGGCGCGGCCCAAGGCGCAGATCGCGCAGACGATCGCCCAGCCCGACGTGGTCGTCGCGGCCGCGAACGGCGATATCGCCAAGGCCAATTTGAATGCGGGGCTGGTCGACAAGCTCGGCGACCGGCTGGCGTTCGGCAAGCGCGTCGCCGAGATTGCGGGCTCGGACGCGAACAAGCCCGCAGGCAATTACAAGGCGATCAAGCTCGCCAACTGGCTGGAAGCCAATCCGGCGAAGAAGGATGGCGACGCGATCGGCGTTATCACCGTCGCGGGCGAGATCATCGACGGCAAGGCCGGGCCGGGCACCGCGGGCGGCGACACCGTCTCGGCGCTGCTGCTCAAGGGATTGGCCGAGAAGAAGCTGAAGGCGCTGGTGGTGCGGGTCGATTCGCCGGGCGGTTCGGCGCTGGCCTCCGAGCGGATCCGCCAGGCGATCCTGCAGGCCAAGGCGCAGAAGCTGCCGGTCGTCGTATCGATGGGCAGCCTGGCCGCCTCGGGCGGCTACTGGGTCTCGACCCCGGGCGACGTGATCTTCGCCGAGCCGAACACGATCACCGGATCGATCGGCATCTTCGGCATCATCCCGACCTTCGAGAACACGCTCGCCAAGATCGGCGTGACCAGCGACGGGGTGAAGACCACCCCGCTGACCGGCCAGCCGGACCTCTATGCGGGTACCAACGAGGTGATCGACGGCGTGCTGCAGTCGGCGATCGAGCAGGGCTATGGCCGCTTCATCGGACTGGTCGCACAGTCGCGCAAGCTGACCCCGCAGCGGGTGGACGAGATCGGCCAGGGCCGCGTCTGGGACGGCGGCACCGCGCGCCAGCTCGGGCTGGTCGACCGGTTCGGCAACCTGGGCGACGCGGTCGCCGAAGCGGCGAAGCGCGCCAAGCTGGACCCGGCCAAGGTGCACGCGCTCTATCTGGAGAAGGAGCCGAGCTGGTTCGAGCAGCTCGTCGCCGGTTTCGCGATGAGCGGCGGCGACGAGGAAGAGGAAGCCACGCCCGAGAGCGGCGGCGACATCTATGCCCGTATCGCGGCCGAGCGGCGTGCGGTGTTCGGCCAGGCGCTGGGAGACGCCAAGCGGCTGGCGATGGGATCGTCGATGCAGGCACGCTGCCTGGAGTGCGGGGCGTTCGGTCCGGCCGCGACGACGATGCGGGCGGACGCCAGGCTGATCGACCTCATTCTTGCGAGGGTCGGCCTGTGATCCAGCTTCGCGCAGCCGAGCCGGGCGACGCCGCGGCGATCGCCGCCATCTATGCGCCCTATGTGCTGACCGGTACGGTGAGCTTCGAGTTCGATCCCCCCGATGCGCGTCAGATGCGCAGCCGGATGGAGGCGTCGGACGGGCTGCTGCCGTGGATCGTCGCGACCAACGGCGAGGGCAAGGGCGTGCTGGGCTATGCCTATGCGACGCGCTTCCGCGAGCGGGCGGCGTACCGTTATGTCGTCGAGACGTCGGTCTATGTCGCGGGGGCCGTGCAGGGGCAGGGGATCGGTAGGCTGCTGTATGAGGCGCTGATCGATACGTTGCGCGCGCAGGGCTTTACCCAGGCGATCGCGGTGATTTCGCTGCCCAACGACAGTTCGATCCGCAACCACGAGCAGGTCGGCTTCCGCCGCGCCGGACAGCTGCGCGAGATCGGATTCAAGGAAGGCCGCTGGGTCGATATCGGCATCTGGCAGTGCGAGCTCAACAATGCGGTGACCCCGCCGGTCGAGCCCAAGCCCTTCAGCGAAACCGGCGTGGTTCGCGTCTAGGCAGAGAATCGTCATATTATTGACGCGTCGAGAATGACCTGGCGGCGGCTTTGCGTTAGAGCGCGGCCGTCATGTCCGCTCCGTTGACGCACAGACTTGAGGTGGATCGCCCGCGCAAGCTGGTGATCCTCGAGATTCGCGAGATGCTGGGCCCAGAGGATGCGGCCTGGGTTGGCGAGGAACTGCGTGCCGCGGTCCGATCGTTCGGGGACGCGGTGGGCCAGCATGTCACGCTCTATGACGGGAGCGCGGTTCCCAGCCTTCCGACCGCGACGATCGACATGCTCCGGCAGACGTTCGACAATCCGGCGGTGCGCGCGATCTGGGCGCGCAAGGTCGCGTTCGTGGTGAAGACCGCGACCGGGCGGATGCAGGTCAAGCGGCTGCAGCAGGTGCGGCCCGATTTCGGCCTGTTCGACGACCGCGACGCAGCGATCGCCTGGCTGATGGAGCCCTGAAGGGCCGGTCCTGCAACCCGTCAGCGCTTGCCGCGATAGGCCGGCAGCTTGATCTTCCAGGCAATGGCGGCGGCGCGGAGCGCGAAGCCGGCGACGGCGGCGATCACCGCAGCGACCAGCAGCGGCAGCCCGGCGAGCATCAGCAGCACATAGAGGCACGAGGCGAGCGCCGCGGCGGTGACGTACAGCTCCGGACGCATCAGGATCGAAGGCTCGCCCGCCAGCACGTCGCGGATGATGCCGCCGCAGCAGGCGGTGAGCACGCCCATCAGCGCGGCGGGAACCGGCGGGATGCCGAAGCTGACCGACTTGGCGGCGCCGAATACTGCATAAGCGGCGAGGCCGAGCGCATCGAGCCAGTCGAGCGCTGCGCCATGCCACCATCTCTGGGGCGTCACCCAGATCAGCAGCGCAACGCCGAGGCAGAGCGCGGAAACGAAAGGGTGATGGACCCACCAGACCGGCGCGCCGATCAGAAGGTCGCGGATCGTGCCGCCCCCGACCCCGGTGATGAGCGCGAAGAAGGCGGCGGTGACCAGCGTCTGCCCGTGGCGCGCGGCCGCCAGCGCGCCGGTGGCGGCGAACAGGGCGATGCCGAGCAGGTCGAGCAGCGGCAGCACGGTGCCGAGCTGGGCAAGGGCGGGCGGTGTCATCCGTTCCCTGTCTCATTGCCCGGGCGGCGGATCAATCCCGGGCGTGCCCGGCATTTACCCGGGATTCGTCTTTGCCTGCCTAAGTGCGGAGCAATGGACGTCCCTGCCCTCCTCGACGATCTGAAGCACCACTATATCGCCTGGGGCGTGGTGTTCGGCATCCTCACCTGTTTCGAGGTGCTCAATCCGCGTGAGGATCACCGGCTTCGGGCCCGGCTGCTGGGCACCGGTTTCTGGACGGTGTCGTTGCTGATTTCCTTCGTGGCGATGGTGATGCTCGCACTGGCCTGGCAGAAACTGGGCGTGCGGCCGCTGTTCACGATCCCCAGCGTGCTGGCAGTCGTCGGCGGGCCGGTGATCGGCGGGATTCTCGCTGCGCTGATCGCGGCGGTCGTGCACGACTTCTTCTTTTACTGGTTCCATCGCATCCAGCATCGCTGGCTGTGGCGCTGGCACGCCGTGCATCATTCGATCGAAGAGCTGAACGCGGTGAATAGCTATCACCACCCCAGCGAGGCGATGTTGTCGCTGATCATCCTGCAGATTCCGATGTCGTTGCTGATCGGGACGCACAGCCCGGTCTCTCCGTTCGTCAATCTGGTGCTGTGGAGCCACATCGTGTGGATCCATTCGCCGACGCGGATCACGCTCGGGCCGCTCCGCGCGCTGATCGTAGACAACCGCTTCCACCGCATCCATCATTCGATGGAGGAGCGGCATTTCGACAAGAATTTCGGCGCCTTCACCACGCTCTGGGACCGGCTGTTCGGGACGTGCCACATGCCCGGCCGCGACGAATGGCCGGTGGTAGGAATCGCGGAGGCGCGGCAGCCGGGCGGCTTTGGGGATTGGGTGCGGATGCCCTGGCGCCTCGGCGAGGTCCCGGCGGCGCCGGCCGAGGCCGACGCGGCGGTTCTGCCGGGCACGGTCGCCGAAGGACGAGCGGCGCTCATCTAGGCCGTTCGGGCGCTAGGGCAGGATCCTGAAATCGTAGGAATAGCTGGCCTGGGGCGCGCCGCGCACGCCAGCGATCGTCACGGTGTAGCCGGTGTTCGCGGCGAGGCCAGTCACGCGCCACTGGATGTTGTTGGCGATGCCGTAGCCGTCATTGTCGCGGGTGATGTCGGTGACTGGCAGATCGCCCGAAGGGCCGCGCACCGAGACCGTCGCTGCCGAGAAATCGACCGAGCGGTCGGCGCCGTTGTTGGTCGTGCTCGGCACCACCGAGAAGGAGAGATAGTCGGACAGCGCGAAGTAGCGCGCCGGATAGTCTCCCTGCGGGAAGCCGACAAAGGGCGGGACTGTCGATGGGGCGGGTCCGGCTCCGGCGAAGCTGAAGACCCGCATCGAGGCGGTGGTGGCGCGCCGCCCGTCGGGCAGCGTCCCCGAAACCCGGCCATAGGACGTCTGGCGAAGGAACGGGTGAAGGATCCAGCGCCGGTGGCCGAGCTGAGCGGTGCCGCCTTCGCGCAGCCAGCCGGCGAGCAGCCCGTCCTCGCTGTCGAAGCCGAGGCCGGTGCCCCAGCCGCCGATCAGGTTGCTCGCGCCTGCAGCGGCCGATCCGCCGGCGGTGTAGCAGCGCCAGCTTGATGGCGGCGTATGGCTGAGCGCGACATTGGCGGCCATCATCAGCGAGGATTCGGCCTGCTGCACGTCCTCGCCGCTCGAATAGACGACGGGTGCCAGGCCGTGCCGCGCACGGATCTCGTTCAGCCGGGCGAGGAATTCGGTCTTCACCGCTTGCTTGAGCGTACCCGCGCGGCACCCGCCAATGTCAGGCTGGACGTCATAATAGCCGGCGACGCCGGCCCATGTCGTCGGCAGCGGAGAGGAAGGCGAGGGCGCCGGTGTCGAAGGGCTCGGCGACGGCGTGCCCGTCGATGGCGAAGGCGTGGGTGCTACGACTGTCCCGCTGCCGCCACCTCCGCCCCCGCCTCCGCCGCAACCGGCGACGAGGAGGGCGAGGACGATAGCGGACGCGGCGGATCGGGTGCGATACATCCGCGCTGAACGCCCGGGTTTCGGCCGGGGTCCCGGTTTACGCGCGGTTAGCCCCGATTTTGCGGCCGCTGGCCGAAGCCGGGCGGTGGGTGGCCGGATCACCCTATTCCGCGGCGAGAAGCTGATCGCGGGTCGGGTCGATGAGCGGCGGTGCGGTCACCACGCGATTGCGGCCCTGCTCCTTGGCGGCATAAAGTGCCGCGTCCGCCGCCTGCATCAGATCGTGCACCGACGACGAGGTGGCGGGGATGCTGGCGATGCCGAACGAGGCGGAGACATCGATACCGGGCTGCGACAGCGCCGCGATGCCGATCCGCAGCCGCTCGGCCTTGTGCGCAGCATCCTCGAGCGAGCAATTGGGCATCACCACCAGCAACTCCTCGCCCCCATAGCGGCAGGCGACGTCGCTCTCGCGCAGCTGGTGGACGATCACCGACGCGGCATCGCGCAGCACCGTGTCGCCCTTGGCATGGCCATGCTGATCGTTCAGACGCTTGAAATGGTCGAGGTCGATCATGACGATCGACACGTCGTGCTTCTCGCGCTGCGCGAGCTGGACTGCGCGCTGGAGCGCATCCTCCATATAGCGCCGGTTGTAGAGGCCGGTCAGCGGATCGCGCAGCGCCTGGCTGCGCAGCTTTGCGCCGAGCGAGAGATTGGCGAGCGCAAGCGACATCGCGTCGGCGAGCGCGGTGCCGAGTCCGGCGATTTCCTGAAGGCGAAGGTCGCCATCGGCGCGCGTGGTCTGGATGCAGAACAGCCCGAGCACCTCGCCGCGCGCCGCCATCGGGATTTCGAGCACGAAAGCGCCCTCGGCGTGATGCTCGCAGCGCAGCTTGTCGCCGTGCGGGTGGTTGACATGCGGCTTGCCCCGCTTGAGCGCCCAGCACTGGTTGAGCCCGATCGTGTCGGCGGGGGCAGGGCCGTCGCCGAGATTCCAGCTTGCCGATAGTACCAGCCGGTCGCGCGAGTTGCTGAAGACATAGAGCGTTCCGCTGAGGTCGGGCAGCAGCTCCATCGCGGTCGCGCGCAGCACCATGTTGGCGTCGCTCTGATCCTGCGCGCTTTGCAGCATGTCGGTCATCTCGAAGAGACGCATCACCTCTTCGCGCGAACGGGTGGCGTTGGTGACCGCAAGCGCGCGGGCTTCGGCTTCGACTGCGCCGCGCCGCGCCGCGAACAGGAAGACCGCGATGCAGAACAGGCCGCTCGCGAGTTGAAGGATGATGACCGCCTTGATCGTGAAATCGATATTGCCCTGCGCGCGATCGTTGCGCGCGTCGAGTTGCTCGATCTGCTGCATCATCGCGGTGATGACGGCAGTCGTCCGCTGCTGGACATGCTGCGTGTCGTGCAGTGTCCGCGCGCCCGCAAGATCGCCGGCTTCGATGCGTGTCAGGATCGCGGCCCAGCTACGGCGTACCGCCGTAACCGCGGCAATGCCGCTGGTCTGGCCTCCGTCGAGCGTGATCCTTGCCGGAAAATGGTTGACGGGCTGAGTGTCGAACCGGGCGATCGCTGCGCGATAACGTTCGCCATGCGCGATGCCATCCACCATCGCGTTGAGCACGGCTGCATCCGCTTCCATCAGCGCCTGACGGGCAATGCTGATGTGGCGGCTTTCGATACGCCCGCTGCGCAACGCGGCCTCCTGGCTCGAGACGTAGGCGAAGCTGGCGATCATGATACCGATCATCAGCAGCATCAGCGCGATGATCGTGCTTGTCCCGCCCGGGCGCGTCACGGCCGAAGGGTTGGCAGGAGAGGGCGAGGCTTTCATTCGCATGTTCGTACCGGCCGGCGGAGCGGCCAGCAGCGCACGACATAGCGCCGACATGGATGAGAACCGACTAACGACAATGGTTAACGTGCGCCCCGACCTGGAGCACCGGGCCGGTGGGCACGACGGCAACAGCCGCGACGCCAACCGGCGCTACTTCATCGATCGCCTATTGCCGCTTGGCGGGCATCTGGCGTCCATTCTGATGCAGCACGGCACCATCGACCTTGCCCGAAGCGTCGCGCGTGAACACCAACTGCGCATCGACCGCGCGGGCGAAGAAATGATCGGGCTTTTCCGCGAACAGCTCGATCGGGCCCTGTCCGGTAGCCTGTGCGATCAGCTTGCCGCCCTCCACCCGGATCGCGATCGCGAAGGTGGGAGCGATCTCGTAGGTGCCGGGATAGGCCTGAAGCGTCTCCGGCGCGAGGCTGATCGCCTGACGCTCGCTTGCCAGCGTAACCTTGCCGCCGCGCGCCAGGGTGAGCATCGCCTTGCCCAACCGGCCGGGCGCATCGCCGTTGAGATTGGCGAGCACGACGACGGTGAGCTTGCGGTCGGGATCGTAGCCGAGCCAGGTGTTGAACCCCTCGATCCCGCCGCCGTGCGAGATGGTCGTGCTGCCATCGGCGGCGGCGACGGTGACGCCCAGCGCATAATTGTCCTTGAACGGCGTCAGATACGCCTTGAGCGATTCCGGCTTGAGCAGCTTGCCGCCGAACAGCCCGCGCTGCCATTTGAGCAGGTCGTGCGAGGTCGAATAGAGCGCGCCGGCTCCCTGCGGAATGGTCATGTCGAGATAGTCGGCGTTGACCACCCCCTTGGCCGAAGGGCTGTAGCCGGCGGCGCGGCGGGGGATAATCGCCGCGTGGCTGTCATAACCGGTGTCGGCCATGCCGAGCGGCTTGAAGATGTTGTCCGTGAGGAAGGCCGAATAGGACTGGCCGCTCGCCTTTTCGATGATCGCGGTGAGCAGGATATAGCCCGAGTTGGAATAGGCGTATTTCTCGCCCGGCTGGAAATCGAGCGGCTTGTCGCGGAAGCGGGCGATCAGGCTGTCGGTGGTTGCCGCGAGTGTCTTCAGCTTCGCATAGTCGTCGAACGAGGTGAAATTGGGGATGCCGCTGCTGTGGGTGAGGAGGTTGCGGACCGTCACCCTGTCCCACGCCGCCGGCGCATCGGGCAGATAGGTCTTCACCGGGGCGTCGAGCTTCACCTTGCCGCGTTCCTGGAGCAGCAGGATCGCAGCGCCGGTGAACTGCTTGGTCACCGAGCCGAGGCGGAACTTGGTGTCGCCGTCATTGGCGATCTTCCATTCGAGGTTGGCCGAGCCATAGCCCCTGTCGAACAGGATCTCGCCGTCGCGTGCGACGAGGACGACGCCCATGAAGCCGCCCTTGTCGGCATCGGCGCGGACGACCGCGTCCATCCGGACGGGATCGATCTTCGGGGCGTCCTGCGCGAAAGCGGGTGCGGCGAAGACGAGCGCGAGGCTGGCGGCGTATCTGAGCATCGAATTCTCCGATCAGGTGTATCATTTTTATGATACACCTGATCGGGAGAGACAAGTAGGATAGTTGACGTCGATCGGCGCCCTTGGGCGCCGTCGGCCGGACGCGCCTAGCTGCGCTAGTCGCGTCGCCGGCGCGTCAGATATGGATCGGCTTGCCGGTCACTGCCATCGCCGCTTCCTTGATCGCCTCGCTGTGCGTGGGATGGGCGTGGCAGGTATAGGCGATGTCCTCGCTGGTCGCGCCGAACTCCATCGCCTGCGCGGCCTGGGCGATCATCGTGCCGGCGACGCTGGTGATGATCCATACGCCGAGCACGCGATCGGTCTTGGCGTCGGCGATGACCTTCACGAAGCCGTCGGGCTCGTGGTTGGTCTTGGCGCGGCTGTTGCCGGCCATCGGGAACTTGCCGACCTTGACCTCGCCCTTGGCCTTGGCAGCCTCCTCCGTGAGGCCGACGCCGGCGATTTCGGGCATCGTATAGACCACCGACGGGATGACGTCGTGGTTCACGATGCCGGTGAGGCCGGCGATGTTCTCGGCCACCGCGATGCCCTCATCCTCGGCCTTGTGCGCGAGCATCGGGCCGGGGATGACGTCGCCGATCGCCCAGATGCCCGGGACCGAGGTCTTGAAGCTGTGATCGGTCTCGATCTGGCCGCGCTGGTTGACGGTCAGGCCGGCGGCGTCGAGGCCGAGGCCATCGGTGTTCGGCTTGCGGCCGATCGCGACGAGGACGTTGTCCGCCTCGATCGTTTCGGCGGCGCCGCCTGCGGCCGGCTCGACGGTGATGGTGGCTTTGCCGCCCTTCACCGCAACGCCGGTGACCTTGGTGCCGGTCTTGAACTCGATGCCCTGCTTCTTGAACAGGCGCGCGGCTTCCTTGCGCACATCGGCGTCGAAGCCGGGCAGGATCTGGTCGAGATATTCGACCACGGTGACCTTGGCGCCGACGCGGCGCCACACGCTGCCGAGCTCAAGCCCGATCACGCCGCCGCCGATGACGACGAGATGCTCGGGAACCTTGGCCAGCTCGAGCGCGCCGGTGGAGTCGACCACGATTTTCTGGTCGATCTCGACGCCCGGGAGCGGCGTGACCGACGAGCCGGTGGCGATGACGATGTTCTTCGCGCGGACTTCACGGTCGCCGACCTTGACGCTGTCCTTGCCGGTGAACGTCGCATAGCCCTTGAGCCATTCGACCTTGTTCTTCTTGAACAGGAATTCGATGCCGCCGGTCAGGCCCTTGACCGCGTCGAGGCGCTGGGCGTGCATCGCGTCGAGGTCGAGTTCGACCTTGCCGAGCTTGACGCCGAGCTTGGCGAGCGCGCCGGATGCGGCTTCCTCGTACAGCTCCGACGCGTGGAGCAGTGCCTTGGACGGGATGCAGCCGACGTTGAGGCAGGTGCCGCCGAGCGTCTCTCGCCCTTCGGCACAGGCGGTCTTGAGGCCCAGCTGCGCCGCACGGATCGCGGCGACATAGCCGCCGGGTCCGGAACCGATCACGAGGACGTCGAAGTCGTATTCAGCCATTTTCTACTCCGTTCGCCCGCATGTGGGGACGAGAGGTCGGTTCTTACAGGTCGATCAGCAGGCGGGTCGGATCCTCGATCGCGTTCTTGAGCGCGACGAGGAAGGTCACCGCTTCACGACCGTCGATCAGGCGATGGTCGTAGCTGAGCGCGAGGTACATCATCGGGCGGATGACGATCTGGCCGTCGCGGACCACCGGGCGGTCCTCGATGCGGTGGAGGCCCAGCACCGCTGACTGCGGCGGGTTGATGATCGGGGTCGACATCAGCGAGCCGAACACGCCGCCGTTGGAGATGGTGAAGGTACCGCCCTTCATCTCTTCCATCTTGAGCGTGCCGTCCTTGGCGCGCTTGCCGAAGTCACCAATCGTGCGCTCGACCTGAGCGACCGACATCTTGTCGGCGTCGCGGATGACGGGCACGACCAGGCCCTGCGGCGCGGAGACCGCGACCGAGATGTCGGCATAGTCGTGATAGACGATCTCGTCGCCGTCGATCTGGGCGTTTACGGCCGGGATGTCCTTGAGGGCCATGGTCGCGGCCTTCACGAAGAAGCCCATGAAGCCGAGGCGGACGCCGTGCTTCTTCTCGAACAGGTCCTTGTACTTGGTGCGCGCTTCGATCACCGCCGTCATGTCGACGTCGTTGAAGGTGGTGAGCAGTGCAGCCGTATTCTGCGCTTCCTTGAGGCGGCGGGCGACGGTCTGGCGCAGGCGCGTCATGCGCACGCGCTCTTCGTTGCGGGCGCCGCCCGTTGCGGGCGCCGCGACCGGAGCGGCGGTTGCCGGAGCCGGAGCAGCGGCAGGCGCTGCGGGCTTGGCCGAGGCCGCAGCGACCACGTCTTCCTTGGTGATGCGGCCGTCCTTGCCGGTGCCCTGCACGGTCGACGGATCGACGCCATGCTCGAGGATCGCGCGGCGGACCGACGGCGAGAGCGCGGCGGCTTCGACGTCCTGGGCCGGCTCGGCAGCTGCGGCGGGGGGAGCGGCAGGGGCAGCAGCCGCGGGGCGGCGGCGGGCGCTGCGGGAGCACCGGCGCCGGCTTCGATCGTGCCGATCAGCGCGCCGACATTGACGGTGTCGCCGACCTTGACGGCGTGCGCGCCCATGACGCCGGCGACGGGGGCGCCGACCTCGACCGAGACCTTGTCGGTCTCGAGCGATGCGACGGGCTCATCGGCCGCGACGGCGTCGCCCGGCTGCTTCAGCCATTCGCCAATGGTCGCTTCGGTGATGGATTCGCCCAGAACGGGAACGAGGATTTCGGTGGCCATGGTTCAGTCCTTCCTGGCGATCACGCGCCGGCCTTGCCGGCGGTCTTCTTGTCTTCGGTCTTGCGCGCGCGGCGGATTTCCTCGCGTACATTATGGCCCAGCGCGTCGGCGACAAGCGCGCCCTGCTCGGCCTGGTGGCGCTTCATCAGGCCGGTGGCGGGCGATGCCGCCGCGGCGCGGCCCGCATAGCGCGGGCGCTGCGGCTTGATGCCCGATTCGACCATGCACGCCTCGATATAGGGTTCGACGAAGAACCAGTAGCCGTTGTTCTTCGGCTCCTCCTGCGCCCACACCACTTCCTCGACATTGGTCATGCGCGCGAGGCGTGCGACCAGCGGTTCACCGGGGAAGGGATAGAGCTGCTCGATACGAATGATCGCGGTGGTCGTGTCGCCCGCCGCGTCGCGTGCCTCGATCAGGTCATAGGCGACCTTGCCGGAGCAAAGCACCACGCGCTTCACATCCTTGTCCGCCGGCGCCGACGGGTCCGAGAGGATGCGCTTGAAATGCGTATCGCCCAGGAAATCCTCGGTCTTGCTGACCGCCAGCTTGTGCCGGAGCAGCGACTTCGGCGTCATGACGATGAGCGGCTTGCGGAAGTTGCGGTGCATCTGCCGGCGTAGCAGGTGGAAGTAGTTGGCGGGCGTAGTCACGTTCGCGACCTGCATGTTGTCGCCCGCGCACAGCTGGAGGAAACGCTCCGGACGCGCCGAGCTGTGCTCGGGGCCCTGACCCTCATAGCCGTGCGGCAGCAGCATCACGAGGCCGTTGGCGCGCAGCCACTTGGCCTCGCCCGCGGCAATGAACTGGTCGATCATGATCTGCGCGCCGTTGACGAAGTCGCCGAACTGCGCCTCCCACAGCACCAGCGTCTTGGGATCGGCGAGCGCATAGCCGTACTCGAAACCGAGCACGCCATATTCGCTCAAGGGGCTGTCGAGCACCTCGAACCGGCCGTGCGGAATCTCGTTCAGCGGCACATATTTGTGCTCATCGGTCTGGTCGACCCAGACGGCATGACGCTGGCTGAACGTACCGCGGCCCGAATCCTGGCCCGACAGGCGCACGCCATAGCCTTCCGACAGCAGCGAGCCGAAGGCCAGCGCCTCGCCGGTTGCCCAGTCGAAATTCTCACCCGACTTGAACATCGCGGCCTTGGCGTCGAGCACGCGGTTGAGCGTCTTGTGCGGGGTCAGGCCGTCCGGGATCGTCGTCAGCGTGCGGCCGAGGCTATCGAACAGCTTCTTGTCGATGCCGGTCTCGACGTTGCGGCGCGCGGTTTCGGCGTCCATCGGCGCGCCGAGGCCCTGCCAGCGGCCACCGAACCAGTCGGCCTTGTTCGCCTTATAGCTCGCGCCCGCGGTGAACTCGTCCTCGAGATGGGCAGTGAATGCGGCCGCCTGGGCCTTGGCGAACTCGCCGTCGATGACGCCTTCGCCCTCAAGCCGCTTGGCATAGATGTCGCTGACGCCGGGGTGACCCTTGATCTTGGCGTACATCAGCGGCTGGGTGAACGAGGGCTCGTCGCCTTCGTTATGGCCGAAGCGGCGGTAGCACCACATGTCGATGACGATGTCGCGCTTGAAGGTCTGGCGGAACTCGATCGCCATCTTGCACGCGAAGGTCACGGCTTCGGGATCGTCGCCGTTGACGTGGAAGATCGGCGCCTGGACGCCCTTGGCGACGTCGGACGGATAGGGCGACGAGCGCGCGAATTGCGGGCTGGTCGTGAAGCCGATCTGGTTGTTGATGATGAAGTGGATGCAGCCGCCGGTGTTGTAGCCGCGGATGCCCGAGAAGCCGAGGCACTCCCACACGATGCCCTGGCCTGCGAAGGCCGCGTCGCCATGGATCAGCACGGGCAGGACCTGCTCGTGATCCTCAAGGTCGTTGCGGTTGGTCTGCTGCGCACGGACCTTGCCGAGCACCACCGGGTCCACCGCCTCGAGGTGCGAGGGATTGGCGACCAGCGACATGTGAACGCTGACCCCGTCGAACTCGCGGTCGGTGCTGGTGCCGAGGTGATATTTGACGTCGCCCGAGCCGCCGATGTCGTCGGGGTTGGCCGAGCCGCCGGCGAATTCGTGGAAGATGACGCGATAGGGCTTGGCCATCACCGTGCCGAGCATGTTGAGTCGGCCGCGATGCGCCATGCCATAGACGATCTCGCGCACGCCCTGCGCGCCGCCATATTTGATGATGGCTTCCATCGCCGGGATCATCGATTCGCCGCCGTCGAGCCCGAAGCGCTTGGTGCCGACATATTTGCGGCCCAGGAACTTCTCCCACTGCTCGGCTTCGATGACCTTGGACAGGATCGCCTTCTTGCCTTCGGGCGTGAACTCGATCGCCTTGTCCTTGCCCTCCATGCGCTCCTGCAGGAAGCGGCGTTCCTCGACATCGGCGATGTGCATGTATTCGAGGCCGACATTGCCGCAATAATTGCGGCGCAGGATCTCGACCAGCTCGCGGATCGTCGCCTTCTCCAGCCCCATCGTGCCGCCGAGATAGATCGGACGATCGAGATCAGCGGCAGTGAAGCCGTGATATTCGGGCGTCAGGTCGGCGGGCAGGTTCTGGTGCGACAGGCCCAGCGGGTCGAGATTGGCGGCAAGATGCCCGCGCACGCGATAGGTGCGGATGAGCAGCATGGCGCGGATCGAATCGTTCGCGGCGCGCGCGATGTCGGCCGACGAGGCTGCGGGCGCCGCTGCCGGGGCGGGGGAAGCGCCGCCGCGCGCGGGCTTGGGCGCCGGCTCCATCTGGGTCGGATCGAGCGCCGCGGTGAGGGCGTCGGTGTCGCTGAGCGGCCAGTTGGGACGTTCCCAGCTCGGGCCGTTGACGGTGCCTTCCAGCCCGTCGAACCACTCGCGCCATCCGGCTTCGACGGACGCGGGGTCCGCCTTCCACTTGGCGTAGAGCGTCTCGACGAACGCCGGGCTCACGCCACCGGCGATGTCTGCGAAATCCAGGCTTTCAGCGCCCACCATCTTCCTCGTTCCTTCGTCACCCGGCCGGTGCCGGGATCTTCAACCGCACGATGCCCCGGCGCGAACCGGGGCGCCGGCGTGTTCGTCAGCCCTTCAGCACTTCCACCAGCGTCGAGCCGAGCTCGGACGGGCTGGCCGAAACGCGGATGCCCGCGGCTTCCATCGCCGCGATCTTGCTCTCGGCGTCGCCCTTGCCGCCCGACACGATCGCGCCGGCATGGCCCATGCGGCGGCCCGGAGGCGCGGTGCGGCCCGCGATGAAGCCGGCCATCGGCTTCTTGCGGCCGCGCTTGGCCTCGTCGATCAGGAACTGGGCGGCCTGCTCCTCGGCGTCGCCGCCGATCTCGCCGATCATGATGATCGACTTGGTCGCTTCGTCCGCCAGGAACAGCTCGAGCACGTCGATGAAGTTGGTGCCGTTGACGGGATCGCCGCCGATGCCGACCGCGGTCGTCTGGCCAAGGCCTGCATTGGTGGTCTGGAACACGGCTTCATAGGTAAGCGTGCCCGAGCGCGAAACAACGCCTACCGACCCTTCGGAGAAGATGCTGCCCGGCATGATGCCGATCTTGCACTGGTTGGGGGTGAGGACGCCGGGGCAGTTCGGGCCGATCAGGCGGGTCTTCGAGCCGCTGAGCGCGCGCTTGACCTTGACCATGTCGAGCACCGGAATGCCTTCGGTGATGCAGACCACGAGCGGGATCTCCGCGTCGATCGCCTCGAGAATCGAGTCCGCGGCGAAGGGCGGCGGGACGTAGATGACCGAGGCGTCGGCGCCGGTCTTGCTCTTGGCTTCGGCGACAGTGTCGAACACGGGCAGGCCGATATGCTCGGTGCCGCCCTTGCCCGGGGTCACGCCGCCGACCATCTGCGTGCCGTACGCCAGCGCCTGCTGGGTATGGAAGGTGCCGGTGTCGCCGGTCATCCCCTGGGTGATGACCTTGGTGTTACGGTCGATCAGAATCGACATTCAGAACCCTCCGATTGATTGGCTGACGAAAATCAGCCCTTGGATACCATAGGAAGCGCCGAGCGGATGGCCGCGCGGCACGTACGTAATTTCGAGGCTGACGCCCGGCTGCCACGGCTCCCAGCGCCGCTTGCTGGCGGTGCCATTGGCCTGAACGGTGTTGGGCGTGGCGCCGACCCATCCGTCGATCGTCTCGCGCGGCGGCGCGGCGGTGGCGTCAAGGTCATAGGCGCGGCAGCCCGTGGCCCAGCCGCCGTCCTTGCCTGACCTGGGGCCGGTCTCGATCCGGCTGGTCACCAGCCACACGTCGCGGCCGTCGAAGCGCTGACGAAACATCTGGCCCGAGACTTTCGCCTCCGGCGCTTCCTTGCGCATCGCCTCGCGGCCCTTGGCGACGATCGCGGTAACGCGCGGATCGGCCTGCGCCTCGGCGATCTCGACCCAGCCCGCGGCGGTCGCCGCGGCACCGACACCGTCAAATTTGCGCACGTCGAAACACGCCGCCTTGAATGCAGCAAACAACGGCGAGGGCGCAGGGCCAGCCTGCGCCGCTCCGACCGTCGCTGCGATCAGTCCAAAGGCGGCGAATGCCGGCATCAGCCGAGCGAGCTGTCGATGCCCTTGCAGGCGACCAGCAGTTCCTTGACCGCGTCGACCGAGACCTGGAGGTTGGCCTTGGCCTCCTCATTCAGCTCGATCTCCACGACCTGCTCGACGCCACCGGCGCCGATGATCACGGGCACGCCGACATAGAGGTCATCGACGCCGTACTGGCCGGTCAGGTGCGCGGCGCAGGGCAGCAGGCGCTTCTGGTCGTAAAGATACGCTTCGGCCATCGCGATGCCGCTGGTCGCGGGAGCGTAGAAGGCCGAGCCGGTCTTGAGCAGGCCGACGATCTCGCCGCCGCCCGAACGGGTGCGCGCGACGATGGCGTCGATGCGCTCCTTGGTCGAGCGGCCCATCTTGATGAGGTCGGGGATCGGGATGCCTGCGACGGTCGAATATTCGACCACCGGGACCATCGTGTCGCCGTGGCCGCCGAGCACGAAGCTGTTCACTTCCTTGACCGACACGTTGAATTCTTCGGCCAGGAAGTGGCTGAAGCGCGCCGAGTCCAGCACGCCGGCCATGCCGACGACCTTGTTGTGCGGGAGCCCCGAGAATTCGCGCAGCGCCCACACCATCGCGTCGAGCGGGTTGGTGATGCAGATGACGAAGGCGTCGGGGGCGTTGGCGGCGATGCCTTCGCCGACGGCCTTCATGACCTTGAGGTTGATGCCGAGCAGGTCGTCGCGGCTCATGCCCGGCTTGCGGGCGACGCCGGCGGTGACGATGATGACGTCCGCGCCCGCGATATCGGCATAGTCGTTCGAGCCGGTGATCTTGGCGTCGAACCCTTCGACCGGGCCGCACTGCGACAGATCGAGCGCCTTGCCCTGCGGAACGCCCTCGACCACGTCGAACAGGACGATGTCGCCGAGCCCCTTGAGGGCGGCGAGGTGAGCAAGCGTGCCGCCGATGTTGCCGGCGCCGATGAGGGCGATCTTCTTGCGGGCCAAATGAGCCTCCCTAAACAAGGTTGGGCGGCTCCAATGACTCTCCGGGCCGCAGGGAACGCAGGCGCATTAGGCGCTTTGGTCCCCTGCGGCAACCGTGGAATCGACCCTGTCAAGGAAATCTTTGCACTTGCGAATTAGTTGCAATAATTGAATTTGGATCGCGTCGTTTTCGCTATCACGAGACAGGGTGATGTCCGTGCCGCCCGGTGTTGAATGATCTTCCACGCGGCGGGCGTGGTACCAATCAGGCGGGCAGGGCGGTAAGATCCTGATAGAACATCAGCGTGTTGCCGTCGGGGTCGAAGAAGGTGAGCAGGCGGACCATTTCGGGGATGTCGAGGATCGGCCCGTCCTGTCGCACGCCTGCGGCATCGAGCGCAGCCTTGGCGGCGTCGATATCGGTGACGCCGAAGGTCAGCGTGGCGCCGCCCGGGCCCCCGGCATTCTCGACCTGTGACAAGCCGACATTGACGCGCGCCACGTCGCTTTCGAGTTCGCACCAGGCCAGGTCGTCGCGGCGGTAGAGCAGCCGCATGCCCAGGATGTCGGTGTACCAGGGTATCGCCTTGTCGAGACTGGAGACACCGATCGAACAGGTGAGGCCGCCGTCATAGGCGATCGCCGCGGCGGTCGCGGTTTCCGTGGTTGCAGAGCTTGCCATGTCATCCTCCCGTGACTATGGTTCCGTTTGTATAGTAGATTGCGAAATGGTCAAGTCCGTGAACGATCCGGTTCTTTCACCTGCGGTATTGCAGCTGCTGAGCGCCAGCCGCTGGGCGATCCCGGTGCTGGCGTTGCTCAGCCGGGACCAGGGATCGCGCTTCGCGGTGATCGAGCGGCGCTTCGGCCTGTCGCGCAACAGCCTGACGCGTACGCTCGCCTATCTGCGCGAACAGGGCTGGGTGATGCCCAACCCCGGCTATGGCCACCCGCTGCGCCCCGAATATGTGCTGAGCGACGCCGGGCGCGCGATCGGCGCGGCGTGCGAACGGATAGAGGGGGTGCGGATACGTCTGGGGCTGGAAGCGCCCGACCTGTCGCGCTGGACGCTGCCGGTGGCGGGCGGGCTGGAGGACGAGTGGACCCGGTTCAACGCGCTTCAGACGCGGCTCGCGCCGGTGACGCCGCGCGCGCTCTCGCTAACCTTGCAGGCGATGATCGGGCAGGATCTGGTGCGGCGGCGGCTGGAGGACCGGTTTCCGCCGCTGCCGCTCTATGGCCTGACCGGGCGGGGGCGGAATTGGCGGGGGCGGTGGCGGGGTGAGGGTCAGCCCGCGCTGCCATGCCCCTGCGCCAGATAGTCTTCCGACTGCATCTCCATCAGGCGGCTGACGGTACGTTCGAACTCGAACTTGCCGTCGCCCTCGCGGTAGAGGTCCATCGGTGAGGCGTCGGCCATCGCCAGCAGCTTGACCTTGTGCTCGTAGAGCGCGTCGATCAGCGTGACGAAGCGCGCGGCCTCGTTGCGGTTTTCGGGCCCCAGGCGGGGGATCCCGACGAGGATCACGGTGTGATAGCGGCGGGCGATGGCGAGATAATCGGCGGCGCCGCGCGCCTCACCGCACAGCCGCTTGAACGAGAAGACGGCGACGCCCTTGAGGCTCTTGGGGACGTGCAGCGTGCGGCCCTGCACTTCGAGATCCTCGGACGGCACATTGGCGCGATCCTCGACCGGATAGTCGGTGAGGCGGAAAAATGCGGCGGACAGGGTGGCGGTGTTCGCGGGGCTGTTCGGGACCAGCCACATGTCCATCAGACCGAGGCGATCGCGGCGATAGTCGGTCGGGCCGTTCAGCGGCAGGACGTCGAGCCTGTCCTTGAGCAGCGCGATGAACGGCAGGAAGGAATCGCGCTGAAGCCCGTCCTTGTAGAGATCGTCGGGCGGGCGGTTGGAGGTCGCGACCACCGTCAACCCCTCGGCCACCATCGCGGTGAACAGGCGGGAGAGGATCATCGCGTCGGCGGCGTTGTTGATCACCATCTCGTCGAAGGCGAGCAGGCGGAGATTGTGGGTCAGCGCCTTGGCGACGGGCACGATCGGGTCACCGGCTTCCTTCTTGCGCTCCTCCGCGATGCGCGCGTGGACCTCGATCATGAACTCGTGGAAGTGGACGCGGCGCTTGCGCTCGATCTTCACCGTCTGGAACAGCAGGTCCATCAGCATCGACTTGCCGCGCCCCACACCGCCCCACATGTACACGCCCTTGGGCGCCTCGGGCGCGCGGCGGGCGAGGCGCCACAGTACGCTGCCCTTGCGCGGCCCGGTTTCCAGCTCGTGCGCGAGATGGTCGAGCCGGCGCGCGGCCGCCGCCTGATCGGGATCGGCGCGAAGCTCGCCAGCGGCGACCAGCGCCTGATATTTTTCAAGAACCTTGGTCATGTATCCGACTTGGGCGGCGAGGACTTGCGCACCGTGCCCGA
Source organism: Sphingomonas koreensis (assembly GCF_002797435.1). Lineage (NCBI taxonomy): Bacteria > Pseudomonadati > Pseudomonadota > Alphaproteobacteria > Sphingomonadales > Sphingomonadaceae > Sphingomonas > Sphingomonas koreensis. The sequence continues at coordinate 1,401,856 of NZ_PGEN01000001.1, read as the reverse complement.
GAAGCTGGCGAGGACGTTCGCCTCCTGCTTCACCAGCCCGCGCATGAACAGCATGCGGCCGGTTTCGCGCAGCAACTCGACCTCGGCGACGATCGGCTGGCCGATCATGCTGGTACCGATGAACTGCGCCGACAGGTCGAGCGTCACCGCGCCGCCGGCCGAGAGCACGCCGAAGCTGCGTGCAGCGGCGAACAGGGCTACGTCCATGAAGCCGAGCAACGCGCCGCCATGGGTGGAGTCGCGCAGGTTGGAGTGCTCGCGCGCCGGCACCATCCGCACCAGTGCCTTGCCGTCCTCGACCCGGGTCAGGATCGGGCCGAGAAAGGCGTTGAAGCGTGTGGGATCGCGCAGCTCCCAGCGCTTCCAGCCGGGATGGTCGGGATCGTCGGTGAAGGTGAAATGCGGTTCTGCGTTCATTTGGGGCAGTTCTTGTCCAGTTCGCCGCTGCGGATGCGCTCGACATAATAGGGGATCATGGCGAGCACGCGCAGCTTGTCGGCGGGCGGTGTGCCGCCAACGGACCAATCCTGCCATCGGTCGGCGCAATAGGTCGCCTTCTCCTTCCCGCGCGCGCAGTCGAGAAGGCCGATGAATCGCTGCTTCCACGCGTCGAAAGCAGGGCGGTCCATCGGCGCGCCGTGCCCCGGGATCAGCGTGGCGAAGGGCGTCGCCGCAACTTCCTCGAGCGCCTTCAGCCAGCCATCGGGGCAGGCGGTGTCGAGGAAGGGGACGGGATTCGTCACCAGATCGCCCGCGACGAGGATGCGGCTCTGCGGGTCATAGAGCCAGACGTCGCCCGCGGTCGCGGCGTTACGGGCCAGACGCAGTTCGATCTTCCGCCCGCCTGCGTCGATCGTGCCGTTCCTGCGGACGACATCGTCGGGCCTCAGCTCGGTGCCACGTTCGAAGGTCGCGAGATCGCCGCGTACCTCGCTGGCCATCGGCTCGGGGATATTGCCGGCGTCGAGTGCGGGGCGGGCGGACTCGGCGCTGCGCTTGAGGAAGCCGGTGAGGGCGCCGTCGATCGCATCGCTGGCGGAGACGCGCATACCAGGATGCTTCGCCCGGAGCGTCAGGTTGCCGCTGACATGGTCGAGGTGCCAATGGGTGTTGACGATCCGCACCAGCGGCTTGCCACGTGCGGTGATCGCTGCCTCGATCTTCGCCACTTGGCTGGCATGGCGGCCGGTATCGACGAGCAGCAGCCCGGCTGGGCCCTCGATCAATACCGAGTTGCCGTCCGGCTGACGGCCCGGCTCATATCCGCCCTCGATCAGCCATATGCCCGGCGCGACCGGCTTGGCCTCCTGCGCCGCGGCGGGAACCGCGATCGCGGCCAGCAGCAGGGCGAGAGCGGCGCGCGCGATCAAACGATCCGCTCGGCTTCCATCTTCTTGATCTCCGCGATCGCCTTGGCGGGGCTGAGGCCCTTGGGGCAGACGTTCGCGCAGTTCATGATCGTGTGGCAGCGATAGAGGCGGAAGGGATCTTCCAGCTCGTCGAGGCGCTCGCCGGTGGCTTCGTCGCGGCTGTCGGCCAGCCAGCGATAGGCCTGGAGCAGGATCGCCGGGCCGAGGAAACGGTCGCTGTTCCACCAATAGCTCGGGCAGCTGGTCGAGCAGCAGGCGCAAAGGATGCACTCATAGAGGCCGTCGAGCTTGTTGCGGTCGTCCGGCGACTGCAGCCGTTCCTTGCCCGAGGGCGGCGGGCTGACCGTCTTCAGCCAGGGCTGGATCGATGCATATTGCGCGTAGAAATGGGTGAAGTCGGGGACGAGGTCCTTGATCACGTCCATCGCTGGCAGCGGGGTGATGCGGATGTCGCCCTTGATATCCTCGATCGCGGTGGTGCAGGCGAGGCCGTTCTTGCCATCCATGTTCATCGAGCACGATCCGCAGATGCCTTCGCGGCACGAGCGGCGGAAGGTGAGGCTCGGATCGATCTCGGACTTGATCTTGATCAGCGCGTCGAGAACCATCGGCCCGCAATCGTCGAGGTCGATGACGAAATTGTCGTAGCGCGGATTCTCGCCCGAGTCGGGATCGTAGCGATAGATGGTGAAGGTCTTGGTACGGCTCGCGCCGGCCGGCGCCGGGTGGCTCTTGCCCTTCGTGATCCTGCTGTTCTTGGGAAGAGCGAAATCAGCCATGTGAAACCCCGTACCGTGTCAGACGGGGCGCGGCGTGACGTACCGGCCCCTCGATTTGGACGGTCAGATACATAAGCGGGGCCGGTGCTGCAAACGCTTCGAACAGACAGGGCCAAAGATCAGCGCCGTACCGCGGCGAGACTCTCGGCAGACGGGCGGCCGACCGGCGCGGTTGTGGCCTTGGGCATTCGCGCTTCGAGCGGTGTGAGCCATGCGTCGACACCGGTGCCCTTGTCGTGCTGGGGCAACGATGGCTCGAGGCCGGCCTGCCGTTCCCATCCGGCGATCAGGCCGGCAGCTTCCGTCACTGCGGGGCCGAGCGGCTGGGGCTTGCGCAACGCGCGGTTGATCAGCGCGTCGCCGAAGAAGGTCCAGTCGTTCTCCGCGAGGCAGCCGAAGGAAGGACGGTCCGATGCCGCGGCGCTGACGATCATCGTCTGCGGCCCCCGAAGCACCGGTACGAACACGCCCGAATAGCAGGCGCTGACGATCAGCAGCCGTCGCTGGATGCCATATTCGCCGAGCAGATAGCCGAGGCGGTGGGGCGAGATCGCGCCCCAGCCTTCATTGCCGTCATTATAGACGATGCCGAACGGCGCGCCGTGGCTGGTGGCATAGAGGACCAGCACGTCCTCGGCCGGGTCCATCAGCTCGGCGATCCGCGCCAGCGCGGCTTCGAAATTGGCCGGAGACCCCATCGGCAGCGGGCTGGGTGCCGATCCCTCGCTGCCGCCGAGCACGATCGTGCGGCCCGCGGCATCGTAGCGGCGGGCGAGCACCTTGCCCGCCTCACGCGCCTCGCGCCCGAACACCGGATCGCTGTCGAGCGCCACCGAGACGACATAGGCATCGATCACCCCCTTGCGCTGGGGAAGCAGCGGGGCGAGCGCCCTGGCCATCCGGCGATGCTCGGCCAGCGCGTGGCGCGCGGGCCGGTCGCGCTCGATCTGGGTCCCGCCATCGGCCTGCTGGCCGATCTCGACCGGGGTCAAGCGGGCGACGGCGAGCGGGGGCGGGGCAGTATGCTGAGGGGCTGCATAGGGTTGCTGCTGCGATGCCGACGCCGGGAACAGCGCGAACAGGACGACAAGCGGCAGCAACATCGAACGCATCGACTTCCCCCGTGATCTACGGGGAAAGTGAGTGCGCTCCCAGGGATCGTCAAGGTGATGCGGGCCGGGGCCCGCACCACCTCAATACACCCGCTTCTTCGGCTTGATGTACTCGACCTCGTCGGTGAGCGTGTATTCGTGGACCGGGCGGTAGTCGATCGACGTCGCGCCGCCCTTGCCGCCCCAGCCATCGAAGGTCGCGACGGTGTGCTTCATCCAGTTCGCGTCGTCGCGATCCGGGAAGTCCTCGTGCATGTGAGCGCCGCGGCTTTCCTTGCGGTTCTCGGCGCCCTTGATCGTGACCAGCGCCTGGCCGATCAGATTGTCGAGCTCCAGCGTCTCGATCAGGTCGGTGTTCCAGATCAGCGAGCGGTCGGTGACGTCGATGTCCTCCATCCGCTTGTAGACCTGGTCCATGTGCTGGACGCCTTCGGACAACAGCGCGCTGTCGCGGAACACGGCGCAATGGCGCTGCATCGTCTTCTGCATGTCCTTGCGGATCTCCGCCGTCGACGATCCGCCCTTGGCGTTGCGGAAATGGTCGAGCCGGGTGAGCGCGAACTCCTCCGAACCCTTGGGCAGCGGGTTGTGCGGCGTGTTGGGCTTGAGCGTCTCCTTGAGGCGCAGGCCGGTGGCGCGGCCGAACACGACCAGGTCGATCAGCGAGTTGGAACCGAGGCGGTTGGCGCCATGGACGCTGACGCAGGCCGCTTCGCCGACCGCGAACAGGCCGGGGACGACCGCATCGGGGTTGCCGTCGCGCAGTTGCACGACCTCGCCATGATAGTTGGTCGGGATACCGCCCATGTTGTAATGGACCGTCGGCACCACCGGCAGCGGCTTCTTGGTCAGGTCGACGTTCGCGAAGATCTTGCCGGTCTCGGTGATGCCTGGCAGGCGCTCGGCCAGCACCTTGGGATCGATATGATCGAGGTGAAGGAAGATGTGGTCGTTTTCCTTGCCGACGCCGCGGCCCTCGCGGATCTCCATCGCCATCGAGCGCGCGACGACGTCGCGGCTGGCGAGATCCTTGGCGGAGGGGGCATAGCGCTCCATGAAGCGCTCGCCTTCGGAGTTGGTGAGATAGCCGCCTTCGCCGCGCGCACCCTCGGTGATCAGCACGCCCGCGCCGTAGATGCCGGTCGGGTGGAACTGGACGAACTCCATGTCCTGCAGCGCGAGGCCGGCGCGCAGCGCCATGCCGTTGCCGTCGCCGGTGCAGGTGTGCGCCGAGGTCGCCGACTGATAGACGCGGCCGCCGCCGCCGGTGGCGAGGACGACGGCATGGCTGCGGAAGCGGTGGATCGAGCCGTCTTCCATGCACATGGCGATGACGCCGCGGCAGGCGCCGTTTTCCATGATCAGGTCGAGCGCGAAATATTCGATGTAGAAGTCCGCGTCATACTTCAGGCTCTGCTGGTAGAGCGCGTGGAGCATGGCGTGGCCGGTACGGTCGGCCGCGGCGCAGGTGCGCTGCACCGGGGGGCCTTCGCCCATATTCTGCATGTGGCCGCCGAACGGGCGCTGGTAGATCGTGCCGTTGTCGTTGCGGCTGAACGGCACGCCGGCATGCTCGAGCTCGATCACGGCCGCGGGCGCCTCGCGCACCATATATTCGATCGCGTCCTGATCGCCGAGCCAGTCCGATCCCTTGACGGTGTCGAACATGTGCCAGGTCCAGTGGTCCGGCGAGTTGTTGCCCAGCGAGGCGGCGATGCCGCCCTGCGCCGCCACGGTATGGCTGCGGGTCGGGAACACCTTGGTGATGCAGGCCGTCTTGAGGCCGGCCTCGGCACAGCCCATCGTCGCACGCAGGCCCGAACCGCCGGCACCCACGACGACGGCGTCGTAGCTGTGGTCGATGATCTTGTAGGCTGCGGACATTATGCGGCGGCTCCGGTGAGGGAAATCTTGAGGATCGAGAAGATCGCGAAGACCGCGGCGGCGATCGCGAAGAAGTTGAGCAGCGTCATCAGCACGATGCGGCGGGCGTCGCGCTCATAATCCTCGATCACGACCTGAAGGCCCATCTTGAGGTGATAGAAGACGCTGATCACGAGCAGGATCATCGGCACTGCGGCGAGCGGCGAGGCGAGCCAGGCCTGAACGGTGGCATAGTCGAGGCTGGGCAGCAGGACGAGGCTGGCGATCAGCCACAGCATGAGCGCCAGATTGGCGCCCGCGGTCAGCCGCTGCTGCCACCAATGGTGCGTGCCCTCATGCGCCGAGCCGAGACCGCGCACGCGGCCGATGCTGGTTCCGTTGCCCATTACTTCGTCTCCACCTGGATCGGTGCATTCGCGACCGGCGGCGCAAGCAGGCGGTCGTAGCTCAGATACCCCCAAAGCAGCACGGTCAGCGTCACCGAAACCACCATCGTCAGGATCGCGAAATTGCGGTTGGCCTTCAGCTCGAACGCCGCGCCGGCATCGAGCACGAAGTGGCGGATGCCCGTCATCATGTGCTGGAAGAAGCTGAGCGTCAGGCCGATGCCGAGGATATAGCCGATGATGTTGGGCGCGCCCGACTTCACCGTCAGCAGGTCCATGAACCAGTCATGGCATTCCTTGCCGCCGGCGAGCGCGCCGAGCCAGGCGAGGAAGACGATCGCGCCGACCGTCGCCATGCCGGAGCCCGTGACGCGGTGCAGGATCGAGACCAGCATATGCGGACCCCATTTCCACACCTGAAGATGGGGCGAGAGCGGACGGTTTTCGTTGCGGGCGGATGCCAAGGCCAAGGTTCCCCTGTCGAGTTGCGCGCCTAATGAGACAGAGCGGCCATCGATGCAAGCCGCAAGGCGGATGCGTGGCTAACCGGGCCTTAACCCTTCTCCCTTAGGCCGGTGAAAGGGTCGGGACTGTCTCTCGGCAATCGGGCAATTCAACAAGGGTCGAATCGTGAGCGAATCCGCATCGAGCAAGCAGATGCCACCGGTGGGGAGTGTCAGCCCGACGCTCGATCTGCGCGAACGCTTGCGCCTGTTCGACCTGACCGATCCCGATCATGCCCTGGCACGCCAGCTCTGGGCCGCGCTCGAGCCCGACGCGGCGGTGGTGGCGGCGGCGCATTGGGAGCAGTGGCAGCGCTTCTACGGCGATCGCAAGACGATCGCACAGCACGACCATGACCGGATGATCGAGCTGGGCATCGCCTATCTGCGCAACCGCTATACCAATCTCACCGGGCTCGACTGGGTTCAGTCGGCCGAGCGCACCGTCGCGGCGGCCTATGCGCAGGACGTATCGCTCACCGCGATCCTTTCGATGACCGACGCGGGCGGGCGCGCGACGCTCGATATCCTCAACCGGCGGCTCGGCGGTTCGCCCGAACTGACCCCGATCATCGACCTGCTGTTCCGCCTGCGCTCCATGGAATGCGAAATCTACACTGCCCTCTACTCAGCCTATAACGAATATGATGCCCGCGCATCGCGCGACCAGCTGGCGGCGGAGTTCCGCGAATCGATCGGGATCACCGTCGAGCAGGCCACACGCGACGGCGAGGCATTGCGCGCGCAGGCGACGCTGACATCGGGTGCGACCCGCGGGATGCTGGGCAAGGCATCGGAAGTCGCAGCCGCGGCGGAGCAATCGGCGGTGGCGATGCGCGAGGCGGCGCATACTGCGGCGGGCCTGATCCGCGCGATCGAGGATGCGCGGACCGAGGTCGAGGCGGCGGCGGGGATCGCGACGCGGGCGTCGGCGCAGGCGGGCGAAGCGGTGGCGATGAGCGAGATGCTGTCCGATCACGCCAAGTCGATCGAATCGATCCTGGGCCTGATCCGCGACATTGCCGGGCAGACAAATCTGCTGGCGCTGAACGCGACGATCGAGGCTGCCCGTGCCGGTGACGCCGGCCGCGGCTTTGCGGTGGTGGCGCAGGAGGTGAAGAGCCTTGCCAACCAGACCGCGCGTGCGACCGACGATATTGCGGCGAAGATCGCGGCGATCCAGTCGGCGACCAAGGGCACGGTGGATACCAATGCCTCGATCCGCGACACGGTGATGGAGGTTCAGGCTTCGGCCGACCGCATCCGCACCGCGATGGAGATCCAGGCCCAGACCGTCACCGCGATCACCGCTGCCGTGGACGAGACTGCGCTCGCCGCCGACTCGATGTCCGCGACGATCGGGGCGATCCGCGAGGATACTGAGGCGGTTGCGAGCGAGATCGACCGGGTCGGGCAGGGCTTTGCTGCGCTTGACGGCCAGCTTGGCACGCTCAGAAACAGCGCGGGCGAGTTCGTCGCAAAAGTCGCCGCATAAAAGAGACTATGGAGGGGATGGATGGCCGGAGCGAAGGAGCTCGGCCAATGGAGCGGCCGCAGCCGTCCCATTGCCGAGCGGATCCGCGACTATGACTGGGATGGCGCGATCCGGGCCGGCTGTGCCGATATCGCCACGCTGATCGGCGACGATTTCGGGCGCGTCTCGCAGGCATTCTGGGATCATTATCTGTCGCTTGAGGCGACGGCGCATGTCCGAGACTATTTCACCGGCCAGCGGATGCGCGACCAGGTGCGCGCGAGCGCCGACTATATGGCGGCCAAGTTCCAGCGCCCGTTCGACGAAGCCTGGCTGAAGATGGCGTCTAAGCATGCCGATGACGCGCATCGCTCTCGCATCCCGCTTTCGGCGCTGCTCTCCGCCTTTGCCTATGCCCATACCCGCACACATGAGATCATCCGCGAGCGGCTGAGCAACGATCCGGCGCGGTTCGCCCAGCTGGTCGATGTCGCGCAGCGCATGTCGCTGCTTGAAGCCGACTTCATGGCGTCGCAGCTCGGCGCCCGTGATGCCGAACTGGCGCGCACCGAGCGGAGGGCGCGGGGCGAGCAGTTCCGGGGCGAGATCGCAGGAACGATCGAGCTAACCACGACGCTTGGCGCCAAGGTGCGCGGGCAGGCGCGCGGTGCAGCGGATTCCACGCGAGGCATGCTCGGCAAGACCAGCGAAGTCGCAGCCGCGGCGGAGCAATCGGCGGTGGCGATGCGCGAGGCGGCGCATACTGCGGCGGGCCTGATCCGCGCGATCGAGGATGCGCGGACCGAGGTCGAGGCAGCGGCGGGGATCGCGACGCGGGCGTCTGCGCAGGCGGGCGAGGCGGTGGCGATGAGCGAGATGCTGTCCGATCACGCCAAGTCGATCGAATCGATCCTGGGCCTGATCCGCGACATTGCCGGGCAGACCAACCTGCTGGCGCTGAACGCCACGATCGAGGCTGCCCGTGCCGGTGACGCCGGCCGCGGCTTTGCGGTGGTGGCGCAAGAGGTGAAGAGCCTCGCCAACCAGACCGCCCGTGCGACCGACGATATTGCGGCGAAGATCGCGGCGATCCAGTCGGCGACCAAGGGCACGGTGGATACCAATGCCTCGATCCGCGACACGGTGATGGAGGTTCAGGCTTCGGCCGACCGCATCCGCACCGCGATGGAGATCCAGGCCCAGACCGTCACCGCGATCACCGCTGCCGTGGACGAGACTGCGCTCGCCGCCGACTCGATGTCCGCGACGATCGGGGCGATCCGCGAGGATACCAAGAGCGTCGCTGACGAGATCGACACGCTCCAGCGCGAGTTCGGGGAGATCGATGAACGGCTCGGGCAGCTCAAGGACGCGGCGGGCAGCTTTTCGGCATCGGTCGCGGCCTGATCTCACATATCTCGACTTCGCTCGATCCGAGCGGGTAGAGGGCGGGGATGACCATCAACATTCTCGTCACTGGTGCCAGCCGCGGCATCGGCGCAGCCATCCTCGAAGCGCTGAAGCTGCCCAATGCGAAGGCGGTGGGGCAGGGCACGTCGAGCGGCATCCCCGCGGACTTCACCGATCCCGCCGCCCCGCGCGCACTGTGGGAGGCTGCCCTCGAGCAGCTCGACGGGCGGATCGACGTGCTGATCAACAATGCCGGCATCTTCGAAGCGGCGCCGGTCGATCTCGACGACGACGAATGGCTCGCCGTTTGGGAGCGGACGATGCAGGTCAACCTGACTGCCGCCGCACAGCTTTCGCGGCTTGCCGTCCGCCACTGGCATGAGCGCAAGCGCGGCGGGCGGATCGTCAATATCGCCAGCCGCGCCGCCTATCGCGGCGACAGCCCGGCGCACTGGCATTATGCGGCGTCCAAGGCGGGCGTGGTCGCGATGACCAAGAGCATCGCGCGCGGTTTCGCGCGTGAAGGCATCCTGGCCTTCGCGATCTGTCCCGGCTTCACCATGACCGGCATGGCCGACGACTATATGGCGAGCCGCGGCGGCGACAAGCTGCTCGCCGACATCCCGCTCGGCCGCGTGGCGATGCCCGAGGAGGTGGCGACGATGGCCCGGTTCTGCGCGCTCGAGGCACCCGCATCGATGACCGGCGCGGTGCTCGACGTGAACGGTGCGAGCTACGTGCGATGAGCAGCTGGAAGATCACGCTTCCCTGTACTCGCGACGAGGCTGAGGCGATCGATTTCGAGGGCGCCGAACTGCTCGGCATCGATCCGGCGCCGGTGCTGCTGACCAGCGAGACGATCCCCGATGATCCGCTCGCCTGGCAGATAGAGGCCTATTTCGAGAGCAAGCCGGGCAAGGCCGAGATCGCGGCGCTGCAAACGTTGGTACCGAGCGCTGGCAAGGCCAAGCCGCTGGTCGAGAAGCTGCCCGACGAGGATTGGGTGACGCTGAGCCAGGCGGGGATCGAGCCGGTTCACGCCGGTCGCTTCTACGTCCATACCGGCACCAATCGCGGCGACGTGCCGGAGGGCGCCAAGACCTTCCTGATCGAGGCCGGGCGCGCCTTCGGCACCGGCACGCATGAGACCACCAGCGGCTGCCTGCGCACGCTCGACGCGATGCGCGCACGGGGCGAGGTGGTGCGCAACCTGATCGATGTCGGCACCGGCACGGGATTGCTCGCCTTCGCCGCGATGCACCTCTGGCCGCGCGCCTATGCCACCGCATCGGACATCGATCCGGTCGCGGTCGAGGTGACGGCGGAGAATGCCGTCGTCAACGGCGTGCCGCTGGGCGTCGGTATGGGGCAGCTCGCGCTTGCCGCGGCGCCGGGGCTGGAGCATCCGCTGCTGCTCAACCGTGCGCCCTATGACCTGATCATCGCCAATGTCCTGGCCGGGCCGCTGATCGAATTGGCGCCGAGCATCAGCGCCGCGCTGGCCGAGGGCGGGACGCTGGTGCTGGCCGGGTTGCTGGAGACGCAGACCGAGCGCGTCGCCCATGCCTATCGCCGACAGGGCCTGCGGCTTGCCGGCCGGACCTCGACCGGCGAATGGCCCGCGCTGCGACTGCGCAAGCGCGCGCGCTACGGCTGGGGGCGGGTGGAACGGTCGGGGCCTGACGGGTTGGGTTTGGCTCCGGGCTTCGGCAGCTGGTAACGGCGCGCAACCGGATCGTTTCGGCGGCGTTCAAACCCCGGGGTGTACAATTTGCGACAATGTTTTGATGGACGCGACCGGCTGACCTGACCAGTTTCGGAGGCATGATGACCCGTCCGACGATCCTGATGACGCTCATCGCGCTGCCGCTCGCCGGTTGCGCCGCCGGGCCGGATTACCGGCCGAAAGGCGCGTCCGAGCTGGGCGTGCCGTCCGCTTACTCGGTCGAAGCGCGGCAAGAGGCGCAAGCGGACCTTCGCCAATGGTGGGCAGTGTTCGACGACCCGTTGCTGACCCGGCTGGTCGAACAGGCGGCGACGCAGAATCTCGATGTCGCTCAGGCTGTGGCCCGGCTGCGGCAGGCACGCGAGGCGCTGGTCCAGTCGCGGGCCTCGCTCCTCCCTGATGTCAGCGCAGGCGCCGGGGCTTCGCGGACCGAAGGTATTGCCGGCCAGTCGGGCGGCACGTCCAGCTTCTCGCTCGGCGCCGATGTCAATTATCAGGCCGACCTGTTCGGCGGCGTCCGTCGTGGTGTCGAGGCCAGCCGCGCGCAACTTGACGCCAGCGGCTATGACTATGCCACGGTGCTGATCTCCACTCAGGCAGAGATCGCGCGCAACTATATCCTCGCCCGCGCCGCGCAGGCGCAGCTTGCCAATGCGCGGGACAGCCTCGCCATCCAGGACGACAATCTGGAGATCGCCGGTTTCCGCGTTCAGGCGGGCCTCGTCTCCTCGCTCGACCAGGAGCAGGCACGTGCCAGCCGCGCACAGACCGCGGCGTCGATCCCCAATATCGAGGCGAGCTACAACAATGCGGTTTCCCGGCTCGGCGTGCTGACGGGGCAGGCCCCCGGCGCGCTGAAGGGCGAGATGGAAGCGGCGCGCCCGGTTCCACAAGGGCCGGCAGCGATCGCAGTGGGCATCCCCGCCGATACGTTGCGCCAGCGCCCCGATGTGCGCGCCGCCGAACGCAGCCTTGCCGCGGCGGTAGCGGGGATCGGCGTGGCGGAGGCGCGACTTTATCCTTCGCTCTCGCTGGGCGGAAGCATCGATGCCGGCGCGCCCAACCTCGGCGGTATCTTCGACGTCATCACCGGCCGCGTCTTCGCCAACATCGCGCAGACGATCTTCGATGCGGGGCGCACCCGATCGCAGATCCGGTCGGCGCAGGCGGCGGCGGACGGCGCCTTCTACGGCTACAAGCAGACGGTGCTGAACGCGCTCGAGGATGTCGAGAATGCGGTCGTCGCGCTGCAGGCGGCACAGCGCCGCGAGCGCGAGTTCACGATCGCGCTCGATGCGGCGAACAACAGCGCGATCCTCTCGCGCAGCTCGTACCGCGCCGGCCTCGCCGATTTCCTGACGCTCAGCCAGAGCGAATCCGCGCTGATTTCTGCGCGCAACGGGCTGCTTCAGGCGCGTTCGGATCAGGCGACGGCGCTGATCCAGCTCTATCTCGCACTCGGCGGCGGCTGGGACGCGGGCACCATCCCCATGCCGGAGCGCGTTCCCGCGCCCTCTACGCCAGGACAGAATTGATGGCCGAACCAGCAAACCCCAAGCTCGATGAATTCCTCGGCGGCAAGGTGACCCCGGTGTGGCAGCGCTACGCCAAATGGATCGCGCTCGTGCTTGTGGTGATCGCGGTGGCGTTCGGCCTGTGGCGCTATTTCGCGAGCAGTGAGCAGGCGGGTTACGCAACGCAGAAGGTGGAGCGCGGAGCGCTGACCGTCACCGTCTCGGCCACCGGCAAGCTCGCGCCGACCAATCAGGTTCAGGTCGGTTCGGAACTTTCGGGCCTGATCACCAAGGTGCTCGTGGACGTCAACGATCGCGTGACCGCGGGCCAGTCGCTCGCGCTGATCGACCCCTCGCGCCTCGACGACACGATCAAGCAGAGCGAGGCGGCGGTCGCCGCGGCGCAAGCGACGGTCGCGCAGAATCAGGCGACGGTGATCGAGGCGCGCGCCCAGCTCAACCGCTTCCAGGAAGTGAGCCGCCTGTCGGGCGGACGCGTGCCGGCCAAGACCGAGATGGACAATGCCCGCGCGGCCCTCGCCCGCGCGGCGGCGACACTACGCGCCAGCCAGGCGCAGGTCGTCTCGCAACAGGCCGCGCTGCGTTCGAACCAGACCCAGCGCGACAAGGCGATCATCCGCTCGCCCGTCAATGGCGTCGTGCTCGCGCGGCAGGTCGAACCTGGCCAGACCGTCGCGGCCTCGTTCAACACCCCGACGCTGTTCGTGATCGCCGAGGATCTGAGCGCGATGGAGCTGGAGGTCGCGATCGATGAGGCGGATGTCGGCCAGGTCAAGGACGGGCAGAAGGCGAACTTCACAGTGGATGCATTCCCGGGCGAGACTTTCCCGGCGGCGATCCGGCGCGTCGATGTCGGATCGAACCTCTCGGCGCAGACCAGCACATCGTCGTCTACCTCCTCGACCACGAGCGCGCAGGTGGTTTCCTATGGCGCCACGCTCAGCGTGGCCAATGCCGAGCAGAAGCTGCGCCCGGGCATGACCGCGACCGCGGAAATCGTCACGCTGCAGAAGAACAACGTCCTGCTTGTGCCCAACGCCGCCCTGCGCTTCACTCCCACCGACGCGAATGCACCGCAGGCGGGCGGCGGCATGGCCGGTGCACTGGTTCCCCGTCGTGGGCGGCGCGGGCAGGGCGGCGCGGAGAAGTCGGCGACGATCGGCCGCGGCGCCCGCCAGACAGTCTATGTGAAGGGTGCCGACGGCAAGCCGCAGGCGATCGAGGTGACCACCGGCGACACCAACGGCCAGGTCACCGAAATCCTCTCGGGCGACCTCAAGGAAGGGATGGAGGTCATCACCGGCCAATATGCAGGTGAGCGCTCCGGTTCCGGCCAGCGCAAGTCCGGCGGCGGCGGCGGTCAGCGGCGGCAGGGCGGTGGGGGCGCTACGGGTGGCTGACGCCGATCCCATCATCCGTCTGCGCAACATCACCAAGGTGTTCGGCGAGGGGGCGACGGCGTTCCAGGCGCTCAAGGGGGTCGATCTCGACATCGCCGAGCGCGATTTCGTCGCGGTGATGGGGCCTTCGGGGTCGGGCAAATCGACGACGATGAACATCCTTGGCTGCCTCGACGTGCCGACCAGCGGCGAGTTCCTCTTCAAGGGCGTGTATATCGAGACGCTCGATCGCGACCAGCGAGCGCTGGTGCGGCGCAAATATCTCGGCTTCGTGTTCCAGGGGTTCAACCTGCTCTCGCGCACCAATGCGCTCGAGAATGTCGAGCTGCCACTGCTCTATCGGGGCGAGGACAAGAAGGTCCGGCATGAGCTGGGCATGGCAGCGCTGGAAAAGGTCGGCCTTGCCGACTGGTGGGATCATACCCCGGCCGAGCTGTCGGGCGGCCAGCCGCAGCGCGTCGCGATCGCGCGCGCGATCGTCACCAGCCCCGCGGTGCTGCTCGCCGACGAGCCGACCGGTAATCTCGATTCGGCGCGTTCGGTCGAGATCATGGAATTGCTCACCAGCCTCAACAAGGACAGCGGCATCACCGTGCTGATGGTCACGCACGAGCCCGACATGGCCGCGTTCGCGCGCACCATCGTCCACTTCAAGGACGGGCTGGTCGAACGGACCGAGGCTGGAAACGGCGCGGGGGTTCCAGCCTGATGCTCGGGACCACCTTCACCCTCGCGATCCGGTCGATCCTGCGGCACAAGCTGCGCTCGTTCCTGACCACGCTCGGCATCATCATCGGCGTCGCCGCGGTGGTGGCGATGGTGACTTTGGGCAAGGCGACCACGGCGGCAGTGCAGCAGCAGATCGCCAGCCTCGGCACCAACATCCTTCAGGTGCGTCCTGGCCAGGGCTTCGGCCGCGGCGGCGGCGGTCCGCGACCGCCCGATTTCGAGGAAGCCGATGTCGAGGCGGTGAAGGAGCAGATCGCCGGCGTCACCGCGGTCGCCCCTCAGGCACAGACCACCGGCACCGCGATCCATGAAGGCGCCAACTGGTCGACGACGATCAACGGCACGACCAATGACTTCTTCAAGGTCCAGCCCTGGCCTCTTACCGCCGGCCGCGCCTTCTCCCCGGCCGAGGAAGCGGCGGGCAAGTCGGTCTGCATCATCGGCAATACGGTGCGCCAGAACCTGTTCCGCGGCGGAAGCGCCGTGGGCCAGCGGATGCGGATCAACAATATCTCGTGCGACGTGATCGGGACGCTCTCGACCCGCGGCCAGGCCGGCTTCGGCGGCGATCAGGACGATGTCGTGATCATGCCGATCAAGATGGTCCAGCGCCGCTTCACGGGCAATCGCGACATCAGGCTGATGCTGGTGGGCGTCGATCAGGCCTATGACAGCGCGCAGGTCCAGTCGTCGCTCAGCGATCTGCTGCGCGAGCGCCGGCGGATCGAGCCGGGGGCGGAGGACAATTTCAACATCTTCGACACCGCGCAGATCAGCGCGACGCTGACCGGTACCACCACCTTGCTGACCCAGATCGTCGCGGCGGTCGCCGGGATCAGCCTGATCGTCGGCGGGATCGGGATCATGAACATCATGCTGGTGTCGGTGACCGAGCGCACGCGCGAAATCGGTATCCGCCTCGCCATCGGCGCGATCGCAAGCGAGGTGCTGCTGCAATTCCTGGTCGAGGCGATCGTGCTGTCGATGCTCGGCGGCGTGATCGGATTGGCGCTCGCGCAGCTGGTGATCGCCATCATCACGCCGTTGATGCAGGTGCCGTGGACGTTCGACCTGCAGATCAACGTCATCGCCTTCCTCATCTCTGCGGCGATTGGCGTGGTGTTCGGCTTCTTCCCGGCGCGCCGCGCGGCGAGCCTCAACCCGATCGACGCGCTTCGGCACGAATAGTCAGCTAAACTGGAGCAGTACCAATCCAGCTGCGAGCGTGATCGCCGCGACGATGCGTCGCCGCCCCAGCCCCTCGCCCAGGAAGCGCGTGCCGATCACTGCCGCCCAGACCACTGCGGTCTCGCGTAGCGCCGAGACCTTGGCGACCTCGATCAGTGAATAGGCGTAGAGTGCTGCCCCGAACGAGGCGATCGAGAGTGCGCCCGCGATGGCGCCGGTTCGCCAGGTCTCGGCGATCGCGCGCCGCAACTCGCGACGCCGCAGGATCAGCGCGGTCGCGGTCACGCAGATGGCGTCGAGCATGAACAGCCAGACGATATAGGTGAAGGGATCGGGCGCCACGCGCACGCCGCGCGCATCGGTCATGTTGTACAGTGCGACCCCCAGCGCCGTGGCCAGCGCCCAGCCCATCGCCGCCTTGTCGGGATGCGCGCGTAAGGAGACACCGCGTGCGGGAAGCGCGAAGACGATCACCGCGCCGGTCGCGATCAACAGTCCGAGCCAGCCGATCGCGGGTAGATGCTCGCGCAGAATCACAACCGCGAACCCTGCCGTCAGCAACGGAGCTGCACCGCGCATGATCGGAAAGACAAGGCTCAGTTCACCGCGTTGCATCGCCCGGATCAGGCAGATCTGGTAGAAGAAATGCGCCGGGATCGCCCAGGCCAGCGCTTGCCAGGTCGCGGCGTTCGGGAGCGGTACGATCAGCGCGAACGGGGCGACCAACAGCGCCGCGATCGACGACAAGGTCGCGCGGCCGGCGAGGATGTCCTGCCCCTTCTTCACCGCCGTATTGGCGAGTGCCAGCGTGAACGCCGAGAACAGGCCCAATGCGATCGCCAGCGCCTGGCTATCCATGGATCAGCTTCGCCAGGTCTCCGGGTGTGTCGACATCCACCAGTTCGGCGGGGGAGGTGACGACATGATGTCCCTGCTTCACCAGATCGCGCACGGCCATGTCGTCCGTGCTGCGCAAAAGCCGGTCGAAATGTGCAGCGCCGAACAGGACTGGCGGGCGCGGGATAACACCGTCGCTTGACGCCACGATTGCGTCTGGTCCCTCGGCCCGGTCGAGCAGGCGATAGACATGGGTCGCGGTGACGCGCGGCATGTCGGCGAAGGCGATCAGCACCGCCTCTGCCGCCCCCGCACATGCGGCTTCGATCCCGAGGCGCAGCGACCGGCCAAGGCCCGCTTCCGGATCGTCATTGCGAACGATCCGGTACCCGCATGCCGCCAGATCAAGCCGGGTGCCGGAAACCACCGCAACCCGTTCGCAGAACGGCACGCCCTCGAGCGCGACCACGACATGCAATCCCAGCGGACGCCCGAGATAGGGCGCCATCAGCTTGTCCGCGCCGCCGAAGCGCCGGGACCGGCCTGCAGCCAGCAGCACCAGTGCGACGCGTTCGGGCTGAATCATGGGCTGCCTCAATGCTGTCATGCGAATCGAATAGCCGATCGGGCGATTTGAAGGAGATAGGGAGATGCCGGACCTGTGGCGAGCCGTGCTTGCACTGACTATGGTCGCGGTTCCCGCCGCCGCGAAGGACGCGACCATGCCTGCCCAGAAGCCCATCGTCATCGCGCATCGCGGCGCCAGTGGCGAGCGGCCCGAGCATACGCTTGCCGCCTATGAACTGGCGATCGAGCAGGGCGCTGACTTCATCGAACCCGATCTGGTGATGACGCGGGATGGTCAGCTCGTCGCTCGGCACGAGAACAACATCACCGATACCACCGATGTCGCCTCGCGGCCCGAATTCAGGGATCGCAAGACGAGCAAGACGATCGACGGCACCAGGCATAGCGGCTGGTTCACCGAAGATTTCACGCTCGCCGAACTCAAGACGCTGCGTGCGAAGGAGCGGCTGCCTTTGCTCCGCCGCGGCAATACCAAGTTCGACGGCCAGTTCGAGGTGCCGACGCTGCGCGAGGTGATCGCTCTCGCCAAATCGGCCTCGGCAAAGACCGGCCGCACGATCGGCATCTACCCCGAGACCAAGCACCCGAGCTATTTCGCCTCGATCGGCCTGCCGCTGGAGGCGGCGTTGGTCGCTGAGCTCGGGGCTGCGGACTGGGACCGTGCCGATGCGCCGGTGTTCATCCAGTCGTTCGAAGTGAACAACCTC
This sequence comes from Sphingomonas koreensis, assembly GCF_002797435.1. NCBI lineage: Bacteria > Pseudomonadati > Pseudomonadota > Alphaproteobacteria > Sphingomonadales > Sphingomonadaceae > Sphingomonas > Sphingomonas koreensis. The sequence goes on along the minus strand of NZ_PGEN01000001.1, from coordinate 1,384,228 downwards.
AAGGCGCTGGCAAAGCTGACGAAGGTGCCGCTGATCCAGCTGATGGATGCGGAAGGCGGCCCCGCCGATGGCGCGCAGCCGAGCTATGCGGCGATGATCACGCCCGAGGGCTTGAAGGCGGTCGCCGCCTATGCCGCCGGCATCGGCCCGGCCAAGGTGATGGCGGTGAAGGCCGACGGTACCGTCACGCCGCTGGTGGCGGACGCGCATGCGGCGGGCCTCAAGGTCCATCCCTGGACCTTCCGCGCGGAGAATTTCTTCCTTCCTTCAGGGCTGCGCGGCGGGATCAACCCGGCCGGGCACGGGCGGCTGGGCGAGGAGATTTCGCGCCATCTCGCGGCCGGTGTGGATGGCTTCTTCACCGATTTCCCCTATCAGGGCGTAGAGGCGCGCGATCGGCATGTTCGCTGACCGCCCGGGAGAGAGCAGGATGCGTAAGGGTTTGATTCTGGCGGTCGCGGCGCTGCCGCTGCTGACCGGCGGCTGCCTCAGGACCGCGGCGAGCATCGTTACGGCCCCGGTCAAGGTGGTCGGCAAGACCGCGGACTGGGCGACCACCAGCCAGGACGAAGCCGACCGCAATGCCGGCCGCAAGCTGCGCAAGCAGGAAGCGCGCGAAGGCCGAGAGCGCAAGAAGCACGAGGAGGCATGCCGCAAGGATCCCGACACTTGCGGGCCCTATCAGGGCTATCGCGCCGGCGACCCCGAACTCGAGGACAATTAGGACGCTTGCGCGCCGCGCCCCAGCGTATCGGCGATGGCGCGCAGCACTTCGGGTTTCATCTGAACCCACAGATGCGAGCTGTCGACCTCGATCGAACGCGCATCGCCCTGTTCGGCCTCATGACAGCACATGCCGTTGACCAGCCCGTCGTTGCGGCTCCAGATCGCCGTGGCGGGAACGGGCAGGGGTGTCGCGGCTTCCTCGAGCCAGGCGCGCACTGCCGGGTCGTCGGCGCGTTGTCCGCAGACCAGCTCGAACACGCGCCAGACATTGGTTGCGGTGGGCAGGCCCGCAAAAGGCGAGCTTACCGTGATCACTTCACGCACCAGTTCGGGATGCCGGTGCGCAGCGACGCGCGCCATGATCCCGCCCAGGCTGACCCCGATCAACGTGACCTTCTCGCCCGTCTCGTCATGGATGGCGGCGATCCGTTCGAACAGCCGTTCGCCCTCCCTGCCGATCGCGCGCGGGCCGAAATTGCGCCCCAGCTCCCATGGCAGCGCGCGATAGCCGAGCGCATCGAGATAGCGGCGCATGACGATATTCGAGAGGTCGCTGTTGACCAGGCCGGGCAGCGTCAGCACGGGGCGGCCGTCGCCGCGCGGCGCCTGCATCAATTCGGGCCAGGCGAAGGGCAGGGTCGATAAACCCCATGCCGCGCGGGGCCACTCGGAGAGCATCACCGCCATCGGCGGGGCCTTTGCATCGAGGTTCAACGCCATCTCACCACCTTGTAACCGAGATAGGGGGCGATGCGAGCGTTTCTAGGGCATGCTGCAGCGCAACTTGTTTCCGTTGTTACGATAGCCATGATATGATGCAGCATGAGCAATGAAACCCATGTTCTCGACCGCCCGCCCGAGGGTGCGGCGGCCGACTGGACGATCCCGCAGAATTGGGACGCCTTCACTGCGGAAGAACATGGCGTGTGGGACACGCTGTTCGAACGCCAGATCAAGCTGCTGCCCGGCCGCGCGTCGAAAGCGTATCTGCATGGGCTTGAGCTGCTTAAGCTCTCCGACGGCGGCATCCCGAATTTCGAGGAGCTGTCGGAACGGCTGGTGAAGCTGACCGGCTGGCAGGTCGTGGCCGTGCCCGGCCTCGTTCCCGACGACGTGTTCTTCGATCACATGGCCAATCGCCGTTTCGTCGCGGGCAATTTCATCCGCCGCCCCGATCAGCTCGACTATCTGCAGGAGCCGGACGTCTTCCACGACGTGTTCGGCCATGTCCCGATGCTCGCCGATCCGGTCTTCGCCGACTATATGGAGGCCTATGGCCGCGGCGGCGGCCGGGCGATGGAACTGGGCGCGCTCAAGCAGCTTTCGCGTCTCTATTGGTACACCGTCGAATTCGGGCTGATCGAGGAAGCGGGCGACCTGCGCATCTATGGCTCGGGCATCGTATCCAGTTCCGCCGAGAGCCGTTTCGCGCTGGAGAGCGACAGCCCCAATCGCATCGGTTTCGATCTCAAGCGGGTGATGCGTACCGAGTACCGGATCGACGACTTCCAGCAGAATTATTTCGTGATCCCGAGCTTTGAAACCCTGCTCCGGGCGACCGTCGAGACCGACTTTGCACCGCTCTATGCCGAGATCCTCGCCCAGCCCGATATCCCGATCGCAGAGATCGTGGCGGGCGACCGGGTGATCACCCACGGCACGCAGGAATATGCCAATTCGAAGGCCTGATCCGCACGGACCTTCGCCTGAGATCGCTATCACTGAAGCTTAAGGTCGCAAAAGCGCCGTTGGCGTTGCCTTTTCCGGGCCGGAAACTACAGCTCCGGCCCGAAGGGAGAGGCAATGACCGGCGAGATTCATCCAGTTCCTGCGGAATGGGCACGGGAGGCGCGTTACGATGCGGCGGGCTATGAGCAGCTTTATGGGCGCTCGATCGCCGATCCGGGCAGCTTCTGGCTCGATCAGGCGAAGCGTCTCGACTGGGTGAAACGTCCGGAACTGGCGGGCGACTGGTCGTTCGATGAGAGCGATTTCCGCATCGAATGGTTTGCGGACGGCAAGCTCAACGTCGCGGCGAACTGCATCGACCGGCATCTGGCGAGCCGCGGTGACGAGGTCGCGATCATCTGGGAGCCGGACGATCCCGCCGAGGCGTCGCGCCAGTTCACCTATCGCGAGCTTCATGAAGAGGTCTGCCGCTTCGCCAATGTGCTGAAGGGCCAGGGCGTCAAGAAGGGCGACCGCGTCACCATCTACATGCCGATGATCCCCGAAGCGGCGTTCGCGATCCTCGCCTGCGCGCGATTGGGCGCGATCCATTCGGTGGTGTTCGGCGGCTTCTCGCCCGAGGCGCTGGCGGGACGCATCACCGATTGCGACAGCAGCGTCGTGATCACCGCCGACGAGGGCCGTCGCGGCGGCAAGCGCATCGCGCTCAAGGCCAATGTCGATGCCGCGGCCGAGCGTGCGCCGGCGCTTGAGAAGGTGATCGTGGTCAAGGCAACCGGCGGTCATGTGACGATGACCCCGGGCCGCGATGTCTGGTATCACGAGGCTGCGGCGGGCGTGGGTACCGACTGTCCGGCGGAGACGATGAACGCGGAGGATCCACTGTTCATCCTCTATACCTCGGGCTCGACCGGCAAGCCCAAGGGCGTGCTCCACACCAGCGCGGGCTATCTGCTCTGGGCGAGCCTGACGCATGAGCTGGCTTTCGATTATCGCCCCGGCAATGTCTGGTGGTGCGCGGCCGATATCGGCTGGGTCACCGGGCACAGCTACATCCTCTACGGTCCCCTCGCCAATGGCGCGACGACCTTGATGTATGAAGGCCTGCCCAACTGGCCCGACGCCAGCCGCATCTGGCAGGTGGTGGATCGGCATAACGTCCACACCATCTTCACTGCCCCGACGGCGCTGCGCGCGCTGATGAAGGACGGCGATGATTTCGTGACGAAGACCAGCCGCACGTCGCTGCGTCTGCTCGGCACGGTCGGCGAGCCGATCAACCCGGAAGCATGGCGCTGGTATCATGAGGTGGTGGGCGAAAGCCGCTGCCCGATCATCGACACCTGGTGGCAGACCGAGACCGGCGGGGCGATGATCGCGCCGATGCCGGGCGCGACGGACCTCAAGCCCGGTAGCGCTACGCGGCCGCTGCCCGGGGTCGATCCGCAGCTGGTCGATAGCGAGGGCGCGGTGCTGCACGGCGCGACCGAGGGTAACCTCGTCATCGCGCGCAGCTGGCCGGGGCAGATGCGCACCGTCTGGGGCGATCATGAACGCTTCTTCCAGACCTATTTCACAACTTATCCCGGCAAATATTTCACCGGCGACGGCTGCCGCCGCGACGAGGATGGCTATTACTGGATCACCGGGCGGGTCGACGACGTCATCAACGTCAGCGGCCATCGCATGGGTACGGCCGAGGTCGAGAGCGCGCTGGTGCTCCATCCCAAGGTCGCCGAGGCCGCGGTCGTCGGCATGCCGCACGATGTGAAGGGCCAGGGCATCTACGCCTATGTCACGCTCAACGCCGGCTGCGCCGCCGACGACGCGCTGCGCGCCGAGCTGGTGAAGTGGGTCCGTACCGAGATCGGCCCGATCGCCACGCCCGACGCGCTCCAGTTCGCACCGGGCCTGCCCAAGACCCGTTCGGGCAAGATCATGCGCCGCATCCTGCGCAAGATCGCCGAAGGCGATGTCTCGTCGCTGGGTGACACCTCGACCCTCGCCGATCCGTCGGTGGTCGACGATCTGGTGGCGAACCGCGTGGGATGAGCCGCGCGAGATAACGGACACCAAAAAGGGCGCGGGGAGTGATCCCCGCGCCCTCTTCTTGTCGGCTTTGCTCAGACCCGCTTGGTCTCGAGATCCGGACGGGTACCTGCCGCTTGCGCCTCCGCCAGCTCCGCCTGACCCGCCAGCGGGTCGTCCTTGAGCGTGTCGAGGTGCATCCAGCGCCGCACGACCGGGCTGAACAGCAACACCGCCACGCCCACGCCGATCGCGATCCAGCCGAACAGGTCATAGATGTCGAGCAGTCCGGCCTTGGTCATCTTGCCGTCGTGACCGCCAGTCGCTTCGCCGATCTTGCCGGCGACGAAATTGCCGACCGCGGTCATGTAGAACCACGCGCCCATGATGAGCGAGGCGAGGAACTTGGGCGCGAGCCGGTTCATTGCGGAGAGGCCGACGGGCGAGAGGCAGAGCTCGGCGGTAGTCGCGAACAGATAATAGGCGAAGACGAGGAAGACCGGGGTCATCGCTTCGATGCCCCATGCATGCGCGCCCCACACCAGCACCAGATTGGCGAGGCCCATCTGGAGCAGGGCGATGCCGAACTTCGCCGGCGCCGACGGCTCAAGCCCGCGCTTGCCGAGGAACTGCCACAGGCCGGCAAAGAGCGGCGCGAACAAGATGATGTAGATCGGGTTGATCGACTGGAAGATGCCGGCCGGCACGCCGCCGCGATCGACGAACTCGTTGGTGAACAGGTTCATCGATCCACCGGCCTGTTCGAACAGGCCCCAGAAGATCGGGTTGAGCGAGATCAGGAACAGGATCGCGAACATGCGCTCGCGGGGTTCCTTGGGCAGCTTGAAGCTTTCGTAGAGCACGTAGCCCAGCAGCGCGACGCCCGAGATGGCGAGCAGCGTCTGAATGACGTCCTGATACTGGACCAGCGCCCAGATCACCGCGACCGAGGCGAGACCGACGCCGTACAGCGCAAATTCGCGCGCGCGCGTCAGCGGCGCTGGCGCTTCGCCGGCACCGCGGAGCGACGCCTTGCCCAGCACGAACACGATCAGCCCGGCGAGCATGCCGATCCCGGCGAGGCCGAAGCCATAGCCCCAGCCAATGGTCTGGCCGAGATAGGCGACCAGGATGGTGCCGAGCGCGGCGCCGACGTTGATGCCCATGTAGAAGATCGTATAGGCCGCGTCGCGGCGCGTGTCGGTGAGGTTGTAGAGCTGTCCGACCATCACCGAGATGTTGGCCTTGAGGAAGCCCGAGCCGACGATGATGAAGGCGAGCGCCGCCCAGAAGACGTTGATCGTCGGATCATTCTGCCCGCCGGTGCCCTCGACCGCCATCAGTGAATGGCCCGCGGCCAGCAACAGGCCGCCGAAGATCACCGCCTTGCGCTGCCCGAGATACCGGTCGGCGAGATAGCCGCCGAGCACCGGGGTGATGTAGACCAGCGACGTATAGGCGCCGTAGATCAGGTTCGACTTGCCGTCCGAGAACAGCCAGTGCTGGGTCAGGTAGAAGATCAGGATTGCGCGCATGCCGTAGTAGGAGAAACGCTCCCACATCTCGGCGAAGAACAGCATGTACAGGCCCTTGGGGTGGCCGGCGAATTCGGGTTTGCGGCTGGCTGCGATCATCGCGCCGCCTGCGAGGAAGGCGAAGAGCAGGACCGTGGCGATCACGGCGATCCACTCGGCCTCAGCCCATAGGCTCATGTCTTTGAAATGCGGCAAGGCTTGACCCCTTATCTAATGCCATGCGGCGCTGCTCTCCTGAACGGCGCATAAAGATACGAGCGACCCTAGCGGCGAAACCTCACATGTTGAAGCATGATTGTTACAAGGGAAACCGTGCCCCGTAATCGGGTTGTCGATTGAGAATCGTTCGCAATGACCCTTTGCGGCGCGCGGCGAAGCGGCTAACGGGCCGGCATGACTTTCAACGACCGCTCGACTCCGCTCTCGCTGCTCGCCACCCGCCGTTCCGGCAAGGCACGCGACATGATCGCGCCCGGCCCGGATGCGGGCGAGCTCGACCAGATCCTTGAGATCGCCGCGCGTACGCCGGATCATGGCAAGCTGGCACCCTGGCGTTTCGTGATCGTGCCGACGGATCAACGCGATTCGCTCGCGGCCGCGATCGTCGATGCCTACCGCGCGGAAAAGCCGGGGGCTGGGCGGCTGGAGATCGAGGCGATGGACCAGTTTGCGCGGCAGGCGCCGGCGCTGGTCGTCGTGCTCGCCTCGCCGAAGGTCGAAAGCCATATCCCGCTCTGGGAGCAGGAATTGTCGGTCGGTGCGGCGACGATGAACCTCGAACATGCCGTGCACGCGATGGGCTATGCCGCCTGCTGGCTTACCGGCTGGGCGGCGTTCAGCGACCGGGTGCGCGACCTGTTCGGCGCCGCTCCCGAACGAATCGCAGGCTTCGTGTTCATCGGCACGCCGGGCAAGCCGCTGGAGGAGCGTCCCCGGCCGGACATGGCGAAAACCGTGTCGATCTGGGCCGGGCCGGCGGCAGGCGGTAACTGACGAAACCTTCTTTGGTATGGATGTTTCCGCTCCCATGCTGTATTAAGGCAGCATGACAGCGCTTGAGCATGAAGACAGCCCGGTTTATCTGAAGCTGCGTGCCAGCATCGCGACGGCGATTCTGCGTGGCGAATACCGGGCGGGGGACCAGTTGCCGTCGGTGCGCGCGCTCGCCGCCGAACACGGCGCCAACCCGCTGACCGTCGCCAAGGCCTATCAGAGCTTCCAGGACGACGGCTATGTCGAGGTGCGCCGCGGCGTCGGCATGTTCGTCCTGCCCGGCGCGGTCGAACGGCTGAAGGTCGCAGAGCGCGACCGCTTCCTCACCAGCTACTGGCCCAAGGTGCGCGAGCATATCGGCCTGCTCGGGCTGAGCGCGCATGAGTTGCTGGACCGCGAGATCGCCTGACCCCCGACTCCCACCGTCGTCATCCCGGCCTTTTGCCGGGATCCACGGTGCCTTGCACTATGCCTCCAAGCGCCTCGACCCTTGCTCACCTCCCGAGGGACCCCGGCACAAGGCGGGGTGACGAGTATGACTAGGCGGCAAAGGTCTCCGCATTGATCGAGTACAGCACATCCGCGTCCGCCAGCGCGGCCGCCTTAAGGCCCATTGCTTCCGGCACGATCTGCTCAACGTAGAACCGAGCCGCGGCCTGCTTCATCGCCAGAAAGGCCGGATCGCCCTCCGCGCTCGCCGCGATGCCGCATTGCTTCTCCATCAACCAGCCGCACACCGCGACCGACAGCATCGTCAGGAACGGATAGGAGCCAGCCAGCCGGTCCTCGACCTCGCTCGCCAGCATGTGCCGCCCGACTTCCTCGCACGCTTCGATCAGCGCGATGAGCCCGGCATCCTGCGCCTCGCTCCGCACTTGCGCGGTCAGCGCAAACAAGGTGCCGCCATTGTCCATGCTCAGCTTGCGGCCGACGAGATCGGCGGCCTGAATGCCGTTGGTGCCCTCGTAGATCGGGGTGATGCGCGCGTCGCGAAAATGCTGGGCGGCGCCGGTCTCCTCGATATAGCCCATGCCACCATGTACCTGGACGCCCAGGCTCGCGACCTCGTTGCCGATGTCGGTGCCGTGCGCCTTGGCCAGCGGGGTGAGCAGCTCGAGCCGCGCCTTCGCCGCCGCTTCGCCGGCGTTCGCCCGATCCACCATCGAAGCGGCGAGATAGACCAGCGCGCGGGCCGCCATCGTCTGCGCCTTCATCCGCATCAGCATGCGGCGCACATCGGGATGCTCGATGATCGCTACCGGCTCGCGGCCATGCCCGGCGCGTGCCGACTGGACGCGTTCGCGGGCATAGGCGACGGCGCGCTGGGTCGCGCGCTCGGCGACCTGCACCCCCTGAAGTCCGACATTGAGCCGCGCATTGTTCATCATCGTGAACATCGCGCGCATGCCGCCCAGTTCCGGCCCGATCAGCTCGCCCACGCAATCGCCATTGTCGCCGAACGAGAGAACGCAGGTGGGGGAGGCGTGCAGTCCCATCTTGTGTTCGATCGATACGACGCGGACATCGTTGAATTCGCCCGGATTGCCGTTGGCATCGAGCCGGTACTTCGGGACGAGGAACAGCGAGATGCCCTTGGTCCCCGGCGGGGCATCGGGTGTGCGGGCGAGGACGAGGTGGACGATGTTGTCCGCCATGTCGTGATCGCCGAAGCTGATGAAGATTTTGGTCCCGGTGATCGACCATTTGCCGTCGGCGCGCGGCGTGGCGCGGCTCTTGAGCGCGCCGACGTCGCTGCCCGCCTGCGGTTCGGTGAGGTTCATCGTCCCGGTCCACTCGCCGGTCGAAAGCTTGGGCAGCCACAGGTCCTGCTGCTCGGGCGTGCCATGGTGAACCAGCGATTCGATCGCGCCGACGTTCAGCGTCGGGCACAACGCGAAGCCGGTATTGGCGGTACCAAGCGTTTCCAGCACTGCGGTCGCGAGGGTGAAGGGCAGGCCCTGGCCGCCATAGGCTTCGGGCGATCCGATCGTGCCCCAGCCCCCCTCGACATAGGCCTTGTACGCCTCGGGATAGCCTGCGGGCATCTTCACCCCCTCGGGCGTCCATTTCGCGCCGACGGTATCGCCGGCGCGATCGAGCGGCGCCCATTCGCCCGCGGCGAACGCGCCCGCGCCTTCGAGCACGGCATCGACCAGATCGGGAGTCGCTGCTTCGGACAGCTCCGAAATGCCGGCGATATGCTCCAGCGCGAAACGCTGCTCTGCAGTGGCGGGGGTGAAGCTCATCGGTCCTCTCTTGCCGTCATTTTTGCCTCGCTATAGCCAGAGGACATGGCCGCTCCAAATCCGCTGATCGAAACCCTGATCTTACCCTACGGCGAGGCTGCGATCGCACGTGCCGCCGGGGTGATCGATGGGGGGGGATGCGTCGCGATTCCGACCGAGACAGTCTATGGGCTCGCCGCCGATGCCACGAATCGCGATGCGGTGGCGGGCGTCTATGCCGCCAAGGGGCGTCCGTCGTTCAATCCGCTGATCGTGCATGTCACGGATCGGCGGGCGGCCGAGAAGATCGCGTTGTTCGACCGGGATGCGCGCGCGCTCGCCGATGCTTTCTGGCCCGGCCCGCTCACGCTGGTGCTGCCGTTGCGGCCGGAAGCTGAAATCGCCGGCATCGTGACCGCGGGGCTCGATACCGTCGCGATCCGCGTGCCCCAGCATCGCGCGATGCAGGCGTTGCTCGCGGCCAGCGGCAAGCCGCTCGCCGCACCCTCGGCCAATGCCAGCGGTACGATCAGCCCGACGCGTGCTGCGCATGTCGCAGTCAGCCTGCATGGCCGCATCCCGTTGATCGTCGACGATGGCCCCACCAGCGGCGGCATCGAATCGACCATCGTCGCGCTCGGCGGCAATCCGCGGCTGCTGCGTCCCGGCCCGATTCCGGCAGAGGCGATCGAGCGCGAGATCGGGCGCTGGCTTTCCGGGGGAAGCGAGGCGATCGAGGCGCCCGGGCAGCTCGCCAGCCACTATGCGCCTACCAAACCGGTCCGGCTCGATGCGACCGAGCGCTGCGCGGACGAATGGCTGATCGGCTTTGGCGCAGTGGCGGGTAACGACACGCTTTCCGCCGCCGGCGATCTGATCGAGGCGGCAGCGGCTCTGTTCGATGCGCTTCACCGTGCCGACGATTCGGATTGCGCGGCGATTGCCGTCGCGCCCGTTCCCGACAAGGGTATCGGCGTTGCGATCAATGATCGCCTCCGCCGCGCCGCGCACCGTCCATAGTACGAGACCGGCCCGCTCCCTGCTGCCATTGGGTGGCCGGGTGGGGCGGGTCCGGCGCTGCTTCAGCCAGGCTGAACTTCAAGCAAAGCCTTTACACCCACGCAACGACCCCTAGTCTCCCGCTTGCCGCGTTCAGGGCGAGTGTTCGAACACGAGAGTGGGAGAGACATGATGACCAATGTGCAACGGGGGCTGGCCGAACTGGTCGGCACATTCTGGCTGGTCTTTGGCGGCTGCGGCAGCGCGGTGCTGGCGGCGGCGTTTCCGGAAGTCGGCATCGGGTTGCTTGGGGTATCGTTCGCCTTCGGCCTGACGGTGCTGACAATGGCCTATTCGATCGGGCACATTTCGGGCTGCCATCTCAATCCGGCGGTGACGTTCGGCCTGTGGGCCGGGGGGCGCTTTGCGGGCAAGGATATTCCGCTCTATGTCGTCGCGCAGGTGATCGGCGCCGTGATCGCGGCATGGCTGCTTTATTGTATCGCAAGCGGTGCGCCGGGGGGATACGACCTCGCGGGCGGGCTCGCCGCGAACGGCTTTGGCGAGCATTCGCCGGGCAAGTTCAATCTCCAGTCGGCGCTGGCGATCGAGGTCGTGCTGACCTTCATGTTCGTAGTCATCATCATGGGATCGACCGACAGCCGTGCGCCCGCGGGTTTCGCGCCGATCGCGATCGGTCTTGCACTGATGCTGATCCACCTCATCTCGATTCCGGTCACCAACACCTCGGTCAATCCGGCGCGCAGCACCGGGCCGGCGCTGATCGTCGGCGGTTGGGCCATCAGCCAGCTCTGGTTGTTCTGGGTGGCGCCGATCGTCGGCGGCGTGCTCGGCGGGATCTTCTACAAGGCGCTCGGCGCCGATGCGTCGAAGCGGCCCCCGGTGGAGGGTGCGCCGCTCTAGGCCGGCCTTTGTGTTTCATCACCCCGGTGCGCGCCGGGGTGATGGAGGACTTCAGGCCTGAGCGCCTTCCTTGATCCGGTTGGCGAAGCTCTTGCGCAGCTTGTTGAGCTTGGGCGGAATTACCGCCAGGCAATAGGGATTGCGCTGGCCTTCGCCTTCCCAATAATCCTGATGATAGCCCTCGGCCGGCCACCAGGTGTCGTTCGCCTCGATCGTGGTGACGATCGGCGCAGGCCATTCGCTGGCGTTGCGCTCGATCCCGGCCTTTGCCGCTTCCTCCTGCTCGGGCGACTGCGGGAAGATCGCCGACCGGTACTGCGTGCCGACGTCGTTGCCCTGGCGGTTGAGCTGGGTCGGATCGTGCGTCGCGAAGAAGATGTCGAGCAGGTCGCCATAGCTGATCTGCGCGGGGTCGAATACGACCTTCAGCGCCTCGGCATGGCCAGTATCGCCACCGCAAACCGCCTTGTAGGTCGGTTCGGGCACGTGCCCGCCGATATAGCCGCTTTCGACTGACTCGACGCCGATCAGGTCCTTGAACACGGCTTCCACGCACCAGAAGCAGCCGCCCGCGAGAATTGCGGTTTCGGTGGTCATTCGCTTCAACTCCTTGCTACGCCATGCAAGATAGGGTTGAGCGGGCGGCGTAACTAGTATCTGTTTCAGCTGCGCTGAAACAGGGCGGCACCGGCCCGCTCCCCCACCCGGCAACCCAGCGCTAGCGTCATATGGGTGGCCGGGTGGGGGAGCGGGCCGGTGCTTCTTCTCTCGAAGAGGACAGGAATGATGCGCGACGGCGCGGTGATGGTGACGGGCGGGGCGGGCTATATCGGCAGCCATGCGGTGCTGGCCCTGCTCGATGCAGGCTGGCGCGTCGTGGTGCTCGACAATCTCGTCACCGGGTTCGACTGGGCGGTCGATCCGCGCGCAAACCTGGTGGTCGCCAATGTCGCCGACGATGATAAGGTCCGCGCGGCGATCCGCGAGCACGGCATCACCGCGATCATGCACTTCGCCGGATCTGTCGTGGTTCCGGAATCGGTCAGCGACCCGCTCAAATATTATCGCAACAACACCGCGGCATCCCGCAGCCTGATCGAGAGCGCGGTGGCCGAAGGGGTGAAGCACTTCATCTTCTCCTCCACCGCAGCGACCTACGGCATTCCCAAAGTCGTCCCCGTGCGTGAGGATTCGCCGCAGCTGCCGATCAACCCCTATGGCATGTCGAAGCTGATGACCGAGCATATGCTTCGCGACGTCGCGGCGGCGCACCCGCTAAACTTCGCCGCCCTGCGCTATTTCAACGTCGCCGGTGCCGATCCGCAGGGCCGCTCGGGTCAGAGTACTGCGGGCGCGACTCACTTGATCAAGGTCGCGGTCGAGGCGGCGACCGGCAAGCGTGACGGCGTGTCGGTGTTCGGCACCGATTTCGCTACGCGCGACGGCACCGGGGTGCGCGACTATATCCATGTCACCGATCTCGCTGCGGCGCATGTCGATGCGCTCGACCTGCTGGTCGCGGAACCCAGGCAGAGCCACTTCCTCAACGCCGGCTACGGACGGGGCTATTCGGTGCTCGAAGTGCTCGACGCGGTCGATCGCGTGACCAATGTGAAGATCGAGCGCCGCCTCGAAGGGCGCCGTGCAGGCGATCCGGATGAGCTGATCTCGGACAATCGCGCGATCCTCGAAGCGCTGCCGTGGCGGCCGAAGCATGACGATCTCGACCGAATCGTGAAGGATGCGCTCGCCTGGGAGCGCAAGCTGGCGGAGCGCGCATGATCGAGCTGTTTCTCTCCGCCTTCGCTACGCTGTTCGTGGTGATCGACCCGCCGGGCTGCGCGCCGATCTATGCAGGCCTGACCAAGGGCGCGCCGCTCGCGCAGCAGCGCAGCATGGCGATTCGTGCGGTGGTGATTGCCAGCGCTATCCTGCTGGTGTTCGCACTGGTCGGAGAGGCGCTGCTCAAGACGCTCGGCATCAGTCTCAATGCCTTCCGCATCGCGGGCGGGATCATGCTGTTCATCATCGCGCTGGAGATGGTGTTCGAAAAGCGTCAGGAACGCCGCGAGGACCGCGCCAACAAGATCATGGAGACGCCCGAGGTCGAGGACGTTTCGGTCTTTCCGATGGGCATGCCGATGATCGCGGGGCCGGGCTCGATCGCGACCGTGATGCTGCTCGTCTCGCGCAGCGACGGGGCGGGTGAGACTGCGGTGGTATTCGCCGCGCTCGGGCTGGTGCTGATCCTGACCCTGATCGCGCTGCTCGCCGCCGGACCGCTGATGCGGCTGCTCGGCGCCAAGATCGAATCGGTCATCACCCGCCTGCTCGGCGTGCTGCTCTCGGCCCTGGCGATCCAGTTCGTGATCGACGGGATCAAGCGCAGCTTCGGGCTGTAGCAGCTATTTGTCGTAGCGGATCCGCCACAGCCGGTAGGGCGCCTTTTCGGGCAGCTTCACCGGATCGAGCCAGGTGAACGTCTTGCCCTTGGCAAGCTGACCGTAGAAGCCGCTGGGCGCGCGGCTGCGGTAGATGGTCGTCTCGGCCATGTTGGGGCAGACCAGCAGGTACTGCGCGCCATAGCGCTTGGCGATGCCGCGGAACGCGTCGGGGCTGCCCGCAAAGGCGTGGTGGACGTCGAGAATCGCCTGTTCGTTGCGATGATAGGGCCCGGCGATCCCTTTGTGATGCGTCATCACGATCAGCCGGGGCCCCAGATCGACATGGGTGAACAGCGTCGCAGGCGGCAGCGACCGGTCGATGAGCGACATGCCGGGCGCACTGGCGCAGCGCGCATTGGCGCGGTTGACCACGCTGCGCGCCTTTTGCGGCTTATCGACCTTCACATATTTGACGACGAAGCCGGTGAAGAGGCCTGAGAACAGCAGGAACGCCACCACCGCGCCTACGACGCGTACCGCCATATACTTCTGATTGAGGAACCACGGCACGATCATCCACACCAGCGCAGTCGCGCCGGGGATGGCGAGCAGCTGTGCCGCCGGTCCGGCACGGATCTGCCATAGCAGCATCGCTCCGGCGAAGGCGGTGAACAGCCCGATCGCGATCCAGCTGGTCAGCTGCACCGCCGATGCACGGGCGCGCCAGGCTGCGACGGCGGCGCCGATGACCCCGATCACCGGAAGAACCGCGATCGGGAACCCCATCGCAAAGCTGTGGCGGTAGATCGGTCGCGCCTCGCGCACATTGCTCAACCAGATGTCGTAGAGCTCGTCCGACACGCCCTCGGGGCGCGACAGGCATTGCGGGAACAGCGCGGCGAACCCGCCCGCGATTGCCGCTCCCGCTACCGCAGCGAGCCCCAGCCGGGCAACTCGGTTGGCCGGATTGAGCAGGCTGATCGCAAACAGCAGCAAGCCCGCCGCAATCGTCACCGACAGCCATACCGGGGTCAGCGCGTCGCAGCGCATCGCATAGTTGGCGTTCGAGGCGAAGACCGCAAACCCGATCGTGCTTCCACCCGCCAGCGACAGCGCATAGGCCTGCATCCGCCGCACCTCGCCGCCGTCCCAAACCCAGCGCAATGTCACGATCGCTCCAGCTATTGCGCAATAGGGCAGCAGTTCGAGCCCGATGGTGAGCGACGCGGCGCTTGAAAGCCCGACGATCACCCCGCCGCGCGCGCCTTTGGGATCGGCGATGCCCGCCAGCGTCAGCGCGAGGCAGGCGAGCTGCCAGCCGTGATGATCGATGCGCAGCGGCATGAACATCAGCATCGTCGCGCCGCAGCCGAGCAGGATGATCGTGGCGATCGGCCAGACGGCCGGCGCGACTAGTCGCCGCACGGTCGCGCCGAGCGCAGCCATCGTTACGGCAAGCGGCAGCAGCGGGGCGATGCCGCATGCCAGCCGTTCGGCCATCGGCGTTCCGACGAACGGCTTGAACAACAGGATCAGCGCGGCCAGCGGCAGATCGACCAGCCGCGACCAGTGGATGTCGAGCCCGCCCGGGGGGCTGAGGCGATACTGGCGCAGATCGTACCAGCCCTGCCCGTCGAGCAGCGCGCGGACCTGCATTAGCCGCATATTGTCGTCGGTGTCGCCAAGGGCCAGCGCGTTTATCTGCCCCCAGCGATCCCACAGGAACCATGCGGCGATCAACGCCCAGGCCAGCAGCGTCCAGCGCAGCCAGTGGACCGACAATTCCCGTTCCAGATCGAAGCCACGCACTGCGTTGGTCAAAACCGCTTCCCCTACCGATTGATGGGCATTAGTGCGGCGCCCGGCTTCAGGGCAAGGCAGGCGTGACGGCGATCATCCACAGAATAGGCGAATTGCAGCGTAGCGGGGTGCTGGGGCAGCTCGTGCGCTTCGGTATCGTGGGCGTGGCGTCGACGGTGATCTACTCCGCCGTCTACCTGCCGCTCGTCTGGTGGGTGTTTCCCAACCTCGCGGTCGCGGCGGTGCCGTTCGCCTTCGCTGTCGCGGTGACCTGCGGCTTCTTCATGCACAGCGCGTGGAGCTTCAAGGGACACGGCACGCGTGAGAATAGCGGGCGCCAGCACCTCAAATTCCTGGTCGTCCAAGGCTTCGGGCTGCTGCTCAACGCGCTCTTCACCTGGCTGATCGCCGACCTAATGCATTATCCCGAATGGGTGCCGCTGATCCCGATCATGACCGTCACGCCGGTCGCGACGTTTGCGCTCAACCGCCAATGGGTGTTTGGTTAGAAATCTATGGACCGTATCGTTTACGACCGCATGGCCGAGCATGATTCCACCCATTGGTGGTATGTGGCGCGCCGCGACATCCTCGCCGATTTCATCGGGCGTGAGGTGAATCCGCCCAAGGGCGCGCGCATCCTCGAAATCGGTTGCGGCACCGGGCACAACCTTCCGATGCTCGGCGCCTTCGGCGAGGTCGATGCGATCGAGATCGATCCCGCAGCACGCGAAATCGCGAGCAAGCGTCTCGGCAAAGAAGTCGGCAGCGCGCCGTTGCCCGAACTCTCGGGCGTCGCCGAGGGGCAGTATGACATGATCGCCGTGCTCGACGTGGTCGAGCATATCGAGGATGACGTTGCCGCGCTCGAAGCGATGGCGAAGCGGCTGAAGCCCGGCGGCACCATCCTGATCACCGTCCCCGCGCACCAGTGGATGTGGAGCGCGCACGACGTGGTGAACCACCACAAGCGCCGCTATTCCAAGGCGACGCTGATCGCCGCGCTCGAACGCGCCGGTCTCAAATGGCGCAAGCTCGGCTATTTCAACTCGCTGCTGTTTCCCGCTGCGGTCGCCGCGCGGCTCGCGGGCAAGATCACCGGCAAGGACGACAGCGACGATTCGCCACCCGCCAAGCCGCTCAACGCAATCTTCGAGAAGATCTTCGGGCTCGAGCGGCATCTGGTCGGCCGCGTGCCGTTGCCGCCGGGCCTGTCGCTGATCGTCCTCGCTCAGCCCAACGGTTAGCCGGCCACAGAAGGGGCGTGCCACTTGTTTTTCGCACGCTGGCTCTGTGGTGCGTAATATAGCGTAGTGCTTGGCACTGGTTGTTCAGGACATAGATCGGTTCTGAACCATGCTCCGTACTGCAAAATTAAATAGTGCCCTATACCATTATTAACACTGGCGTTTGAGCTGGGGGCGGTAGTCTGTAACTAAAAATCGATTAAGGATGGTGCTATGAATCTTATAAAGATTGGTGTGATCGCTGTCGCTTTGTTTGGTCAGTCTATTACTAACGCCGCAAATGCTCAGCGTTTTGAAGATGAAAGCCCCATTGGCCATGGAAACAACGACGAAGTTGCGGCCTTGATCGATATTTTCTGTGAGACTGGCGACTATGCGGCGCTTGGTTATACTTCGGTAGGCCAGTGCAAGGCTCAGATGTTTATCGACATCGCGCCCGAAGGCGCGGGTGAAGGCGTCTACGATACCAAGGTGCTTCCGGGCGGGCCGGTATGTGTCTTCCGCAGCGGCATCTATTTGGGCAATTGCTGACGCGATAGATTTGGGGCGCCGCCGAAAATGTGGCGCCCCTCGTGTCAGCAACCCCGGTTTTGGTCAGTTCGCTTCGGCGACCGCTACCAATGCCGCGTCCATCGCCGGAGTTGCCGCGGTGCCTGAAGGCACGTCATTGGCATAGGCGGCGAAGGTCAGCGTCTTGCCACTCTTCGCGGTCAAATAGCCGGCAAGCGCATTGGTGGCGTTGATCGTGCCGGTCTTGGCGAAGATCCTGCCTTCCAGCACCGTGCCCTTGAATCGGCGCGCCAGCGTGCCGTCCACCCCGCCGACCGGCAGCGTCTCGCGCCACGCCGCGCCCCAGGACTGGGCGCTGATCCAGTGGAGCAGCTTGACCATCCCGCGCGGCGCGATGCGGTTGTAGGTCGACATGCCCGACCCGTCGGAGAAATCCCACGACGTGCGCGGCACGCCCGCGGCGGCAAACATCGCCTCGACCTGAACCTGTCCGTCGGCGACCGATCCTGTCCCCTTCACCAGCCCGACGCGGCGCAGCAGCAGTTCGGTGTGCAGGTTCTGGCTGACCTTGTTGATCACGCGCATGTCCTCGCTCAGCGGCGGCGGAGTCAGCGCTGCGAGCGGGGCAGGGGGCGTCACGCGCGGAGGTAGCGCGGCGCCCCGCTGACGGGGATCGTCGCTCGTGTCCGGCGTGCGGTAGCGCGAGCGGATATCGCCCGAAACCTTGACCCCGCGCTCGCGCAGCAACGTGGCGAGCCGCCAGGCGGCATAGTGCGCCGGGTCGTCGATCCCCATCCGGATCTTCTGCGGTGTAGCGTCTGCGGCGATCGTGCCGGTCAGGCGGATACTACGGTCGAAGGGCAGCCGATCGACATTGAGGTCGGTCTTGCCGCCCGCCGCCACGGTGATGGCGCGGTTGTCGATCGTGAGATAGCCGAGATGGGCGACGCCCGGTGTTGCTCCGGCCTTGCCCGGTGTCGCGGTCGCGATCAGCTCATTGTCGTCCAGTGTGAGCGCGCTGAGTGCGGTTCCATAGGGGCTGGGGATGTTGTTCCAGCTCATCCCCGAACTCCAGCGCTCGTCGGGGAACAGGGTCGCGTCGCCGGTGATGTTGCGCACGCGCTTCGTCTTGGCGGCGATCGCATCGGCGAGCTGCGACAGGCAGTCGGTGGCGCAATCCGCCGCGCTCGACAGCCGCGCGTCGCCGCGGCCCGTCAGCACAACGTCTTGCCCCTCGATCCGGACGGTCGCGCCCCCTTCCGTATCGGGCCGGTCGATCCCCGGCAGTGTCATATAGGCCGCGGCGGTGGTGACGATCTTGGTGTTCGACGCCGGGATGAAGCGCTGGTCGGGATTGACCGCCACGATCTCGCGCCCCTGCACATCGGTGACGACCAGGCCGAACCGCGTGCCCGGCGCCGCCTTGGCGAGCTCGGCCTCGACGCGGCTCTGGAGCGGCGTCGCCTGCTGTGCGGCAAGCGGCGTCGCTGCGGCGAGCGCAAGGAGAGAGAGCGGGCGCTTCAAAGCAGTGTCGGCGGCTCGTCGGCGCCCTCGGCTTCACCCTGAACAGGCTTGCGGCGCGGCACCTTGATCGCAGCGACAGGCGCGGCTTCGGGCAATTCGTGGCGGGCGGGGGCATGGGGCGACACGGTCACCTCGCCCGAATCGGCGAAGCGATATCCGAGCGAGGCGTGCCCCTTTACCGGGCCGGCGACATCGGCGACCAGATAGAGCGGCCGCCGCTTCGATTCGACATAGAGGCGGCCCAGATACTCGCCGATCATGCCGAGCACGAACATCTGCACCGCGCCAAGGAAGACGACGACCAGCATGGTGGAGGTCCAGCCTTGCACCGCGTTGCCGAGCAGCCAGCCGATGACGATGTAGAAGAACAGCAGGGCCGACAGACCGGTGAGCGCGAGGCCGGCATGGCTGGCGAAGCGCAGCGGCGCAGTGGAGAAGCCGGTGACCGCGTCGAGCGCGAAGCGGATCATCTTGGCGAGCGGATATTTGGTCTCGCCGGCATGGCGCTCGTGCCGGTCATAGACAAACGGCACCTGGCGAAAGCCGACCCAGGCGACCATGCCGCGGATGAAGCGCGCCTGTTCGGGCAGCGACAGGAACGCGTCGAGTGCCCGCCGCGTCATCAGGCGGAAGTCGCCGGTGTCGAGCGGGATCGGCGTGTCGGTGATGCGATCGAGCATGCGGTAGAAGAACGCCGCAGTGATCTTCTTGAAAAAGGTCTCGCCCTCGCGCTTGCGGCGCACCGCGTAGACGACGTCGGCGCCCTGCTCGCGCATCGTCGCGCGCATCTCGGTCAGCAGCTCGGGCGGGTCCTGCAGGTCCGCGTCGATGATCAAGATCTCCTCGCCCGCGCACAGGTCGAGACCCGCGGTCAGCGCGAGCTGGTGTCCATGGTTGCGCGAAAGGTTGACGGCGACGAGGCGCGGGTCGGTGGCCGACAGCCGCTGCATCACCGCCCAGCTGCCGTCGCGCGATCCGTCATTGACCAGCACGATCTCATAATCATCGCCAACCGCGGCGCGCGCGGCGGCGGAGACCCGGCCGTGCAGCAGCTCGAGACAGCCTTCTTCATTGTAACACGGCACGACGACCGAGAGCTTGGGACGTTGCATGGGGAGCGGCTTTAGCGCGCTGCCCACGAAACGTCATGCGTGATTTGCACCCCATTCCACTGCCTCTGGTTAATTGACAACGGTTCGCAACAAGCTTAGGCGGCGAAGCTAATGCGAATCAGTCGCAACCATAAGTTCAAGGGGAAATCATGTATCGATCACGCAGCTTCCTTGCCGCCGGAGCCAGTCTGTTGGCGACCGTCGCGGTCCCGGCGTTTGCCGAGGAAGCCGATGCCGATGCGCGCGACACGGTCACCGTCACCGCGACCCGCTCGCCGTTGGCGACGCAGGACGCGCCTGCGACCGTCAGCGTTATCGGCGAAGAGCAGATCGCCGACGAGCTGGTGACGGACATCAAGGAACTGGTGCGGTTCGAGCCGGGCGTCAGTGTCAATCGCCAGCCGGCGCGCTTCGGCGCTGCACTCGGCACGACCGGACGCGCGGGCAATGAAGGCTTCAACATCCGCGGTATGGGCGGCAACCGCGTGCTGATCCAGATCGATGGCGTGCGCGTCCCAGACGGGTTCAGCTTCGGTGCGCAGGGCGTCGGCCGCGGCGACTATGTCGATCTCGGCCTGATCAAGTCGGTCGAGATCCTGCGCGGCCCGGCCTCGGCGCTCTACGGCAGCGACGGTCTGGCCGGTGCGGTGAGCTTCATCACCGCCGATCCCAAAGACTTCCTGCGCGAGGGCGAGGGTTTCGGCGGCCGTGCGCGCGCCGCGTGGAGTTCGGCCGACAATGAATTCAGCGAGACGCTGATCGTCGCCGGCCGTTCGGGCGACTGGTCCGCGATGGCCGCCTATACGCGCCGCGACTTCAACGAGTACGAGAATCACGGCAGTGTCGGCGGCACGGGGGCAACGCGCACCAAGGCCAATCCGCAGGACGGGCGTTCGAACGCTGCGCTTGGCAGGGTCGTCTACGAAAGCGGCGGGCATCGCTTCCGCCTGACCGGCGAGTATCTCGACACCTATCTCTTCTCCGACGTGCTCTCGGGACATGCGACCCCGCCGCTAGGCGCGACGAGCGTCCTCAACCTCGACGCGACCGATACCGGCCGTCGCTGGCGCGGTGCGTTCGACTGGACCTGGACCGGCAACGGCACGATCGAGCAGGCGCGGCTGACCGCCTATCTGCAGGATTCGGAGGATCGCCAGTTCACCGTCGAGGATCGCAATATCGCGGCCGACCGGACCCGGCTCAATACCTTCGAGAACCGCGTCTATGGCGCGGCGGGCGATGTCCGGCTCAACTTCGGTTCGGCGGAAGCGCCGCAGCGCTTCGTGCTTGGCGGCGATATCAGCGTCACCAACCAGAAGGGGCTGCGCAGCGGCACGGTACCGACCCCGCCCGACGTCTTTCCCTCGCGCGCCTTCCCGGAGACCGACTATACGCTGGCGGGGCTGTTCGCGGCGGGCGAGCTGACGCTCGGGCCTGTGACGCTGCACCCGGCGCTGCGCTTCGATCACTATAATCTCGCGCCGGACAAGGACTCGCTGCTGCCCAACTTCGCCTCGGCCAAGCAGGATGGCTCGCGCGTCTCGCCCAAGATCGGCGCGGTGGTGAAGCTGGGCGATACGGTCCGCCTGTTCGCCAACTACGCCCAGGGCTTCAAGGCGCCGGAGCCGAGCCAGGTGAACCAGTTCTTCGAGAACCTCGCCTTCGGCTACACCTCGCGGCCCAACCCTAACCTCAAGCCCGAAACCAGCGAGGCGTTCGAGGCCGGTTTGCGCATCATCGGCAGCAACGTCCGCGTCGACCTTACCGCCTTCCATGTCGACTATGACGACTTCATCTCGCAGGAAAGCGTCGGCGGCGCCGGCACGGCCGCAAACCCGACGATCTTCCAGTTCATCAACATCGATCGGGCGCGGGTGAAGGGCGCCGAGGCACGGTTCGAGGCGTGGAACGACGCGGGCTTCACGGGCCGCCTCGCCATCTCCTACGCCACTGGCGACGAGATCAGCCCGGCAGGCGTCGAGACGCCCTTGCTGTCGGTCGATCCGCTCAAGGTCGTCGCGGGCATTGGCTGGCGCGATCCCGGTGGCCGGTTCGGCGGACAGGTGATCGCGACCCACAGCGCCCAGAAGGAAGCGCGCCGTGCCGGCGGCCAATACGCCCCGCCGGGCTTCACCACGCTCGACGTGACCGCGTTCCTGAAACTCGCTGACAGGGTCACCCTGCGCGGCGGCCTCTTCAACCTCACTGACGAGAAATATGCCTGGTGGAGCGACGTGCGCGGCCTGGCGCCGACCTCGGCCGTCAAGGACGCCTACACCCAGCCGGGCCGCAACGGCAGCGTTTCGGTGAGCGTGCGCTTCTGAACTCGAACGACCAGAAAAGAGGGCAAGAACAATGAAGAAGATGATGTGGATCGCCGGCGTCGCGCTGATCGCCTGTGCCACTCCCGCGCTCGCGGACGGACCGGTCAAGCAGGGCAGCGAGGCGGAGGCAAAGGCATCGTTCGAGGCCGATCGCAAGGACATCCTGGCGATGGCCGGCAACTACAAGGTCCGGTTCGACATGCGGGAATCGACGCCGTGGCGCGCCGATTACACGCCGATCGAGGCCAAAGTTTCGGGCGGACATGAATCGGTTCGCGTGATCGAGGACACCGGTCGCGTGATCCGCCTCCAGCACCTGCTCGTCGTCAGCCACGAGGGCAAGGACATGGTCATCAAGCACTGGCGTCAGGACTGGGAATATGAGCCGGCCAGGCTGCTGGTCTATTCCGGCCCCGACAGCTGGACCTGGGAGGACGTGCCCGAGCGCATGCGCAAGGGCCGCTGGTCGCAGACCGTCTATCAGGTCGACGACAGCCCCCGCTATGGCGGCTGGGGCCAGTGGACGACCGAAGCGGGAGTCCGCCGCTGGCGCTCGAACTGGACCTGGCGTCCGCTCGCCCGCCGCGATGCGGTGCGCGGCCCGGTCTATGACCGCTATTACGGGATCAATCGCCACCAGATCAGCCCCGCCGGATGGATCCACTGGCAGGACAACACCAAGATGGGCCAATTCGGCGGCAGGCTCGAGCCGGTGGTGCAGGAATATGTCCTCAACACATACACCAAGTTCGACGGCTACGCGGTGAAGGCGGCGGACGATTACTGGGCGGCGACCAAGGGCTATTGGGCTGCGGTTCGCGGGGAATGGGATCGCATCGCCACCGCAAAGAACGGCATCCGCATCACCGAGGCGGCTGAGGCCGGCACGGTGATCGCCAGCCGCCTGCTGGGCATCGCGGATGAGATCCAGAGCGGTAAGACCAAGGAAGCCGATGCAATTCGGACCGCGAAGGCGTTGATGGATCAGGCGACCCGCGCCGCAGGCCCGTCCGCGAGCTAGTCGGGAGCGAGCCGGCGCCGCAACCTGAACGAGACCCTCCGGCACCCCATGTGCCGATTTCCTTGCCCGTCCGGCCCGTGCCGGGCGGGCTTTTTTTGCGTGCAATGGTGCGCTGCAACAGGTTCGTCACCAATTGCCGACATGAGGCCCCGACCGGGACATTCCGTCCACGTCAACAGGGGCTCTCAATCATGCCGATCCGCTTCCCGCTTCCGATGCTCGCCAGTTCGATCGCGCTGGTCACAGCCGTTCCCGCACTGGCGCAGGAGGCGCCGGCAGAGGCCCCCACCGAGGGTGAGATCGTAGTCACCGCGCAGTTCGTCGAACAGCGCCCGATCGAGGTGCCGTTCGCGCTGACCGCCTATGACGACAAGTTTCTCGAGCGGCTCAGTATCCAGGAGTTCGACGCGCTCTCGCGCTACGTGCCGGGGTTCGAGGTGCAGAATCAGTCGCCCAACAATCCCGGCTTCGTGATGCGCGGCATCACCTCGGATTCGGGCAGCGCGTTCAACGAACCGCGCGTGTCGGTGTTTCAGGATGGCGTGTCGATCTCCAAGTCGCGCGGTTCCTATGTCGAGTTGTTCGATATGGAGCGGATCGAGGTCGCCAAGGGCCCGCAATCGACCCTGTATGGCCGCGGCGCGCTTATCGGTGCGGTCAACCTGATCCAGGCCAAGGCCGATCCGAAGGCCGGCTATGGCATGCTGCATGTGTCGGGCGGCGACTATGGCATGTATCGCGTTGACGGGACGTGGAACATCCCGCTGGCCGAGAATCTCGCCATCCGCGCCGCGGCGCGCGTCAAGAAGCGTGACGGCTTCGTCGAGGATCTGCTGGGCGGGCGCGACTTCAATGGGATCGAGAGCGAGGCGGTACGCGGCAGCCTGCGCTGGGAGCCGGCGGGCTTCACTTTCGACCTGATCGGCAACTACCAGACCGATCGCGCCACCGGCACTGCGTTCAAGTCGATCGCCTACAACCCGACCGACACGATCACCGGCGCGGTGATCGGCAATCGCGGCCGCAATAGCGGCGCGGCGCTTGCCGCTGGCCCGGGGTTCGAAGGCGGCAAACGCCTCGGTCTCGAGCGTGAGGTTTGGGGCGTCACCGGGATCGCCAATGCCGAGCTCGGCAACGGTTTCGCGCTCAACGGCACGCTCGCCTATCGCGAATTCAGCGGCACCGAGATCTTCGACGCCGACGGCATTTCGCTCCCCGCGCTGACCGCGGCGGAGGACGCGGCTGGCACCCAGACCATGGCGACGCTGCGCCTCAACTGGGACAATGGCGGCCCGCTCAAGGGCTTTGTCGGCGCGACCTATTTCTACGAGGACGGGCATCAGCGCGCGCCCTCGCAGTTCGACGAGCGCGTGGCGCTGGCGCGGGTCGCCAACGCGCTGAACGGTGGCGGCGCGATCCCGGGCCGCCCGGCGACCGATCCGGCGCCGATCTCGGTATTCGGCAACACCGCCTTCACCAGCCAACTGCTGCGCGGCATCGTGCGCCAGAATGTCTCCACGCTGGTTCCGGCTGGAACGCCCAACCGCGACGCGGTGATCGACGCACAGACCAATTTGATCCTGCCTGTCGCGACCGCCACCGGCATCGCCGCGAACCTCAAGAGTGCGCATCGCGAAACCAGCACCAATTTCAGCCGGACCAAGGCATGGGACCTGTTCGCCGACGTCACCTTCGACGTGACCGACGCATTCCAGATCGGCGGCGGCATCCGCTACAGCCGCGACGACAAGCGGACGCGCTATACCGCGTCGGTGCAGAATGGCCGCTCGATCCTGGGCGGGTTCATCGGCGCACTCAGTCAGAGCGAGCCGACGCGAACCGCGCTGCTCAACGCGCTCGCGGTGCCGGGCGCGGCCAACATCCCGCAATCGGCGCTCTACCCGGTGCCGATGTTCGGCCTCGGCCTCCAGCCGACCGCGGGTAACGGCAATCTGGCCGAAGCGAGCAACGACAGCGGCGGCTTCACCTGGCGCGCCACGGCTCGCTACGAGCTCAGCCCGCAGGCAAGCGTCTATGCCAATTACGCGCGCGGACGCCGGCCCGAAGTGCTAGGCGTCTCCCCGCCCGCAGCGCCAAGCGGCGCGGCGCGGTTCAACGTCTTGCCTGCCGAAACGGTCGACAGCTTCGAAGTCGGTCTCAAGACCGAGTTGATGGGCCGCACCCTGTTCTTCGACGCCGCGGCTTTCTACTATGACTACAGCAACTTCCAGACGACCGAGCAGGTCGGCACCACCTTCGTCACGGTCAACGCCGGCAAGGCGGAAAGCTATGGGTTCGAGGGCCAGATGCGTTGGAACCCGGCGGACTGGGTCAATCTGTTCGCAACCTACGCCTATAACCATAGCCGCTTCAAAGCGGGCGCGCGCGATGGCAACCGCTTCCGCCTTTCGCCCGATCACAGCGCGTCGGCGGGCATGACGCTGCGCGGCGACGTCGGGCCGGTGGCGATCGACTTCACCCCGGACGTCACTTGGCAGTCGCGTGTCTTCTTCGACGACGACAACGACATCGCCCGGTTGCAGACCGGTAACCTCATCCCGGATACCGTGCAGGATGAGGTTCAGGGCGCCTTTGCCACGGTCAATGCGCGCATCGGGATCGAGACCGCCAACGGCCGCTGGCGAATCGAGGGCTTCGTCACCAACCTGTTCGACAAGGAATATATCAAGGACGCGGGCAATACCGGCGACGGCCTGGGTATGCCGACCTTCATCGCGGGCGAACCGCGCATGTGGGGTGCATCGCTGACGCTGCGGCTCGGGGGCAAGTAAGCCCCGGGCCGCACCGGTCGCTCAGCCCGCCGCCATCCGCCGCGCGTCTTCCTCGACCAGCCTTTCGAGCGTGGTGAGGGGAACGGCGCCGCGGCGGATCACCTCGTGGAAGCGCTTGAGGTCGAACTTCGCGCCCGCGATCTCCTGCGCCTTCCGGCGCGCCCGGACCCAGCTGGTGTGGCCGATCTTGTAGCTGCACGCCTGACCCGGCTGGGTGCAGTAGCGTTCGATTTCGCGTTGCGAGCGCGGTCGGGCGAAGCCGACGGTATCGACCATATAGTCGGTGGCCTGCTCGCGGCTCCACTTCTTGGCGTGGATGCCAGTGTCGATCACCAGCCGCGCGGCGCGGAACAGGAAGGACTGGAGATAGCCGGCGCGCTCCAGATCAGTCGCGTAGGCGCCGAGTTCGTCGGCGACCTGTTCGGCATAGAGCGCCCAGCCTTCGGTATAGGCGCCGAAGAAGCTGAACTTACGGATCATCGGCCCTTCGGCCGCCTGCGATGTGCTGATCTGGAGGTGATGGCCCGGGAGCCCCTCATGATAGGTCAGCGAGGGCAAAGTGTATTTTGGCCAGTCGCCGACGCTCTTGAGGTTGATGAAGTAGATGGCCGGGCGCGAGCCATCGAGCGCGGCGCGATTGTAGTAGCCGTTCGACGCGCCGTCCTGAATCTCGACCGGCACCGCGCGGATCTCCAGCGGCGCCCGGGTCGGGTCGATGAACATCTTAGGCAGCAGCTTGGCGATCTTGTCGTTATCGACGTTGAGCGACTTGATGAGGTCGATCCGTCCCTGCGCGGTATCGGGCCAGAGCTGATCGGGACGCTGGTTGAGCGCGGTCAGCCGCTCGCCGACGCTGCCCTTGGTCAGGCCTTGAGCCTTGAGGATCGTGTCGAGTTCCGCGGTGATCTGCGCCACTTCCTCCAGCCCGACCTTATGGACTTCGTCGGGCGTGAAATTGGTGGTCGTGGCCTGTGCGAGCGCGGCCGCATAGATATCCGCGCCCTGCGGCACGTCCCATACGCCCGCGCTGGTGCGGGCCTTGGCCCGCTGCGCCTTGATCAGCGCGATCTGGCGGTCGAGCGCGGGGTAGACCGACGCGTCGATGATCCTGGCCGCGCGCGTGCCCCAATCGCCCGCGATGCCCTTGGCCGCGGCGCGCCGGACCAGCGATTTGGCGATGGTGTTGTCGGCCGCCGCAGGCGCGCGCAGCTTGGCCATCTGCTCGATCGTCAGGTCGAGGCAGAAATCGGGGGCGACGACGCCGCGCTTGCCTAGATCTGCCTGTTCCTGCGTGTTGTAGTCGAGTGCCTGTCCCATCTGCTCGAGCCGCGACAGCAGCGCCTCGGCATCGTCCGCGGTGTTGATCGTATGCGCGGTGTTGAGGAAATCGGGCATCGAGAAATAGATGCCGCCCTGCTGGAAGATCGCGAACGGGCGCATCACCGCGTCGAGATCGAACCGCTCGCGCGGCACCAGCTGGGTCTTGAGCGAATAGGCGACGATCTCGCGGTCGAGCTTGGAGGCTTCGGAGAGCGTCGCGGGATCGACGGCTTCGATCCGGGCGAGCGCGGCCCTGGTCTCGGCCTGCGCCTTCGCCTTGGCGGCCGGCGAGCGGTCGGTCAGCTGCCGCTTCAGCGCCGCGCCCGGCCCCTTGTCGAACCCGATTGAGGTGGCGAGTTCGGGTGAGCGCTGGATCGTCTGGCGCAGCACATCGTCGAAGATCGCGTTGAGCCCGGCATCGCCCGGTCCCGCGGCTGGTTTTGCGGCCGACTCCTGGAGCGCGCGGGCGGCGGGTGAGGCGGCGAGCGCAGCGGTCGCAGTGCCGGAGGCGAGGAAGGTGCGGCGATCCAAGGGACGATCCTTTCGGCTAGTGTGGTGCCAGCCTAGCGCACCCGCGACGCGCGGCAAGAATCTTTCAGGCGCGCTCGGCCGAACTCACCGCGTCGGCCGCGCGCAGGGCGCCGATCAGCTTCATCAGATGGGCCGCGTCACGCACCTCCAGGTCGATCATGTTGGTGTGGAAGGTCGTGTCGCGCGTGTCGAAGCGGATGTTGAGGATGTTCGCCTTGTGCTGGCCGAGCAGGGTCGCGACCGCACCGAGCGCGCCGGGCTCGTTCTTGACCGTCACCGCGATGCGCGCGGTGCCGCCCTCGGCCTTGTCGCCCCAGCCGATGTCGATCCAGTCCTTGTCCTCGACATTGTCGAGCTTGGGACAGCTGATCTGGTGGATCTCGATCGGTTCGCCGGGCTGGCGCACGCCGACGATGCGATCGCCGGGGATCGGGTGGCAGCACGGGGCGAGGGTGAAGGCGACGCCGGGGGTGAGGCCCTTGATCGAGATCGGATCGCGTGTGGCGGGAAGCGGGGCAAGGTCGCCCTCGGTCGATCCCGGCATCAGCGCCTCCATCACCTGGACGTCGGAGAGCTTTCGGCGCGCGATCGCCTCCATCAGTGCGTCGGCATCGTCGAGCTTGAGGCGGGTGAGCGCGGCGCCCAGCGCCTCCTCGCCGATGGGCACCGGCAGGCGGCGGACGATGTCGTCATAGAGCTTGCGGCCGAGCGCGATCGTTTCGTCCAGCTCCTTGTGGCGCAGATGCCGCCGGATCGCGGCGCGCGCCTTGCCGGTGATCGCGAAGTTGAGCCAGTTATCCTGCGGCCGCTGCGCCTTCGAGCGCAGGATGGCGACTTGGTCGCCTTGTTGAATTTCTGTGCGCAGGGGCACGACCTGGCCGTTGATCTTGGCACCCACCGCCTGATCGCCGAGATCGGTATGGACGGCATAGGCGAAGTCGATCGGGGTGGCGCCCTTGGGTAGCTGGATCAGCTCGCCCTTGGGTGTGAAGGCGAAGATCCGATCCTGATACATCGCCATCCGGGTGTGCTCGAGCAGTTCCTCCGGGCTTTCGGCGGTCTCGAGAATCTCGACGAGGTCCTGGATCCAGCGGACCTGCGTGTCGGGGCGGACGCCCGATTGTTTGTACGCCCAGTGCGCCGCGAGGCCGTGCTCGGCCTGAGCATGCATCTCCTGCGTGCGGATCTGGATTTCGACGCGGGTGTCGCCGGCGTGCATCACCGTAGTGTGCAGCGAGCGATAGCCGTTGCGCTTGGGCGTCGAGATATAGTCCTTGAACCGGCCGGGCACGAACGGCCAGCGGCGGTGGATGATGCCAAGCGCGCGATAGCATTCTTCCTCGGTCCCGACGATCGCGCGGAACGCCATGATGTCCGACAGCTGTTCGAAGCTGACGTGCCGCTCCGACATCTTCTTCCAGATCGAATAGGGGTGTTTCTCGCGTCCCAGCACTTCGGCATCGACGCCGCCGCGCGAGAGCAGCAGCTTGAAACCCGATCCGATCTTGGCGATGCGGTCCTCACCCTCGATCTTGAGTCCTTCGAGCCGCTTGGTGATCGACTCATAGGCCTCGGGCTCGAGTTCGCGGAAGGCGAGCGTCTGCATCTCGGTCATGAATTCATACATGCCGATCCGCTCGGCGAGCGGCGCGTAGATATCCATCGTCTCGCGCGCGATGCGGCGGCGCTTCTCCGGCTTCGGAATATGATGGAGCGTGCGCATGTTGTGCAGCCGGTCGGCCAGCTTGACCAGCAGCACCCGAATGTCGTCGGACATGGCGAGCAGGAATTTCCGCAGATTCTCTGCCGCGCGCTCATTCTCGGTCTGCGCTTCGATCTTCGAAAGCTTGGTGACCCCGTCCACCAGCCGCGCGACGCTGGGGCCGAACTTGCTCAATATCTCCTCAGGCGTCGCGACCGTGTCCTCGATCGTGTCGTGGAGGATCGCAGTCGCGATCGTCTCGTCGTCGAGATGGAGGTCGGTCAGGATGCCCGCGACCTCGATCGGATGGCTGAAATAGGGGTCGCCGGACGCGCGCTTCTGGCTGCCATGCGCGTGCATCGAAAACACGTATGCGCGGTTGAGAAGCGCTTCATCCGCTTCGGGATCGTAGCTCAGGACCCGATCGACAAGTTCATATTGACGCAGCACCGCTCCAAGATGGTGCGGCGGGCTGCTGCTTTGCAATATGTTTCAACGCAAAGCGGGCACCGGCAATGCCGATGCCCGCTTCACTGTGGCTTTGGTGTGACTTGAAGCCGTTCGAATCAGCGCGCGCGTGCGTTGCAGGCGGCGAGCGCCTCGGCATCGAACGCGGTGCCACCGGCGGTAAAGGCCGAGAGGGTGCCGACGTTGCGCACGACGCGTTCGCACACGACCTTGTCCTGCGATGCGGCGCGGGGCGCGGTGCACACCGCGTCCTTGCACTTCCAGATCGTGTTCTGCGTGACGAAGCTGCTCTTGCCGGGCGCTTCGACCGCAGTCGCGGCATAGTGGGCGCCCGACTGGGTCTGGGCGGTGGCGGGCATGATCGCCGCGAGCGACAGCGCTGCGGCGGCAAGCGAAACGAGGCGGGTCATGATGCAATTCTCCCTGGGGTACGCAACAAAGGTTGCGAATCGCTACTTATCTCTATAGGCGTTAAGTTGCAATCGGAAACTGGTGCTGCATTGCGGTAACCGAACCAGTTTGTCCACCAGGGAATTTCGGAGTAGGTTCGACGGTTATGGGTCACAATGGACTGCGAGAACCGCTTCGTCAGTTGGCCAACAACTGCAGCCTGCCCGCCGCGCTGGAGGCGATGGGCGAGCGCTGGTCCTTCCTGATTTTGCGGGCGTCGTTCAACGGCCTCTATCATTTCGAGGAGTTCCAGTCCGAACTGGGCATCGCCCGGAATATCCTCGCCAACCGCCTCGCGCGGCTGGTCGATCACGGCATTCTGGCCCGCCAGACCTGCGACGACGACCGGCGCAAGGTGGAGTATCGCCTGACCGACAAGGGCTTTGCGCTGCTGCCCACGATGGTCGCGCTGCGGCAGTGGGGTGAGCGCTGGGAGACGGGGATGCCTGCGACTCCCGTGCTGGTCGATGCGCGCGATCACCGGCGGATCGCGCCGGTACAGGTGATGAGCCATGATGGCCGCCCGTTGACCAAGCATGACCTGCTCTGGTCGCTGCCCGAAGATGTTGCGGGCGAGGGGCACGGCGCGCCGCAGGAAGCAGCGGAGTAACGCTTCAGCCGTCGGCGAGTACGGTGCGGTTGCGGCCGGCGGATTTGGCCCGGTAGAGCGCGGCATCGGCGCGGCGCATCAGTTCGTCGGCGTGGATGCCGGGTTGCATGGGGGCGAGGCCGATACTCACCGTGACCCGGAAATTTCCCTCGGCCGCGGCGATGTCGGTCCGTTCGAGAGCACGGCGCAGGCGTTCGCAGGTGGCGAGCGCGGCCGGTGCGGAGAGCGTCGGAAACAGGATCGCGAACTCCTCGCCGCCGAGCCGGGCGATCGCATCCTCGCTGCGCAGATTGGCGCGCATCAGATCGGCGAAGCTGAGCAGGGCGGCGTCGCCTGCCGCATGGCCGAGCCGGTCGTTCACGCCCTTGAAGTGATCCAGGTCGAGTACCGCCAGCGTGCCGACATGACCGAACTCGCGTGATGCATTCTCCGACAGCCGCCGCTCGAATGCGCGCCGGTTGAGTACGCCGGTCATCGGGTCGGTCGCCGCCTGACGCTCCAGATCCGCCTCGCGCGCCTTGTACTGGCTGAGGTCGCGCACGACGCTGACGATGCTCGCGACGCGGCCGTCTTCCTTGGCGACGGCACGTGCGGTGGTCTCGAACCAGCGCGTGGTACCGGTGGCAGTCAGGCCGCGATACTCGACCCGGTGCGCCGACTCGGGAGTCGCGATCGCGGTTTGGTGCACGGTGCGGACATGCTCGCGATCCTCTTCAGCGATCAGGCTGAGCGCGTTCCGTCCGATCAGAGCGAGCGGTTCGAAGCCGGTGAGTTCGCGCACCGAAGGGGAGGCGAAGCGGATCGTGCCCGAGGGATCGAGCGTCAGCATCGCGTCCGAAGCGTGGTCCGCGATCATCCGGTAGCGCGCCTCGCTCGCCGCGACGGCGTCGGCGAGGCGGCGATTCTCCGCCATCAGCGTGGCGAAGGGCAGGACGATCAGGAAGACGATGCCGAGGTAGAACTGGAAAAATTGCAGGTGAAGCGCCTGGCTTCCGATCACCAACTCAACCGGCCCATGGCCTGCCATGGTGAAGATTGCACCGATGGTGGTGATCGCGAATACGCTGAGCGCCGCGCCCGCGAAGCGGAACATCGCCGTGGCGATGATCGCCGGGAGGATCGGCAGAAAGAGCAGGGGCAACCGGGTCTGGGCGAAGGTCGCGGTGACGACCGCGATCGTGCCGGTCATCACAAGGATCAGGCGGGTGACATCGCGCCGGCGGGTCAGCCCTTCCCAATAGGTGCGTCCGCCGAGCACCAGAAGTGCGACGGGCGTCGCGATCAGGATGCCGAGCCCGTGGCCGATCATCCAGTTTGCCCAGGTGAAGGCTGGCTCGGTCCCGTGTGCCAGCCACAAGGTGATCCCGGCGATCGAGCCGCTTGCGGCGGGCGCGATGAAGCCTGCCGACAAGGCAAAGGCGGGAATCGAGCGCAGCCGGAGGAAGACACCGCGTGCCTGCCCGAGATAGCGCAGCAAGTACCAGCCGAGGACGACTTCGCCGATATTGGCGAGAATGAAGATCGGCGCGAGCGGCGAGAAGGGCGAGATCACCATCGTTGCGAGGCCCGACGCCAAGGCGGTGACGAGCAGAAGCTGACGGTGTTCGCGCACCGGGCGCGTGCAGAGCGCGGCCAGCAGGGGTGCGTTGGCCAGCCAGAGCAGCGCGACATTGTCGCTAAGCCGGGTGAAGGAAATCGCCGCCAGCGCGAGCATGAAATATGCCGCACCCACGCCCCCGGCGATGAGCGTGCTGCGGCCTGGTCGCGCGAACTCCAACATCGTAGCCCGAGTCTAACCGGACAGGGTTAAGAGGCGGTTTCCCTTCGGCGGTTCAGCGCGCGGGATTCATCCGCTCACGGATGGCGGGCGGCACCGGCGACGCGGTGCCGGCATCGAGATCGACATTGACGTAGACCAGCTCGATCACGGTATGCAGCGCACCGGTTTCCGCGTGGCAGAGCTCGACCCGGCTGGTGAGGCTGGAGGTACCGATCCGATCGGTACGGGCCCAGGCGTCGATCTCGTCGCCATAGCGGAAGGGCGCCTTGAAATCGACGGTGGCGCGGGCGACGTGGAACTCCATGCCCTGCCATTCGGGCAGGTCGGCGAGCTTCAGCCAGCGCCAATATTCGCTAAGCGCAACGTCCGCATATTCGAGGTAGCGCGAGTTGAAGACGACCTTCTGGCCGTCGATTTCGGAATAGCGGACGCGAAGGCGCGTCGAGAAGTCGAAGCCTTCGCGTCCCATATCGATCAGGCCGATTTGACGCCGGTGTTGACGCCCATCGACTGCAGATATTTGCGTACATTGCGCGCCGCCTGGCGCAGGCGCTGCTCATTCTCGACCATGGCGATGCGGACGAAGCCTTCGCCATTCTCGCCGTAACCGACGCCCGGTGCGACCGCGACCTTGGCGTGGCTGAGCAACTGCTTCGAGAATTCGAGGCTACCGAGATGCGCGAGCGCAGGGGGGAGCGGCGCCCAGGCGAACATCGATGCGGGCGGGGCGGGGATATCCCATCCCGCACGGCCGAAGCTTTCGACCAGCACGTCGCGGCGCTTGTGGTAGAGCTGGCGATTGGCCTCGACGATGTCCTGCGGGCCGTTGAGCGCCGCGCAGGCCGCGGCCTGGACGGGGGTGAAGGCGCCATAGTCGAGATACGACTTCACCCGCGTCATCGCGGCGATCAGCTGCTTGTTGCCGACGGCGAAGCCGATCCGCCAGCCGGCCATCGAATAGGTCTTCGACAGAGAGGTGAACTCGATCGCCACGTCCTTCGCGCCCTTGACCTGCAGGATCGAGACGGTCGGCTTGCCGTCGTAATAGAGCTCCGAATAGGCAAGGTCGGAGATGATCCAGACCTTGTTCTCCTTCGCCCAGGCGACCAGCCGCTCGTAAAAGGCGAGATCCACCGTCTCTGCCGTCGGGTTCGACGGATAGTTCACCACCAGGATGCTGGGGCGCGGCACGGTGAAGTTCATCGCGCGCTCGAGGCTTTCGAAATAGTGCTCGTCAGGCGTGGTCGGCACCGCGCGGATCGTCGCGCCCGCGATGATGAAGCCGAAGGTGTGGATCGGATAGGATGGGTTGGGCGCAAGGATCACGTCGCCCGGCGCGGTGATCGCGGTGGCGAGGCTGGCCAGCCCCTCCTTCGACCCCATCGTCACCACGACTTCGCTCTCGGGATCGACATCGACACCGAAGCGGCGGCCATAATAGTTCGCCTGGGCGCGGCGCAGGCCGGGGATGCCCTTGGATTGCGAATAGCCGTGCGCCGAGGGCTTCTGCGCAACCTCGCACAGCTTGTCGATGACGTGCTGGGGCGGCGGCAGATCGGGGTTGCCCATGCCGAGGTCGATGATGTCCTCGCCCGCCGCCCGTGCCGCTGCCCGCATGCCATTGACTTCGGCGATGACGTAGGGCGGCAGGCGCTTGATGCGGTAGAATTCTTCGGACATCGTATTTCTCGGTGAGCTCCTCTTGAGGTCGCGCTGGATGCGCGGCGCCGTTATACAGGGGGCGGGCGGGCATGCCAGAGGAGAGGCGCGTGGTGGCGGAAAAGAAAAAGACGGCGGCGCCCAAGGCCGCGAAACCGACCAAAGCCCGCAAGCCAGCCGCGAGACCGAAACCGAAACCCGAGATGAAGGCGGAAGCGCCCTCGGCCGCAGCGCCCGAGGTGGCGGCAGCCCCGAGCCTCGAGGATCTCCAGCACTGGACCTGGGTGTGGGGCCGGGCGCAGCAGATGCTGATGGAGCAGGGCCTCGACCTGATGGCCAAGGCGCCGCAGATGCCGGCGATGCCGAGCCTGGCGACGATGTCGCCGCTCGATCCCGCCGCAGCGATGCGTGCCGGCGCCGATTTCTGGGCCGACACGATGTCATTGTGGCAGCGCTTCCTTGACCCATCCAAGGCGGGGACGTTCGAGGAGACGCCCGAACAGGCGCGCGACAAAAGGTTCAAGGCGCCACAATGGCGCGAGCAGCCGGTGTTCGACTTTATCCGCCAAAGCTATCTCACCGTGTCGGAGCATCTGCTCAAGGGCGTGGATTCGATCGAGGGGCTGACGCCCAAGCAGCGCGAGCAGGCACGGTTCGCGACCCAGGGCTTCATCGATGCGATGAGCCCGTCCAACTTCCCCGCGACCAATCCCGTGGTGATCGAGAAGATCGTCGAGACCAAGGGTGAGAGCCTGCTCAAGGGCTTGCAGCACATGCTCAAGGATCTGAGCAAAGGGCAGATGACGCAGACCGCCGAAGGCGTGTTCGCGCTGGGCGACAATATTGCGATGACGCCGGGCAAGGTGGTCAAGCGTACCCCGCTCTACGAGCTGATCCAGTATTCGCCGACGACCGAGACGGTGATCGAGACGCCGCTTCTGATCTTTCCGCCATGGATCAACCGCTTCTACATTCTCGATTTGAGTCCGGAGAAGAGCTTCATCCGCTGGGCGGTGGAGCAGGGGCTGACGGTGTTCGTCGTTTCCTGGAAGTCGGCCGACGCGAGCATGGCCGACGTCGTGTGGGACGACTATGTCGAGCGCGGGCAGATCGACGCGATCGACAGCGTGCGCGAGCTGTTGAACGTCGATGCCGTGCACACGATCGGCTATTGCGTTGCGGGCACCACGCTCGCCGCGACGCTGGCTGTTCTCGCCGCGCGCGGACAGGCGGAAAAGGTCAAGAGCGCGACCTTCTTTACCGCGCAGGTCGATTTCAGCGAAGCCGGCGATCTCAACGTCTTCGTCGATGACGAACAGCTGGCTTTGATCCAGTCGCTGACCACCGACGGGTTTCTCGACGGGCGCTATATGGCCGCGACCTTCAACCTGCTGCGCGGGCGCGACCTGATCTGGAACTACGTGTCGAGCAACTATCTGCTCGGCGAGGACTATATGCCGTTCGACCTGCTCCACTGGAACTCGGACGTCACCAACCTGCCGGCCAAATGGCATGCGAGCTATCTGGCGGACCTCTATCGCGACAATCTGCTCGCCCAGGCGGGGGCGCTTAGCATCGGCGCGACGCCGGTGGATCTGAGCAAGGTCGTAACGCCGGCCTATATCCAGGCCGGGCGCGAGGACCATATCGCCCCGGCGCGCAGCGTCTGGAAGATCACCGAGCATTTCGCGGGGCCGCTGCGTTTCGTGCTGGCCGGATCGGGGCATATCGCCGGGGTGGTCAACCCGCCCTCCGCACAGAAATATCAGTATTGGACCAACGACGGGGCCGCTGCGACTCTGGAGGAGTTTGTTGCAGGTGCGACCGAGACCAAGGGCAGCTGGTGGCCCGATTGGATGAGCTGGATCGAGGGATTTGGCGAGCCGCGTACTGCGGCGAAGGGAGCGAGAATTCCCAAGCCGAAAGAAGGGCTTGGCGATGCACCCGGGAGTTATGTGAAGACCCGCTAAGGTTTTTTGTGCACTGCACAAAAAACTGTCTTGAAACTGTCTCGCGCAACGCGTATATGTTGCATCGCAACAATCGCTGCGAGGACGTTCAATGGCCAGCAAGGCTCCACGTACCGGTGCAAAGAAGCCGGTTGCGAAGACCCCGGTGACCAAGCCTGAGGCACCGAAGGCTGCTCCAATTGTAGCCAAAGCAGCGCCTGTCATCGAGACCCCGGTCGTCGAACCGGTGATCGAAACCGTGACCAAGCCTGCCGAAGTATTGGCGGAGACGCTTACCCAGACCGTCGAGGAAATCGCCGCGCCGGTCGAGCAGATCATCGAAGACACCGCCCCCAAGATGGCGGAAACCGCAACCAAGGGAACTGACATCATGGAAAACACCGTCGAGAAGACCCAGGCGCTGTTCGCCGACTTCAACGAGCGCGCCAAGGCCGCCGTCGAGAAGAACACCAAGCTGGCGGGTGAGTTCACCGACTTCGCCAAGGGCAATGTCGAAGCGCTCGTCGAGAGCGGCAAGATCGCTGCCAAGGGCTTCGAAGCGCTGGGCCAGGACGCCGCCGAGTACAGCCGCAAGTCGTTCGAGAACGCGACCGCGACCCTGAAGAACCTGTCGGCGGTCAAGACCCCGGCCGATTTCTTCAAGCTGCAGAGCGACTATGTCCGCTCGGTCTTCGACTCGGTCGTCGCCGAAACCTCGAAGAACACTGAAGCCTTCATCAAGCTGGCCGGCGACGCCGCGCAGCCGATCTCCAGCCGCGTCGCGGTAGCGGTCGAGAAGGTCAAGACCGCGGCCTGATCGCCACGGACTGAACGAACAAAGGGGCGGCCGCGCGAGCGGTCGCCTTTTTTGTCGTCCAGAGCTCACGAAAATCAGGGTTAGCGCCCTTGCCCTCGATTCATCGCTATCATATTTTTGAAGTCCTCATGACAGTGCCGTTCCAACCAATTTCGATGGCTGACGATGCCGACCGCGACGACGATGGCGACGCATCGACCGGCGTCGCGACGCGCACGCGCGCCAGGACCAAGAAGCCGACGCCCTATCGCGTCCTGATGCTCAACGACGACTATACGCCGATGGAGTTCGTGGTGCTGGTGCTCCAGCGCTTCTTCAAGATGGACATGGAGCAGGCGACCCAGGTGATGCTTCACGTTCACCAGCGCGGCGTGGGCGTTTGCGGCGTCTTCACCTATGAGGTCGCGGAGACCAAGGTGGCACAGGTGATCGACTTCGCCCGCCAGAACCAGCATCCGCTCCAGTGCACGCTGGAGAAGGCCTGAGGCCATTTGTGCGCTGACCCGTTGACGTCCCCCGCTTGCGCGGCGCCCGCGAGTCGATAGAAGCCCGAAAATGGACCGTATCCTCATTCGCGGCGGCAAGCGCCTTTCCGGAACCATCGCCATCTCGGGCGCGAAGAATTCGGCGCTCGCGCTGATGCCCTGCGCGCTGCTGACCGACGAGCCGCTGACGCTGCGCAATCTGCCGCGGTTGGCGGACGCCGACGGCTTCGGGCACCTCCTCAACGAACTCGGTGCCTCGACGGCGATCGAGGGGACTCGGCCCAACGACTTTGGCCGCGTGCTGACGGTGCGCGCGTCGCGCCTGACCTCGACCGTCGCGCCCTATGACATCGTGCGGAAGATGCGCGCGTCGATCCTGGTGCTCGGGCCGTTGCTGGGCCGGGCGGGCGAGGCGACGGTGTCGCTGCCCGGCGGCTGCGCGATCGGCAACCGCCCGATCGACCTGCACCTCAAGGCGCTTGAGGCGATGGGTGCCGAGATCGAGCTGGCGGCGGGCTATGTGAAGGCGACTGCGCCCGGCGGAAGGCTGGCAGGCGGGCGCTATCGCTTCCCGGTGGTGTCGGTCGGCGCGACCGAGAATGCGCTGATGGCGGCGGCAACCGCGCGCGGCACCACGGTGCTGGAGAATGCGGCGCGCGAGCCGGAGATCGTCGATCTCTGCAATCTGCTGATTGCGATGGGCGCGTCGATCGACGGGATCGGGACCGAGACGCTGACGATCGAGGGCCGCGAGCGGCTGCATGGCGCGACCTACAAGGTGATGCCAGACCGGATCGAAGCGGGCAGCTACGCCTGCGCCGCGGCGATCACTGGCGGCGACCTGTTCCTGCAGGGTGCCAAGGCGGACGACATGCGTGCGACGCTCGACGCGCTGGTCGAGGCCGGCGTGACCGTCGAGGAAAAGGCCGATGGCGTGCGTGTCGCAGCCAATGGCCCGCTCAAGCCGCTGACGCTCTCGACCGCGCCTTACCCCGGCTTCGCCACCGACATGCAGGCGCAGTTCATGGCGATGCTGTGCAAGGCGGAAGGCGCGAGTGTGCTGACCGAGACGATCTTCGAGAATCGCTACATGCACGTGCCCGAGCTCGCGCGCATGGGGGCGAACATCGATGTGCGCGGGCGCACCGCGGTGGTGCACGGAGTCGACAGGCTCGTCGGGGCGCCGGTGATGGCGACCGACCTTCGTGCATCGATGAGCCTGATCCTTGCCGGCCTGATCGCCGAGGGTGAGACCCAGGTCAGCCGCATCTATCACCTCGACCGCGGCTATGAGCGGCTCGAGGAGAAGTTGCAGGGCGTCGGCGCCGATATCGAACGCGTCGGTGACGGGTAAGGTCAGCACTGTTATCCGCGGTCACGAAACAACTCGCGGGAGCAATCGAATGAAGCGGATCATCGTGACGGCGCTGGGGGCGCTGGCGCTTGCGGGTTGTGCGCAGCATCGGGCCGAAGCCCCGGCCGCGCCGCTGACGGTCAAGATCATCGCCTTCAACGATTTCCACGGCGCGCTCCAGACGCCGGGGCGAGCGATCGACGTGCAGGCGCCCGACGGATCGGTGGCGAAGGTGCCCGCGGGCGGCGCTGCCTATTTTGCGACGGCGGTAAAGACGCTGAAGGCCAGGGCGACGCACAGCGTAGTGGTCGCTGCAGGCGATCTGACCAGCGCCAGCCCGCTGGTCTCGTCGCTGTTCCTCGACGAGCCGACGGTGAAGGCGCTGAGCATGGCCGGGCTCGAGATCAACGCGGCGGGCAATCACGAATTCGATCGCGGGACGGAGGAACTGAAGCGTCTCCAGAGCGGCGGCTGCGCGAAACTCACCAAGGTCGAGCCCTGCCAGATCGAGCCGTTCAAAGGGGCGAGCTATCGCTATCTTGCCGGCAACACGATCCAGGCGGACGGCACCAGCCTGCTCCCCGGCACCACGTTGCGCAGCTTAGGCAGCGGGCGCGGCAAGGTGACGATCGGCTTCATCGGGCTGACGACTCGGCTGACCGGCAATTATGTCGACCCGGCGGGGATCAGGGGCATCACCTTCGCCGACGAGGCGGAAACCGCGAACCGGCTGGCGGCCGACCTCAAGGCCAAGGGCGCCGACGCCGTGGTGATGCTGGTGCACGAGGGCGGCTACCCGGCGCGCAGC
The DNA here is from genome assembly GCF_002797435.1 of Sphingomonas koreensis. NCBI lineage: Bacteria > Pseudomonadati > Pseudomonadota > Alphaproteobacteria > Sphingomonadales > Sphingomonadaceae > Sphingomonas > Sphingomonas koreensis. The sequence continues at coordinate 1,344,462 of NZ_PGEN01000001.1, read as the reverse complement.
GACCAGCCAGAAAAGTGCGACGGGCTGTCCGGGCCGATCCTCGACATCATGGACCGGCTGACCCCGGCGGTGGACGTGATCGTTTCCGGCCACACCCACCGCGCCTATATCTGCGACTATTCGGCAACCAACCCTGCCAGGCCGGTGCTGCTGACCAGCGCGGGCAACAACGGCGTGATGCTGACCGATATCGACCTGAGCTTCGATCCGCTGACGAAGCGCGTGACCGGCAAGCGCGCTTCGCAGGTGATCGTGCAGGGCGACGGGACGACGAGCAGCGCGGGGCCGGTGAAGCCAAGCGGGGCGTTCCCGACCTTTGCCGCGGACGCTGCGGTCGCGGCGCATGTCGCGCGCTATGCCGCTGCGGCCGAGCCGCGGGCCAAGCGGGTGGTCGGGCGGGCTTCGGCGCCGATCCTGCGCGACGAAGACGACGACATGAAGGAGTCGCCGCTCGGCCTGCTGATCGCCGACTCGCAACTCGCGGCAACGCGGGCGAGCGGGGCGCAGGTCGCGCTGATGAACCCGGGCGGGGTGCGCGCGTCGATCGCGGCGACCGACGGCAAGGTGACCTTCGGCGACATCTACACGGTGCAGCCCTTCGGCAACAACCTGCAGGTCAAGGAGATGACGGGCGCGCAACTGCGCGCGGTCCTCGAGCAGCAATTCGCCAAGAAGGACGGCACCGCGCTGCTATTCCCGGCCGGTCTGACCTATAGCTACGATCTGTCGAAGCCCGAAGGGCAGCGGATCATCGCGCCGATGATCGGCGGCCAGCCGATGCGCGACGATGCGCTGTACCGCGTGACCGTGAACAGCTTCCTGGGCGGCGGCGGCGACGGCTTCACCAGCTTCAAGGCGGGCAAGGACGTTGCGGGCGGGATGCTCGATCTCGACGCGCTCGAGGCGCTTTTCGCGCAAGGGCAGATCGTCGATCCGCCGGTGCTGGGGCGGGCGAGGGATGTGACGCCGCGCTAGGTTGAGGCGGGCCTATTCGGAATGAGCGAAGTTCATACGCTTTGGAGGAGAAGTTCATACGACGGGCGTATCGTCCGCGCGGGTGTCGGACATTCCCGAGGGCATGATTTGAGGATGTCAAAGAGCGGGCCGGAGGGGCCCCGGCGCGCTTCGAGACGAGCAAATGAAATCCAACATCGCAAGCCGGGACGTCCGGCAAGCCCGAGCCTGTTCCGGATGGTGGAGACGTGGACCCCGGCACGAGGCCGGGGTGACAAGCCAGGGTGGCGGGCTCGCCGCTAGCTCCGCACCGCCTTGGCGATGGCGTCGAGCAGGCCGTTGACGAAGCCCTTTTCGCGGCGGTCGTAGAATGCGTCGGTGACGTCGAGATACTCGCTGATCGCAGCGCCGGTGGGCACGTCGTTGCGGGCAAGCAGCTCATAGGTGCCGGCGCGCAGGATCTGGCGCATCGGGCGGTCGAGCCGGTCGAAGCTCCAGTCGCTGCTGAGCTTCGAGGCGATCAGCGCGTCGATCTCGTCGCGGCGGGCGTCCACGCCCTTGACGATATCGTCGAAGAACATGACGTCGGCGTCGATATACTCCGCCTCCTCGATCGTTGCGCCGAGCCGGTGCTGGTGGAACTCGGTGAGCAGCTGGGGAAGCGGAGTCTTCTCCATCTCCTGCTGGTACAGCGCCTGGACGGCGGCGAGCCGCGCGGCGGCGCGGGCTTTGGAGCGGGACTTTGCGGTTGGGCTAGGCATTTCGAGAATTCCTTAGCGTCGTCCACACTTCTGCGAAAGCAGAAGTCCGGAGCAACGGAGCGAACGGGGTTCGGCCCTAGACTGCTGCGTTCGCAGGAGCATTAGGGCAGGCGAAGGGAGACCGACCTCGCATGCGCCGGCAGTCCCTCTGCCTCCGCCAGCGCGACGGCCGCGGGACCGATCGCTGCGAGGCCCGCGGCGTCGAGCGCCAGGAAGCTGGTGCGCTTCATGAAGTCGAGCACCGACAGGCCGCTGGCGAAGCGCGCGCGGCGGCCGGTGGGGAGGACGTGGTTGGGGCCGGCGACATAATCGCCGATCGCCTCGGGCGTCATGCGGCCGAGGAACACCGATCCGGCGTGACGGACCCGCGCGAACAGTGCGTCCGGATCGTCGCAGGCGAGTTCGAGATGCTCGGGAGCGAGCTTGTTCACCAGCGGGATCGCCTCGTCGAGCGAGCCGGTGAGGATGATCGCGCCATTGGCGTCCCAGCTCTGGCGCGCGACGCCCTTGGTCGACAGCGTGCCGATCTGAAGATCGACCGCCTCGGCGACCTTGCCCGCGAAGATCGCGTCGTCGGTGAGCAGGATCGACTGGCTGGTGGGATCATGCTCGGACTGGCTGAGCAGGTCTGCAGCGATCCATTCGGGATCGTTCTTGCCGTCGGCGATGACGACGATCTCGGAAGGCCCGGCGACCATGTCGATGCCGACCACGCCGTAGAGCTGGCGCTTGGCTTCCGCCACCCAGGCATTGCCGGGGCCGGTGATGACGTCGACCGCGGCGATGCGGCCGGTGCCATAGGCGAGCGCGGCGATTGCCTGTGCGCCCCCGACACGCCATATCTCGTCCACCCCGGCGATATGCGCGGCGGCGAGGACGAGCGGGTTGACCTCGCCATCCGGGGTCGGCGTGACCATGACAAGGCGATCGACGCCCGCGACCTTGGCCGGAATCGCGTTCATCAGGACCGAAGACGGATAGGCTGCGCGGCCGCCGGGGACGTACACGCCCGCCGCCTCGACCGCCTGCCAGCGCGCGCCGGTGCGCACGCCCGCGGCGTCGGTGGTGTCGCTGTCGGCCGGCTTCTGCTTTTCGTGATACGCCGTGATGCGATCGGCGGCGAGCTGGAGTGCGTCGCGCAGCTTCGGTTCGAGCGCGTCGAACGCGGCGGCGCAATCGGCCTTCTCGATCCGCCAGCCGGTTTCATTGAGGTCGTGCCGGTCGAATTTCCGCGTGAAGGCGTGGAGCGCGGCATCGCCTTCGTCACGGACCGAAGCGACGATCGTGCGGACATCGCGCGCGACATCGGCATCCGCCTCGCGGCGGGCATCGACCAGTTCGCGAAACGCCTGGGCGAAGCCGGGTTCGGTGGTGGACAGGCGGATCATGCGGCCTTCGCTTCCACGGCGCGGCGGAACGCATCGATCAGCGGCACGATCTCCGGCCGGGTCTTGAACGCGGCGCGGTTGGCGACGAGGCGGCTGGAGACCTCCATGATCGTCTCGACCTCGACCAGGCCGTTCTCCTTGAGCGTGCGACCCGAGGAAACGAGGTCGACGATGCGGGGGGCAAGGTCTAGCAAGGGCGCTAGCTCCATCGCGCCATTCAGCTTGATGCACTCGGCCTGCACGCCGCGCGCCTCGAAATGGCGGCGAGTGAGCGAGGGGTATTTGGTCGCGACTCGGACATGGCTCCAGCCGCGCGGATCGTCTGTCGCGGCAAGCGCGGCCGGTTCGGCGACCGACAGGCGGCAATAGCCGATGCCGAGATCGACGGGGGCATAGAGTTCCGAATAGGCGAACTCGGCGAGCACGTCAGATCCGACGATGCCCAGCTGCGCCGCGCCGTGCGCGACGAAGGTCGCGACGTCGAACGCGCGGACGCGGATGAGGTCGATGTCGGGACGGTTGGTCTTGAAGCGCAGCGCGCGGCTGCCCTCGTCCGCGAAGGCCGGTTCGGGGATGATCCCGGCGTGCGCGAGCAGGGGAAGCGCCTCTTCGAGGATGCGACCCTTGGGCACGGCGAGGATGATCGGTTCCGACATGGTGGCGCGCCTTTACTTGGGTGGGGGGAAGGGCGCAACAAGCGGGCACGATTCGGCCTGGAGCATTGGCGATGCGCGACTGGATGACTTCGAACGATGTGCGCGCGGCCTTTGCCAATCAGGTCGATTACTGCCGGGCGAACGGTGGCACGATCACGATGCGCGTGGTCGAGGCGATGCTGGCCAATCTGGACGGGCCGGGCGCGTTCCTGAAGACGATCCGCGAATGGCCGGGGGTGCCGATGGCCGATGCGCTGCCCTTGCGGGCGGCGGCGGGGCTGCACGCGTTGAACCTGAGCGGAGCCGAGCCCGCGCTGGCGCCGCTCTATGACGGCGACCCCGCGGCGCTGGCGGATGCCGAGCGGCTGGTGGGCGAAGCGATCGCGCGGCACGACGCGGAATTGCGACCGTGGCTGGACGGGCCGCCGCAGACCAATGAGGCGGGGCGGTCGTGGGGATATGTCGCCGCGCTGCTGTGGCTGGCAGGGCAGGGATTGCCGCCGCGCTGGGAGTGTATCGAGATCGGGTCGAGCGCGGGGATCAACCTGATGATCGATCGCTATCGCTACGACCTGGGCGGGGTCGGAGTTGGACCAGCGGAGTCGGGGATGCGGATCGCGCCCGATTGGCGCGGCCCGGCGCCGCCGGATGTGCCGGAGGGCTGGAGATTCGAGTCGATCAGGGGATGCGATGTCGCGCCGGTCGACCTGACCGATCCGGCGCAGCTGTTGCGGTTGCGGGCGTTCGTATGGCGCGAGCATGTCGAGCGGTTCGCACGGCTGGATTTCTCGGCGCAGTCGGCAGGTGAGCGGAGGCCCGATCTGGTGCAGGCCGATGCGGCCGAGTTCGTCGAGGCGGCGCTGGAGAGGCCGCAGGCTGCGGGGACCAGTCGCGTGCTGATGCATTCGATCGTCTGGCAATATCTGGGCGATGCGAGGCGGGCGCGGATCACCGCGGCGATGGAGGAAGCGGGCGCAAGGGCCAGCGCGGAGCGGCCGCTGGCCTGGATCATGCTGGAAGCGAACCGTGAGACGCTGCAACACGAACTGGTTGTGCGCTACTGGCCGGGCGGGACGGAACCGCGCTTGCTGGGTAAGGCGCATCCGCATGGTGCATGGGCGGAGTGGCTTGCATGAAGACGACCAATTATCGCGACACGCTGATCACCGCATCGCCCGACACGCCGGTGACAGTGGGGACGACCCCCGAGAAGCCGGAAACGGTCGCGGGCGCGCAGCACGCTCTGCTGGCGGGGAAACCCTATGCGATGACGAGCGACGATTTGCTCCACGCCGCGCATCTCGCGCGGGGCGGGGACAAGGATCGCGACACCTTCTTCGCCAAGCCGCAGGCGTGCCTGCGCGCGTCGCCGCTGGTCAAGCAGTTCGGCTGGGGCGTCCATCATGACGGCGAGGGGCGCATCGCGCTGGTCGGGATGGAGAGCGAAGACTATGCGCGGCTGCTCGCCGACCCGGCGGTGAAGAAGGCGCCGGGCATGCGGCGGAGCCGTCAGGCTCGCTAGGGTAGCCACTCCCGGATCGCGGCGTTGACCGCCGCCGGGTTCTCCCATGGGACGAAATGGCCTGCATCGACTTCCACGATCTTGAGGTCGGGGACGAGCTGGTCGAGTCCTTCGAGCTGGACGGGGAGCAGCGCGGTGTCGCCCATGCCCCAGATGACCAGCACCGGCATCTGCAGCGACGGGAAGGGGCCGTCGAGAAAGGCCGGGCGCTCGGGCGTCTCGTCCATCCCGGGGACCACGATCGCGCTGGCCCGATACCAGTTGAGCATCGCGGTCATCGCCCCGGGCTGGCTCCATTCGTCGAGATAGGCGTCGCGCTCGGGCGCGAGCAGCGCGGGGTTGGCGTGCCGGGCGAAGGTGGTGTCGAAGAAGGTGCCAAGGCCCATCGCCTCCAGCTGCGCCTCGAGGCCGGGGTTGCGGAAAAGGCGGATATACTGGCTGGCGGCGCGCTGCTCCATGTCGTCGAACAGCGACTTCTGGAAGACGAAGGGGTGGGGGGCGTTGACGATGATCAGCCGCTCGACCCGGTTCGGGTGCTGGAGCGCGGCCATCCACGCGATCGCACCGCCCCAGTCGTGGCCGACCAGCACGAAGCGGTCCTTGCCGAAATGATCGGCGAGCGCGATCAGGTCGCCCACGGTCTTGTCGGGGGCGTAGTTCTCCGCGCCCTCGGGCTTGGACGAGCGGGCGAAGCCGCGCTGGTCGGGGGCAATGACGAAATGGGTCTTTGCCAGCTCGGGGATCTGGTGGCGCCAGGTGCGGTGCGATTCCGGGAAACCGTGGAGCAGGATGATCGCGGGCGCGGCGGGATCGCCGGCGGTTGCGACATCGAGCTCGACGCCGGTGGACAATGCGATCCGCTGAAGCTCGAAACCCGCCATATGCCTCTCCATATTTTCGAAGATAGGGTATGGCGGGACGCGAGGCCGTGATCAAGCCCTCAAGGGTAGCTGACGGTCTTGGGCACTTCGGGAATCGGGATGAATTCCTTGTCGTCACCGGGCACCTTGGGGAACAGCCCGGCCTTCCAGTCCTCCTTGGCCTGGTTGATCCGGTCGCGGTCCGAGGAGACGAAGTTCCACCAGACATGGCGCGGGGTCGTGAACGCCTCGCCGCCGCACAGCATCACACGGCCGCCCGACGCGGAACGCAGCGTCGCGGCGATGCCAGGGCGCAGGACGTAGAGCGTCTGTGGTTCCAGCTCCCAGCCGTCCAGCGAGGCCTGACCCATGGCGAGGTAGATGGCGCGCTCATCGGCATCGGCGTCGATCGGCACGCTGGCGCCGGCCGCGAGCTCGATATCGGCGTAGATCGTGCCGGCATAGGTGGTGGTCGGTGCGCTCGCACCCCAGAGCGACCCCATGATGACGCGGGCTCGGGCATTCCCGCTGTCGACGACGGGAAGATCGGCAGCGGCGACATGTTCGAACGCCGGGTCCATCTCCTCGAACCGCTCCGGCAGCGCGAGCCAGGTCTGGATGCCCGAAAGGTCCGGGCCGGCGTCGCGCTGCGACTGGGGCGAGCGTTCCGAATGGACGATGCCGTTGCCCGCGGTCATGAGATTGACCGCGCCCGGCTCGATCGTTGCGAAGGTGCCGATGCTGTCGCGATGGTCGATCGCGCCGGCGAACAGGTACGTGACTGTGGCGAGGTTGATGTGCGGATGCGGGCGCACGTCGATGCCGGTGCCGACCTCAAGATGCGCCGGCCCCATCTGGTCGAAGAAGATGAACGGGCCGACCATCGTGCGCGGGCGCGAGGGAAGGGTGCGGTGGACCTTGAACCCGCCGAGATCGTGGGTGGTCGGCAGGATGGTCTGGGTGAAGAGATCGTCGGTCATCATCGTGCCTCCGTCAGGGCGAGCAGGGTCCCCAGGTCCTCGGGAAAATAGGGTTCGTCGTGCCGTTGAAGCTCAGCGCGGTCGAACCAGCGCCATTCGCGCATCACGCGCTGTTCGAGATCGGTATGGCCGCCGCTGTCGATCGCGGTCGTTTCGGTGCGCACCGCGAAATAGCGTTCGTCGGCATCGACCGGGACGCCTTCGATCGTGACGAACTCGACCCGGCGGCGCGCGACTTCGGGCCCGCAATCGAGGTCGAGACCGGTCTCCTCCCGCAGCTCGCGGCGAGCGGCTGCTTCATAGCTTTCGCCCGGATCGAGCGCGCCGCCGGGCGTGCACCAGAAGGGCGGACGATCGTCCGGGGTGAAGCGGAACAGCAGTACACGCCCGTCCGGATCGGTCAGCAGGATGCGTGACGCGGGACGCGGTGTGCGTCCGCTCATGATTCGCCAGGTGCGGTCGCGCGGATGGCGAGGGCGTGGACGCGCTCGACCATGATGTCGCCCAGCGCCCGGTTGACCATGCGCTGGCGTTCGAGGCGGGACTTGCCGGCGAATGCGGCGCTTTCGATCACGACGGTAAAGTGCGATTCGCCGCTGCCATCATCGCCCATATGGCCGCGATGCTTGGCGCTGTCGTTGATCACGTCGAGCTTCGTCGGGGCGAGCGTGGCGGTGAGGCGGGCGGTGATGTCGGCGGCGGCCGAGCCGGTGGCGGGATGAGTCATCGCGCCTATATAGGCGGTTTACCCACCGGAGTTCGAGTGTCTCGTCAGCCGCCCAAATATCGTCCCAATACGCGTTTCCACGGCCGAGTGGAGGCGCCCGGGCGGCCGTGCGCCGAACCCGGCTGCACCGAGCCGGGCGAGTTTCGCGCGCCACTGCTCGGCAGCGCGCGCGCCAGCGATCAGCCGCCGCAATATCGCTGGCTCTGCCTCGATCACGTCCGCGCGTTCAACTCGAGCTACAACTTCTTCACCGGGATGAGCCCCGACGAGATCCATGATGCACAACGGCCGCTGGCGGGGTGGGAGCGCGAAACCCGCGCCTTCGCGACCAGCGGAGGGGCGGACCGGCCGCCGCGCTGGGCCGACTTCAGCGATCCGCTCGACGCGATCGGCGCGCGCTGGCGCAACGCGATGCCGGCCGAGCGGAAGGATGGCAAGCCGCTGTCGGGCAAGGACCGCGAGGCCCTGCGCACGCTGGCGCTGGAGGTGGATGCCGACCGCACCGCGCTGCGCCGCCGCTATTCGGAGCTGGTGCGGAAATATCACCCGGACCGCAATGGCGGCGACCGCAGCCATGAGGCGATTCTGCAACGGGTGATCGAGGCGTATCAGCAGCTCAAGGCATCGCCCGCCTTTGCCTGAAGCGGGCGCCTAACCGCCGCAGCCACCGCATCCGCCACCGCCGCAACCCCCGCCATCGCCACCGCCGCCGTCTCCGCTCGAGGAGCCGCTGTCGCCGCCACTCGCGGCGCGCATCGTGTGAAACGCGCCGAATTCCGAGCCGACCAGAACGCCGGTTCCGAACAGGGCCACCGCCAGCCCGACCTCGCCCGCGAGTGGGGCGCGGCGGATGCGGTCCGCTGCTTGGCGCGCGTCACCGAGGGCGGCGATGCCGGCACCGGTGAGCCTGGGAATGGTGAGCGCGCGGATGAGCGCGAGGATCGCAGTGACGATCAGCAGCACGGTGAGAAAGCCGATCGGCCGCTCGCGCGCCTCGCCGATGAACCATTTGGTCGCGCCGAACATCAGAAGCATCAGATAGGGCAGCAGCGCCCAGTAGCGCAGGTTCGACCGCTCCGCGCCGGTGAGCATCAGCCCGGCGCGCTGGAGGCCTTGGTGAAGGCTATCGGCGGTGGGGCGCAGGGTCCGTTCGATCCGCGTCCAGTCGAGCGGCGCGGTGAGCGCGAGGACGCTGTTCTCCGCTGCGCTGGCGCCGTTGCGCATCCGCACGTCGAGCTTGTCCTTGCCGTCCATCACCAGCGCGCGTCCGGCGAGCAGCCGCGCGACGATGCTGTCAGCGAAGCGGGTGCGGCCGCCGGACAGATAGGCGAGCTGGTCCGGGTCGCTCACCTTCTGGCGGCGGCCTTCGGGCAGGTGCCAGGCGGGGATCATCACCCCCGCGATCACCACGGTCACCAGCAGGACCAGGTAGAGGATGAGAAAGGGTCCGCCGGTCCAGTCGAAGGGGCCGAGAGACATGGGAGGTTACTCCTTTGGTTGGTTCGGCGATGCCGAACCGGTGCGGGGTTCAGCCATGCTGAACCCACAGAAAGAGCGCGAACGCGAAAAGCCCGATGAACGCCAGCAGGAGCAGCGCGGCCTGCGGGCGCGAAAGGAGGATCGCGTCGCGCGGATGCACCCGCCGCGCGCGGGGATCGTCCAGCAGCCGCTGTGCGGCGGATGGCCAGATGTCGGAAGGGGGCGGAGCGCCGAACGCGGCCTCGTAGCGGGCAAGCGTATCGGCATATTGCGCGAAGAAGCGGTTGCGCTCGTCCGGACCGCCAGCCGTGGGTCCGTGATGGAGCGGCTTGCCCAGTATATCGGGGCAGAAGCGCTCCCAATAGTCGCGGGTATAGGTGAGGTGGAGATGCCAGACCTGATCGACCGCGTCGGGCGGGGTGACCTGGGCTTCGCCGGTTGCGGCGAGGAAGGCGAAGCGGCGATATTCCTCGATCACGCGTTCCGTCCTGGCGGCGCTCCAGCCATTCTCACGCGCGAGCCGCGCGGCGAAGGGCAGCGCGGCGTCCGGGGGACCGAATTGGTAACTGGAAATCCGTTGCCAGACCGGGTGTCCGGCGGTTGAGGCGGGGACTGTGTCCGCTTCACGCATCTGATCTCCTACTATCACAATAGGAGATTTTGTCAAGATGGCTGGGCATCCTGTTGTGACGTAGTTTGAACCGTACGGTCAGGATTCCATCTGCTTCATTCATCTCACGTCGTCACCCCGGCCTTGTGCCGGGGTCCACTTGGCCCCACCGGTTGGGCAAGAGCCTCTTGCCCAACGCTTCGTCTCCCGGTGGACCCCGGCACAAGGCCGGGGTGACGGTGAAAATTCAGACCTCGTCACCACCCGACATCCGCCCGGCCCGTCGTGGCATCACTTCGGTGCAACCAGGCCGAAACCGGCGCCCTGGGGGTCCATGGCGAAGAAGACGCGTTCGCCGCCGGGGACCTCCATCGGCTCCATCACCGGCGTGCCGCCGAGTTCCTTCACCTTGGCATAGGCTGCCTCGATATCGGGGACGCGGAAGTAGAAGCTCCACGCGACGGGATGCTCCGCCTTTTCGCGCGGCATCACGCCGCCCCACATCGTTTCGCTGCTACCGCCCTTGAGGAAAGTGTAGTCGCCCCAGGGCATCGGCATCGCGCCATCGGTTTCCCAGCCGAACAGCGTGCCGTAGAAATCGAGCGCTGCAGCATCGTCGGTGGTCTGGAGCTCGTTCCAGCTCGCCTTGCCGAGCTCGGCCCGGCCAAACGCCCTGCTCGCCTCGGGCGAAGCGCCGCGCATCACATAGAAATACGCGCCCTGCGGGTCCTGAACCATCGACATGCGGCCGACTCCGGGAAGGTCCATCGGCGGCACATGCACCTTGCCGCCCAGCGACTGGATCGTCGCGACCGTCGCATCGACGTCATCGACGCCGACATAGCCAAGCCAGGCGGACGGGGTAGGGGCGGGGTTCTTCATGATCCCGCCGACCCCGTCCTCGCCCACCGACATGATGTTGTAGTCGATCGTGCCGCCGGGGAATTTGCTGGGGGTCCAGCCGATGATCTGGCTGTAGAAGTCGATTGCCGCGTCCGCGTCGGTGGTCAGCAACTCGTACCAGATCCAGCTTCCATTGGGGTTGGTCATCGCGTGACTCCTCGAAATAGAAGCGGGGCGGTGCCGGGCAAGGGATATCCGGCACCGCCCCGCGCGGGGGACGGCTGTGCGTCAGGCCTTGGTGTCGAGGATCGGCGCGAAGCCGCCCCACATCATCCGTTGGCCGTCGAACGGCATATTCTCGAAGTCGGGCTTCATCCGCTCGTCTTCCATCAGCTTGGGCCAGGCGGTGTCGCGTGCTTCCTTGCTGGGCCATTCGACCCAGCTATAGACGACGCGCTCGCCGTCCTTGCGCAGCGTGGCACGGTTGTAGTCGGTCTTCTGGCCATCAGGGATGTCTTCGCCCCAGGCCTCGACGATGCGTAGCGCGCCATAGTCCTGGAATACTGCGGCGGCCTTGGTGGCCATATCCTTGTAGGCGTCGCGGTTCGCCTCCGGCACCGGAAGGACATAGCCATCGACATAGCCGGTGCCCGTGCCTTCGCCGACATCGACAAAGGCGTCGAACCCGGCGAAGATCATCCGGCTGCCGTCGAAGGGCATGTCCTTCATCTGCTCGCCGACGCTGGGATCGCTCATCATCTTCTGGTTGGCGGCATCGCGCGTCGCCTTGTCGGGATATTCGAGCCAGCTGAACAGCACGGTCTCGTCATCCTTCAAATCGACGGCCTTTTTGAGATCGTTGGTCTTGCCGTCGGGCACGTCGTCGCCCCAGGCTTCGACGAAGCGGGTGGCGCCGAGATTGGTGAACAGTTCCACCGCTTCCTGCGCGTGCTTCGTGTACTTTTCCTTGTTGGCGTTGGGGACGGGGGTGAGGAATCCTTCTACAAAGGTCATCTTCTCTCTCCTTGGGACGTAGGACGCGAATTCAGGCCGCGGCAGCGGGGGACGGCCTGAAATCAGCAAGCTGCGCCGCGAGCGCGGCCTTGAACGCCGGACGACTGATGGCACGTTCCAGATACGCCATCAGTACCGGGCGCTCCTCCAGCAGACCGCTGCCCTCGATATCGCGCAGCACGGTCGCCATCGCGATGTCGGCAATGCTGAACTGGCCCGCGAGCCATTCGCGTCCGTCGATTGCGATCGCCAGACGGTCGAGGCGCTTGCAGGTGAACTCAATGAGGCTGGGGCGGCGAAGTTCCGCCCACTGCTCGCCCGCGGCGAATATCTCGATGTTGCCCAGCTCGAACGCCATCGGCTCGACGCTGTTATATGCGGCGAACAGCCAGCTGATCGCGGTGGCGCGGCCCTGTGGATCGCGGGGCAGCAGACGCTCGTCCTTCTCGCCGATGTGGAGCAGGATCGCGCCGCTTTCGAAGATGGTGAGACCGCTGTCCTGGTCGACCAGCGCTGGCACCTGCCCCCAGGGCTGCTCCTTGTAATAGGCCTCGGGGCGCGGCGCGGCCGCGTTGAGCAGCCGCATCGAATAGGGCAGGCCGATCTCCTCGCAGGCCCAGCGCGGGCGGAGGTCGCGGACGAAGCCCTTGGCGAAGTCGGGGACCCAGTTGAAGCCGGTGATCTCAAGCTGGGCGGGTTGCGGGGTGGCTGACATGTTTCTCTCCTGTTTGTCTTCTGATTGGCCGGGCTGGAAGGTCAGGCATCGCCTTCCTTCTTGAGCCCCTTGAGCAGGGCGACCACGGCCATCGCATGGCCATGGCCGAGCCCCAGCTCGTCCTTGAGCGAGGCGACGATCGCCATCGGCTTGATCCCGTCGGCGAGCGTCGCGCCGGCGGTCCAGCCGCGGGCGGCGCCCATGGCGCGCAAGTCGGCGGCCGATTTGCCGGTCTTCTGCTCGATCGTGTTCAGATAGGCCTGGAACGACATGAATACGGCCCCTCAGGCGTCGACCGGCGTGCCGGCGGCGGCAGCTTCGACCGTGGCGATGTCGATCTTGTGCATCGTCAGCATCGCATCCATCGCACGCTTGGCTGAAGCGGGGTCGGCATTGTTCCAGATGAGGTCCATCAGCCGCTTCGGCGTGATCTGCCAGTTGACGCCCCATTTGTCCTTGCACCAGCCGCAGGCGCTTTCCCTGCCGCCATTGCCGACGATCGCGTTCCACAGCCGGTCGGTCTCTTCCTGATCCTCGGTGAAGAGCATGAAGCTGACCGCTTCGGTCTGGGGGAAGATCGGGCCGCCGTTGAGGCCGATGAACTTCTGCCCGGCGACCTCGAAGTCGACCGTGATGACGTCGCCGGCCTTTTGCGAGGGCGTGTCGGACGGGGTCCGGTTCACCGCGATGACGCGGCCGCCGGGCAGGACCGACGCGTAGAAATTCGCGGCTTCCTCCGCCGTATGATCATACCAGATGCACGTAGTGAGCTGAGTCATGACGTTTTTCCTCTCGAACTGATGTCGGACTCGTCGCTGCGAACCCGACAGTATTTTTCGACTAACGACCTGCCGATGCGGTCAGGCGAACGGGCCGGTGCCGCTGAGCGCGCCGTGGCCGAGCATCGCCAATGCCGTGAAGCAGAATGCGGCAAGGCCGATCGCGACGCTTTGGGCGACGGGCAGATACTCTCGGAACAGACTACGCATCGGGGGTCTCCATTCGATGGCGGTCCATTCGTCGATGGCCGCGAATCGCTTGCTTGATCTTGATGCGCGACTCAGTTATTAAAAGCAACCATGAAGTTAGAAAAAGTGACTAAAGAGGAAAAAGTGGCGGAAAAGCGCTGGTACGACGACGCATGCGGCAGCGCGCTCGCGCTGGAATTCCTGGGCGAGCGCTGGTCGATGCTGATCGTGCGCGAGCTGATGCTTGGCCCGCGGCGCTTCGGCGAGCTGAAGGCCGACCTGACCGGGATCAGTGCCAATGTGCTGACCCAGCGGCTCGACAGTCTCGAACAGGCGGGCGTCCTCACACGGCGCAAATTGCCGCCGCCCGCCAATGTTCAGGTCTATGAGCTGACGCCCTGGGGCTATGAGAGCGAGCCGATCTTCCAGGCGATGGGCCGCTGGGCGACGCGCTCGCCGCGGCACGATCCGACGCTGCCGCTCTCGCCGGTTTCCGCGATGCTGTCGTTGCGCACGATGATCGACCCCGACCGGCCGGACATTCGCATGACGATCGGCTTCCGCTTTCCGGGCGCGTCGTTCGTCGGGCGACTCGATCGGCATGATCTGGCGATCGAGCCGGGCGAGGCGGGCGATGCGGACGTGGTGTTCGAGACCGATACCACGCGGTTCGTCACCCTCGTCTACGGCAAATGGCCGTTCGAGGAGTCCGAGGCCGAGGGCCGGCTGAAACTGACCGGTGATCGCGCCAAGGCGCAGCAGTTCGTGGACCTGTTCGCGCTGCCCGAGAAACTTACCCAAGGAGATGCATGATGGCCAAGCCCGAACGGATCGAGATCGAGAATGTCCTCCAGCCCGGCAAGACCTATCGCGTCGAAGCGGGCAAGTTCGCGGCGATGCGCGATGCGATGCTTGCGGTGCTTCCCGCCGAAGCGCCGGGGCTGACACCGGGCGAGATCAAGGCGGCAGTGCTGCCGCGCCTTCCCGAGGACCTGTTTCCCGGCGGCGACAAGGCGGGATGGTGGATCAAGGCAGTGCAGCTCGACCAGGAAGCCAAGGGCGTTCTCGCGCGATCGACCGCGCCGGTAAGGCTGTATCGGGCCTGACAAGGGCATGGAAATGATGCGGCGCGGCACAAGTGTCTCGACTTGGGGTCGCACGCGGGGCTAGGGACGGCGGCGACTCTGCGAAGGCCCTGCCATGACCGATATCCCCAACACCCAGCCCGACAGCCGGGAAACCACGATCCTCGAAGCGCCCGACAAGAAGGTCAGCGTGCGCGACCTGTTCGGGATCGATATCGACATGGAGGTGCCGGCGTTCAGCGAGGCGGACGAGCGCGTCCCCGATCTCGACCCCGCCTATGTGTTCGATCCCGATACGACCCTGGCGATCCTGGCCGGTTTTGCGCACAACCGCCGCGTGATGGTGCAGGGCTATCACGGCACCGGAAAGTCGTCGCATATCGAGCAAGTGGCGGCGCGGCTCAACTGGCCGTGCATCCGCATCAACCTGGACGCACATATCAGCCGTATCGACCTGATCGGCCGCGACGCGATCGTGCTCAAGGACGGGCAGCAGGTCACCGAATTCCGCGAGGGGCTGTTGCCCTGGGCGATCCAGACGCCGACGGCTTTGGTGTTCGACGAATATGACGCCGGCCGCCCCGACGTGATGTTCGTGATCCAGCGCGTGCTCGAGACCGAGGGCAAGCTGACCTTGCTCGACCAGAACCGCGTGATCCGTCCCAACCCCTATTTCCGGCTGTTCGCGACCGCCAACACGGTGGGCCTCGGCGATACGAGCGGGCTGTATCACGGCACGCAGCAGATCAACCAGGGCCAGATGGACCGCTGGAACATCGTCGTCACGCTCAACTATCTGCCTGCCGCGACCGAGGCGCAGATCGTGCTCGCCAAGAGCGGCGACTATGACAAGCCGGGCGGCAAGGAACTGGTCGAGAACATGGTCCGCGTCGCCGACCTGACGCGCCGCGGCTTCATCAACGGCGACATCTCGACGGTGATGAGCCCGCGTACCGTGATCACCTGGGCGCAGAATACCGAGATCTTCAAGGATCCGGGCTTCGCGTTCCGTCTGTCGTTCCTCAACAAGTGCGACGAGGCGGAGCGGGCGCTGGTGGCGGAATACTACCAGCGCGTGTTCGGCAAGGACCTGCCCGAAAGCGTGGTGGGGAAGGCGCCCTGAAGCGAACCGTCAGCGGCGATCGGGGACACGCACCCAATCCATCGTCCAGCTGACTTCCCAGCTCTGGCCGCCGTCGCTGGAGGCCATTTGCTGCCAGCGGTGGGACTTGCCAGGGACGATGCGGTCCCACAGGCCGCGATGGATCATCGTCTTGCCGGCGATCGTCTCGCGCGTATCGAACACGCCTTCGCCCTCCACGAAGCCGCCGGTCAGACCCGCGCCGCCGAGCGCGCCGGATTTGGCGTTGACCCAATAATCGCTCCAGATCCGCGTCTTGAGATCGAGCAGGCGCAGGCCCATGCCCGAAAAGTCGCGCGCGGGAATGCGCAGCTCCTCGACATGGCCGACGCCGCCCAGGATCGACCAGCAGGTCGCTTCGCCGGGAAATTCATCCCATTTGCCGTTCTTGAGCTGGCGGTGGGCGATGCGCCATTCGCCGGTGAGCCAGTCGAACTCGCCCGGCTTGCCGGACGGTGGGGCGGCAAGGGCTTCCAGGGGAAGCGACGCGCCGAGCGCGAGGCCCGCGGCGGTTCTGAGGATGTCGCGGCGCCCTGTGGTGCTGGCCATGTTCGTCTCCCGGTTCATGGCGCCGGTCTAGGCGGGTAAAGCTGACATCCTCCGTCAGCTTTGCGGCGAGGGCGGTAGCGGAGTACGATTTTGCCCGCTAATCGGATCGCGATGGCCGCCGACTCTCCACTCGATCAGTTCAAGTCCGTCCTTACCGGGGCGACCCGCGCGCTGGCGAACGAGCCGGAGGTCGAGCTGGCGTTCACCGCGGACGCGCCCAGCCAATCGGGGCGGCACGTCAAGGTGCCGATGCCCGGCCGCAATCTGCCGTCCGAGCAGGTGGCCGAGGCGCGCGGCTTTGCCGACGGCTTCGCGCTGCGCATGCGGCTGCACGATGCCGCGCTGCACCAGAAGCGCGCGCCCAAGGAGGCGGTTGCGCGCGCCGTGTTCGACGCGGTGGAGACCGCGCGGGTCGAGGCGTTGGGATCGCGGGGCTATGCCGGGATCGCCGGGAATCTGGATCATGCGCTGCAGATGCGGATGCGGTCCGACCCGATCAGCCGGGCCCGCTCGCGCGACGAGGTGCCGCTGTCCACCGCGATCCAGCTGATGGTGCGCGAGCGGCTGACCGGTCGCGAGTCGCCGGCCGAGGCTGCGCTTGGCCTTGCACTGGTGCGCGACTGGATCGAGGACAAGGGCGGTGATGACCTCGACGCGCTGGCGCTGGCGATCGACGATCAGGCCGCGTTTGCGAAACTGGTTGGGAACCTGCTCGAGGATCTCGACCTGACCGAAGGCGAGCTGATTCCCGACGAAGCCGATGAGGGCGGCGGCGAGGACGAGGGCACCGACGAGCAGCAGCAGGACGAAGGCGAAGAGGGCGAGCAGGACGGCGAGACCGGCGAGGGCGAGGTCGAGGCGCGCGGCGAGCAGAACGAAGCCGAGACCGAGGACGGCCAGGAAAGCGAGCAGGAGCAGGGCGAGTTCGACGACGCCGAGGGCGAGCCGGGCGACGACGGCGAAGAAGGCATGATGCCCGTCCGCCCCAACCGCCCCTGGTCCGATCTCCCGCCCCAGTTCGATTATAAGGCCTTCACCACGCAATATGACGAGGTGATCGCGGCGACCGAGCTGTGCGACGAGGAGGAGCTGGAACGGCTGCGCGCCTATCTCGACCAGCAGCTCGTCCATTTGCAGGGCGTGGTGACCAAGCTCGCCAACCGGCTGCAGCGGCGGTTGATGGCGCAGCAGTCGCGGTCGTGGGACTTCGATCAGGACGAAGGGCTGCTCGACGCGGCGCGGCTGGCGCGCGTCGTGGTCAACCCGATGCAGTCGCTGTCCTACAAGGTCGAGAAGGACGCCAAGTTCCGCGATACGGTCGTCACGCTGTTGATCGACAATTCGGGGTCGATGCGCGGACGGCCGATCAGCATCGCCGCGATCAGCGCCGACATCCTGGCCCGCACGCTTGAGCGGGTGGGGGTCAAGACCGAGATTCTCGGCTTCACCACCAAGGCGTGGAAGGGCGGGCAAAGCCGCGAGAAGTGGCTGGCCGAGGGGCGGGTGCCGCAGCCGGGCCGCCTCAACGATGTGCGCCACATCGTCTACAAGCAGGCCGACGAGCCGTGGCGGCGGGCGAAGAAGTCGCTCGGCCTGATGATGCGCGAGGGGCTGCTCAAGGAGAATATCGACGGCGAGGCGCTGCTGTGGGCGCATCATCGGCTGATCGCGCGGCCCGAGGATCGCAAGATCCTGATGGTGATCAGCGACGGCGCGCCGGTCGATGACTCGACCCTGTCGGTGAACAGCGGCTCCTATCTGGAGCGGCATCTGCGGCAGGTGATCGGCTGGATCGAGCAGCGCTCGCCGGTCGGGCTGGTCGCGATCGGCATCGGGCACGACGTCACGCGCTACTACAGCCGCGCGGTGACGATCATGGATGCCGATCAGCTCGCCGGGACGATGATCGAGCAACTCGCGTCGCTCTTCGACATCGACGCATGATCGAAGCCCCGCCCGGCGGGTTTCAGGGGCCGGTCAAGCGGTCGATCACCATCGCCGGGCATCCGACCTCGATCAGTCTAGAGCCCGTCTTCTGGGCTGCGCTCGAAGCTGCGGCGGCGCATCGCGGCCTGCCGATCAATGCGGTCGTCGCCCAGATCGACCATCTGCGCATCGGTGGGGAGGATCCCCCCAATCTGGCAAGCGCGATCCGCAGCTGGCTGTTCGGGCTGCGACAAAATTGCGACACTGATGAAAATGATTCGCAACTTCGTTGACTCTGCGAACGACTCTCAATAGCTGGCCCCGAAACGTACAAGGCTAAAGGGGCCAACATGACTCGCACCACTTCCGACGGCCGCAAGGCCGCGCCCGCCTTCCTTGCGCTCGCCGCGGTCGGCTTCATCGCCTCGGCGCCTGCGCAGGCTGCAGAAGACGACACGACGGTCCAGCAGGAGCGCGACGAGGTCGTCGTGACGGGTCAGGAAACCCGGTCGGAACAGGCCAGCCCCAAGGCCACACGCCCGGTGCGCGATACGCCGCAGACGGTGACGATCCTGACCAACAAGGTGATCGAGGAGCAGAACCTGCTCACGCTGCGCGACGTGCTGTCGACGGTGCCCGGCATCACTTTTGGCGCGGCGGAGGGCGGCATCGCGCCGAGCGACCAGATCACGCTGCGCGGCTATTCGGCCTCGTCCGACATCACCACCGACGGCGTGCGCGACAGCGCGCCCTATTCGCGCAGCGATCCGTTCAACCTCGAGCAGGTCGAGGTCACCAACGGCGCCAATTCGGTCTATAACGGATCGGGATCGGTCGGCGGATCGATCAACATCGTCACCAAGCGCCCCAAGGCGGAGACCGAGGTCGCGGTCCAGGCCGGCATCGGCACCGACGACTATTATCGCGGCACGATCGACGCCAATGTCCGGGTCAACGAGCTGGTGGCGCTGCGGCTCAACGCGATGGTGCACAAGAACGACGTGCCGGGCCGCGACGTCGAGAATTACGACCGCTGGGGCGTCGCGCCTTCGGCAACCATCGGCATCGACGGCCCGACCAGCCTGACGCTGCAGTATCTGCATCAGGAAGAGAGCAACATCCCGCAATATGGCGTGCCCTATTACAAGAACGGGCGTTACAACGGCGCGCTGCCGGGCATCGATCGCAGCGACTATTTCGGCTATCGCAACGTCGATACGCAGGAGATCACCGTCGATCAGGCGACGATCACCGCATCGCACGAATTCAGCGACAGGCTGTCGCTGCGCAACCTGACTCGCTGGCAGAGCGTATCGCAGCGCACGATCGTCGGTCCGCCGCAGGGCACTTTCTGCCTCACTGGCAATATCCAGGCTAACGGCACCGCATGCCCGGCGACCGTGCCCGTCGGCTATTATCTGATCGGCGGCCCGCGCGGGAACGTGCGCGATACGACCAGCGAGTTGATGTACAACCAGATCGATCTGTCGGCGCAGTTCGCGACTGGCGCGGTCGAGCACAGCCTGGTGCTGGGCGCTTCGGCCGGGTGGGAGAAGTACTTCCTTTCGACCGGCAACGTCTATCGCAACGCCAATCGCACGCTGGCCTATACCGCATACCCGCTGGTCAACTGGTCGAACCCCAATGAGGTGATCGCCGGCCCCGCGGGCTTCAACTATGGCAGCAACGTCTATACCGGTCCGATCAATTATGTCGAAGGCGGCCGCCAGCGCGGCGAGGTGACCAACTACGCGGTCTATCTCTTCGACACGATGAAGTTCGGCAAGTTCGAGCTGAACGGCGGCGTCCGCTACGAGAACAATAGCGGCAATTACCAGACCGACACCTCGACCGCCGCCACCGCCACCGTGCCGCAGGGGCCGATCGTCACTGGGCCGCGCTTCTACAACAAGGCGGACCTGTTCACCTATCGCGTCGGCCTGGTCTTCAAGCCGGTCGAAACGGTGACGCTCTATGCGGCGTATGGCAACGCGCAGACGCCATCGCAGAGCGCGGTCAACGGCGCCTGCGTCGCCGCGACCTGCAACGTCGATCCCGAAAGCGCCAAGAATTACGAGATCGGCGCCAAGGCCGAGGTCGGCCGCGCGCTGTTCAGCGTCGCGCTGTTCCGCAACGAGCGTGACCAGTACAAGGTGCCGTCCAACGACATCAACGAACCCGATCAGGTACTCGACGGTCATTCGCGGGTGGACGGAATCGCGGTGAGCGCCACGGGCAACATCACCCCGGCATGGTCGATCACTGCCAACTACACCTATCTGGAGCCGAAGCTGATCCGCTCGGTCGCGGTGGGTAGCCCGGACCCGGCGGCGGGCGCCGAGCTGCAGAACGTGCCCAATCATTCGGGCAGCCTTTACACCACCTATACACTGCCGTTCGGGCTGAAGCTGGGGTACGGCCTGACCTATCAGGGCAGCTTCGCGCTGAACCTGCCGACCGCGGCGTCGGCGGTCCTCTATCGTTCGGACGACTATCTCGTCCACAACGCGTCGATCTCGTACGACTTCAGCCCCAATTTCAGCGTGCTGGTGAACGTCAAGAACTTCACTAACGAGCTCTACTACACCCGCATCCGCAACAATGGCTGGGCGACACCCGGTGACGCGCGAGCGGCGGTGCTGACCGTAGGCTACCGCTTCTGAACAAGGGGGAGGAGCGGGTGGCGGTCCACCTGTCCCCCGGACCGTTGCCCGCTCCCACCCCTTGAGGTTAGGCAAGTGCCATGATGATCGCGATTCCCCAGCTGCTGGACGCCGAGACGGTGGCGAAGGTGCGGGGACTCATCGATGCGGCCGAGTGGGTCGACGGCAACGTCACCTCCGGCCATCAGTCGGCGCTGGCCAAGAAGAACGAGCAGCTGCCGGAGGGAAGCCCGGCAGCGCTTGAGGCCGGGGGCGTCATCCTGGATGCCCTTGGCCGTTCGCCGCTGTTCTTCGCTGCGGCGCTTCCGCTCAAGGTCTTCCCGCCGCTGTTCAACCGCTATGGCGAGGGCCAGACGTTCGGCACGCATGTCGACAACGCGATCCGGATCAAGCGCGGCAGCGAGTTTCGAATCCGCAGCGACCTGTCGATCACCGTCTTCCTCGAGGATCCCGCCGCCTATGACGGCGGCGAGCTGGTGGTCGAGGATCATTATGGCGTGCAGCGGGTCAAGCTCCCTGCGGGACACGCGGTGGTCTATCCCTCATCGAGCCTGCACCATGTGACCCCGGTGACGCACGGCGTGCGGGTGGCGAGCTTCTTCTGGCTCCAGTCGATGGTCCGCGACGATGGCGCACGGCGCATCCTGTTCGACCTGGACCAGAGCGTGCAACGGCTGACCGGCCAGCTTGGCGGCGACGATCGCAGCGTGATCGAGTTGACGGGCGTGTATCACAACCTGCTGAGGCGCTGGGCGGACGCCTGAACTAGGCGAGCATCGTCAGTAGCGCTGGCGACAGGCGGTCGTTGCCGTCGTGCGTCAGCATATGTGCGGCGAGCCCTTTGCGTTCCGCGAGCGCCATCCCTGCGGCCGGGCCGAGGACGGTGAGCGCGCTGGCCCACGCGTCGGCTTGCGCGCGGTCGCGATGCAGGACGGTGACGCTGGCGGTGCCGTTGACCACCGGACGGGCGGTGTGCGGGTCGATCGTATGGGCATAGGCGGTGCCGCCCGCCACGAAGGCGCGGCGATAATCGCCCGAGGTGGCGACGGCGAGACCATGCAGGGCGATGCGGAGCGGGACGATCGACAGGCTTGGGGGCGCTTCGACATCGACCCACCAGGGCTGGCCGTCGGGCTGGATGCCTTCGCCGAGCAGTTCGCCGCCGATCTCGACGAGGAAGTCGAGGCAGCCCATGGCCTTCAGCCGGGCGGCGACGGCGTCGACGGCATAGCCCTTGGCGATGCCGGAGAGGTCGAGCCTGACGGGGCGGGTAAGGCGGAGGCGCAGCAGCAGCGGATCGAAGTCGATCGCGTCGTAACCGCACAGGGCGCGCGCGGCTTCGATCTCCGCTTCGGAGGGTAGGCCGACACGCGGGCCGGGCGGGCCGAAGCCCCACAGGTCGACCGCCACCCCCATTGCCGGGTCGAAGGCACCGTTCGAGCGCTTCGCGACGTCGAGCGCGGTCGTCATCACCTGCGCGAATTCGGGGCCGATACGGTGCCACGTGCCGGGTGGGGAATTGTTGATGCGGCTGAGCTCGGAGGTCGGCTCCCAATGGCTCATCTGGGCGATGATGGTGGCGAGGACGGCTTCGATCGCCGACTGGACGCCAGTGGGCGGCGCGACGATTTTCGCCGACCATGTGGTGCCCATGGTCTCGCCACCGAACGTCTCCACAACGGCATTCGCCCGCCGCCTGTAGAAGGCCGCGGGCGAGATGTCGTTCGGGATGATGACGCGGGGTTCGCGGGGCGTCCTGGGCGTGATCAGGGCGCCATCACCTCGAGCGTCGTCACATAGCTCGCGCGGCGGGCGCCCGGAGCGGGCGGGGCGCCTTGCTCAGCGCCGGCGGAGCGCGGAGTGGTGACGTTGATCCAGTACATGCCCGGCTCGCCCCATTTCACCGTGACCTTGCCGTCGGCACCGGTCTTGAGATCCTGCTGGTTGAGCTGGTCGCGATAGCGGATGCCGCCGGGGATGACGGTGACGGGCAGGCCGGCGGCGGGCTTGCCGTCGAGCAGGAACTGGAAGGTCGCGGGCTCGCCGGCGACGAGGTCGTTGGGGTGGGTGACCGGGACCAGCTCGATGCCCTTGCCGGTCGGCTTGAACACGGTGCTGGTCGGCTCACCCGCGGTCACGAAGATTTCGTTGCGGTTGCTGGTCTCGGTCGTCTTCACGTCGGTCGCGCCGGCAGGGATGGCGGCGGCGAGGGTCGCGGTGGTGGTGCCGCGCGGGATGCGCTTCTCCTCGCCATTGAGCTTGTAGCTGCCCATGACGCCGTCCATCGCGTAGAAGATCTTGTAGGTGCCGCGCTTGCCGATCTGCACGTCGAAGGTGGTGCGATAGCGGCCGGTGGCCTTGTTCTTGACCTCACCCGGGGTGCCGTCGGGCAGCAGCACGCTGACGTCCGCGCGCATCGGCTGATGCTCGAAATAGAAGAGGTCGTTGGAGACCGCGGCGTCGACCGTGACCCAGACATCGTCGCCCTCGCCCGAGACGACGGTCATCGACGGGAGCATCCACTGGCGGTGGGCCTGCACGGCGGCGGGAAGGGTGATTGCGACGCCGGCAGCGGCGATCAGGACGTGACGGACCTTCATCTGTTTTCCCCTTGTTCGGTTGGCGGCACCGGCCCGGTACCGCAGCGCGTCAGCGCTTGACGGTCAACGTTACGGCGCCGAGCTCGGAGGTGCCGGCGGCTCGGGCTGTGCCGCCCTTGGGCAGCGAGAAGGGCAAGCGGACCAGCTCGCGGCCGCCGACCTCGCGCGCGGCCTCGACGACCAGCGTGTAGTTGCCGGGGGCGAGCTGCGGCTTGAAGCTCAGCTTGTGCGTGCCGGGCGCCTTGGTCGCGCCGGTGACGCCTGCCGCCGGGAACTTCATCGTGCGGCCGGAGACCCGCCACCACTGGCGGATGTCGCGCAGCCACTTGGTGCCCTCATTCGCCTTCATGTCGTCGTCGTAGAAGACCGCGAGGGTCTTGGCGGGGGCGCCCTCCTTCTCGATCCAGATCGCGACATAGGGCCGGTGATATTCGGCGACGCTGAGCCGCGGGATCGTGAGGCTGACGTCGAGCGTCTGCGCCGCGGCCATGCCGGGCGCGAACAGGCCTGCGCCGATCGCGGTGGCGGTCAATCCGGTGATGCGAAGCTGCATGGCGGCGTTCCCCTAGTGGATGAAGTAGATGGCCAGGATGGCGGGAATGATCAGGCCCGCGGCGACCAGCGGCCAGGTGCTCGGCCGGTGGCGGGCATGGAGCTGGAGCAGGACAAGGCCGGTGAGCGAGAAGATCACGCAGGCGACGACGAAGATGTCGATGAACCATTTCCACACCGTGCCGGCGTTGCGGCCCTTGTGGAGATCGTTGAGCCAGGCGATCCAGCCGCGGGTGGTGCTCTCGTTGGTCACCTCGCCGGTCTCGCGATCGATCGCGACCCAGCCGTCGCCGCCGGGGCGGGGAAGGGCGAGGTAGATCTCGCCAGACGACCATTCGGCGTCACCGGTGGCGAGCGCCACGGGAAGATTGCCCTGGACCCAGTCGGCGACCGGCTTGGGCAGCGGCTTCTTCGCGTCCGGCGCGTCGTCAGGCTTGATGCTGGCGAGCAGGGGCGCGGGCAACTGCGCCTTTTTCTCGACCGTCACCGGCGATCCTTCGATCTCGGCGGCATGGTTGAGGGTGAAGCCGGTGATCGCGAACAGCAGCAGGCCGATCAGGCTGATCGCCGAACTGACCCAATGCCAGGTGTGCAGCTGCTTGAGCCAGAAGGCTTTCCGGCTTTTCTTGCGGGGGGCCGGTTTGGCGGCGGTGCCGTGCATCGGGCGAAGCGGTTCCAATTGCGAGTCGTTCGCGACTTAGCGAGAACGATTCGCAATTACAACGTGTGTTCGGGAGCTGCTTCGTCCCGTCCCGCCGTCACCCCGGCCCAAGACCGGGGTGACGGTTGACGGTATTGCGGTGCCTATCGCCCCAGCAGGACGCGCGCCTGTCCGGCGATTTGCGCAAGCATCGCTGCGTTTGGCGTGGGCGCCTTGCGTGCACGGGCGACAAGGGCAGCGAACTGCTCGACGCGGGCCCCATGATCGGCGAGCCAGGCATCGACCGCGGCGCGCGGGTCCTTGCCGTCGGCGCGGGCGAGGAACTCGAGGCGCAGCTGCTGGAAATCGCGCGCAAGGCCCGCGATCAGCAACCGCTCCCACGGGTCGCCGGCGACGATGCGTGCCGCCACCGCCTGCGCCCAGTCGAGGCCGAGTTCCTGGCCCAGATGGGTGAAGGCATGAGTCAGCTCGGTCTCGTCGATGCCGCGGCGCTGGCCGAGATCGGCAAGGCCGACTGCGCCGTCCAGCTCGAAGATACGGACGATCTTCGTGACCAGATCGTGCGGCGCGCCCGCTTCCTCCAGCTTTGCGGCGATGCGGCCGGACTGCGCGCGTGCTTCTTCCTTGAGCAGCTTCTTGGTCTGGCGGTCGAGGCCGGCGATGCCGGGCTTGAGGCGAGCGATCAGCTCGCCCGGCCCTTCGTCCGGACGATCGACCCGCAGCAGATCGGCGATCTGCGCGCGGGTTGCGACGGCAACCTCGTCGAGCAAGGCAAGGCGCGCCTGCTCGCTGATTGCCGCGGTCTCGATCGCTTCCCAGATCGCGGGCAGGCCGAACAGCCGCTCGGCGACGACGAACATCGCGGCGATGTCGCGCAGCGATGCGCCTTCCTCCTCGGCCAGCTCGAACGGGTGGAGCACGCCGAGCCGGTTGACGATGCGGTTGGCGAGCTTGGTCGCGACGATCTCGCCGCGCAGGCGATGCTCCTCGATCGGCTTCTTGAACTTCTTCTGCATCGCCGGCGGGAAGGCGGCGATCAGATCGGGTTCGAGTTCGGGGTCAAGGCCGAGATCGCCGTCCTCAATGGCATCCTGCAGCGCGAGCTTGGACGTGGCGAGCAGCACGGCGAGCTCGGGCCGGGTCAGGCCGCGGCCTTCCTGCGCGCGGCGCAGATAGTCCTCGTTCGAGCCGAGGCCCTCGACCGCACGGTCGAGGCGGCCGGAAGCCTCGAGAATCTCGATGACGCGCACGAAGCTGGGCACCGCAACTGCGCCGTCATTCTCGAGGAACGAGAGCGCCAGTGTCTGGAGGCGGTTATCCTCCAGCACCAGATGCGCGACGTCGTCGGTCATGCTGGCGAGCAAGGTGTTGCGATCGTCGATCTTGAGGCGTCCCTCGATCACCTCGCGGTTGAGGGCGATCTTGATGTTCACCTCGTTATCCGAACAATCGACGCCGGCCGAGTTGTCGATGAAGTCGGTGTTGAGGCGGCCGCCGCGCAGCGAGAAGGCGATACGCGCTGCCTGGGTGACGCCCAGGTTCGCGCCTTCGCCGATGGCGCGTGCGCGCATGTCCTCGGCATTGACGCGCAGGCGATCGTTGGCGGGATCGCCCACTTCGATATGCGCTTCCGACGCCGCCTTCACATAGGTGCCGATGCCGCCGAACCAGATCAGGTCGACCGGGGCCTTGAGGATGGCGGAGATGAGCGCGTTGGGCTCCATCTCCTCGGCATCGATGCCGAGCACTTCGCGGACCTGGGGGCTGAGCTTGATGACCTTCTCGGTCCGCGCGAACACGCCGCCGCCCTTGGAGATCAGGCTGGGATCGTAATCGGCCCAGCTCGACCGCGACAGCGCGAACATGCGGGCACGCTCGTCCCAGCTCTTGGCGGGATCGGGATCGGGATCGAGGAAGATGTGGCGATGGTCGAACGCGGCGACCAGCTTGATCGCCTTGGACAGCAGCATGCCATTGCCGAACACATCGCCCGACATGTCGCCACAGCCCGCGACGCGGATGCTCTGCGTCTGGACGTCGGTGCCCATTTCCAGGAAGTGGCGCTGGACGCTGACCCACGCGCCCTTGGCGGTGATGCCCATCGCCTTGTGATCGTAGCCGACCGAGCCGCCGCTGGCGAAGGCGTCGCCCAACCAGAAGTTGCGCTCGATCGCGATCGCATTGGCGACGTCGGAGAAGGTTGCGGTACCCTTGTCGGCCGCGACGACGAAATAGGGATCTTCGCCGTCGAGGATCGCGACGCTGTCCGGATGGACGACCTTGCCGCTGACGATATTGTCGGTGATCGACAGCAGCGAGCGGATGAAGATGCGGTAGCTTTCCTTGCCCTCCTCGAACCACGCGTCGCGGTCGATCGCGGGGGAGGGAAGCTGCTTGGGATAGAAGCCGCCCTTCGCGCCGGTCGGCACGATGACGGCGTTCTTGACGCGTTGCGCCTTCATCAGCCCGAGGATTTCGGTGCGGAAGTCGTCGCGCCGGTCGGACCAGCGCAGCCCGCCGCGCGCGACCGGACCGGCGCGCAGGTGGATACCTTCGACCCGCGGCGAATAGACCCAGATCTCGCGCCAGGGGAGCGGGGCGGGGAGGTTCGGCACCCTGGCGCTGTCGAGCTTGAACGCCAGCGCTTCAGCCGCGGCGGGCGCGAAGGCGTTGGTGCGCAGCGTCGCGCGGATCACGCCCGCGATGGCGCGCAGGATGCGATCGTCGTCGATCGCGCTGACGGCATCGAGTCCGGCTGCGATCGCGGCGTCGGCGGTCTTGACCGCCTCGGCGCTGCCCTTGGCGCGTGCCGGATCGTGCGCGGCGGCGAACCGCTCGACCAGCGCGGTGGCGACCGCGGGCGCACGGCGCAGCGCCTCGACCACGGTGACGAGCCCGTAGGTAAGGCCGGTCTGGCGCAGGTAGCGGAACCAGGCGCGCAGCAGCACGACCGATGCGGGCGCGATGCCCGCCTCGACGATCAGGCGGTTGAACGCGTCGTTCTCCGCGCGCCCTTCGAGCACCGCGGCGATCGCCTCCTCGACCGTCGGGATATCCCCCTTGAGCTTCGCTTCGCCGGTCAGCTCGACCTCGAAGTCATGGATATAGGCGCCGGTTTCGCCGGAAAGCGCGGTCGGCAACTCCTCGATCACGCGGAAGCCGAAATTCTCGAACACCGGCACCGCGTCCGACAGCGCCAGCGCGCCGCCAAGGCGGTAGAGCTTGATGCGCAGCTTGCCCGCCTGTTCGAAGAAGCGAACCGAGCGCG
This sequence comes from Sphingomonas koreensis, assembly GCF_002797435.1. Taxonomy (NCBI): domain Bacteria; kingdom Pseudomonadati; phylum Pseudomonadota; class Alphaproteobacteria; order Sphingomonadales; family Sphingomonadaceae; genus Sphingomonas; species Sphingomonas koreensis. The sequence continues at coordinate 1,316,540 of NZ_PGEN01000001.1, read as the reverse complement.
CATCGGCATCGGCCAGGCCGGCGATGCGGACGATGTCGCGCGCCGCCTCTTCCGGCCCGTTATGGTTGCGGTAGCCGGGCGGAAAGGCGGGAGCGTGGCGCAGCGCCATCCTCGCGGCGCGATTGGCGGCAAGGCCGTCCTCGATCAGCGCGGCCTCGACCGCGGGAAGCCAGCCGCGGACCATGCGCTCAAGCTCGGCGTCGAGCGCGGCAGCGTCGGGCATGCGACCCTCGCCGCGCAGGTCGAGCGTGTAGCGCAGCAAGGCGACCGGTCCGTCCTCGAGCGCGATCGACCAGCTGATCTGGGTGGCGTTGGCGGAGCGTTCCAGCATCTCGCCGATCGCGACGCGGCGGCCGGTCGAGACGTCGTCGCGGGGCAGCCAGACAAAGGCGAAGAGATGGCGGCCGAGCGCGCTGCGGATCAGCACCAGCTTCGAGCGCGGGCGGTCCGTCACCGACATGGCGGTGAGTGCGATCTGCTCCAGCGCTTCCTGCGGGAAGGCGATGGTCAGGTCGTGCGGCAGCCCGGTCAGCGCGTGCGTCAGCGCCTTGCCGGTATGGCCGCGCGGGTCGAATCCGAACTTGGTTTCGAGCGAGGTGAGGCGCGCGCGCAGCAGCGGCACCTCGTCGGGCGTCGAATGGAGCGCGGCGCTGGTCCACAGACCGGCATGGATCGACAGGCCGGTGACCTTGCCGCCCTCGCGCAGCGGCACGAGCACCAGGTCGAGCGGGGCCCGGCGATGGACGGTCGAGATGAGGTTGGACTTGAGCAGCAGCGGCGGCTGGCCGCCCTTCTCGAACCACTCGACCGCAAGCTGGCGCGAGGCGTCTGCAAGCAGCGGCGTATCCAGCTTCATGCGGCAGATGCCGGCGGCGTCGGTGACGCTGCCGTCGATATGCCAAACCTCGTGCCCGACCAGTGTCATGCTGCCGCCCTGGAACCAGCGCAGCAGCGAAGCGCCTTCGGGATCGCCGACGCGGCTCGCGTCGTCGCTCATCGCGCGGCGCAGTTCGGGCCAGTCGGTCACGGCGGCACGGACATGGCCGAGGTTGCGTTCGAGGTCGCGGACGAGACCAGTGCGATCGCGCGCATCGGCGCGCTCGAGTTCCATATAGACCATGGATTCGCGGGAGCCGCCGGCACCGATGCCGGTCAGGGCGCCGTCGCCGGTCCGTTCGACGGCGACGACGGGGTGGATCACGCGGCGGATGGCAATGTCGTGGGCGGCAATGGTGGCAGAGATCGAATCGACGAGGAAGGGCATGTCATCATTGACGACGGCGAGCCGCATGGTGCGGCTGTCCTCGCCAAGACCGGTTTCAAGCGCGATCCCGGGCACGCCGGGCGGCCGTGTCGCGGCAGCTTCCGCGACGAACCGGGCGGCAGTGGCGCGCTCGGCATCGCCGAACCCCTCTAGCTCTCCCGGCAGGGCTCCATCGGTAAGACGCGCCTGCAGCGCGTCGGCGAGCGACTTGATCGGCTTGCTCATGCCCGCGGGCTATGCGCCGGGTTTCGGCGCGGCTCAAGGCTTGCTGCACTGCAACGTGACAATTGAGACGAAGTTGCGATGTCAACGGTGACAATCGACACAAAGCTGCGCGACGGCTGGGTGTTTGTTAGCTCCGTGTCGGCGACATTGCTGGAATCGGCCGTGAATCAGGCCGCGGCCTTGCGTACGACGCGCTCGGCGAAGGCTGCATCGCCTTCGACCTTGGCCAGGATGTCGAGCATTCCGTCGCTTCCCGCCCGGGCGAGCAGCACGACGAACTCCGATTCGCCGGCCTCGATCTCGACATGGGCGAGCGGCGGGCGGCTGCGCAGTTCCTCGGCGGCGCGGGCATAGACATCGAGCTTTCGCGCGGGCTTGCGGAGCGCGCGCTCGTTCTTGACGATCGCCTTGATCCCGCCGGGTTCCGCCGTGAGGAAGGCGTCGAGTCCGCCTTCGCCGACATCGTTCCGCCGCGCGTTGCTCATCACCGCGGCGAATTCGGTCAGGCGCGTCTTGTCGTAGCCGGCGCCGAAGACGAGCTTGGCGGCTGCGGTCATCGGCGCGCGCGCCTGAACGCTGATCGATGCATCGCGGAGCAGTTCGGCATAGGCGTCCGCATCCGACTCCGCGGCGCGCACGAAATCATAGGCACGCGAAAGCGCGCGATAGAGCGAGGCGTGGCTTCGAATGTCGGCAGCGCGTGCCATCGCCGCGCTTTCGCGGGCGAGCATCAGGCGGCCGGCAAGCGTGTCCGGGACTGCGGCGACATCGTCGTGCGGCACCGCGGGCTCGGATGCCTCCTCCGCGATCGGCGCGCTCGGACCATCGGCCCAGACCGGCGCGGCGACGGTGGGCGCAGGCGCGGTCCGGCGCGCTTCCTCGACCTCGCGCTCCAGCTTTGCCTGGGTCTCGGCGTCGACCATCTCCTTCCAGTTGATGACGCCATAGATGAAGTCGATCGTGTCCTCGTCCGAGGAATAGGGCATCAGGATGCCGCGATAGAGCGTGTTGTGCCCGCGCTGGCCGACGAATTCGGCCTCGAAGCCGATCGGCGCGCGATTGGCGATGATCTGCAGATAATGGTCGGTCAGGCGCGAGAGCAGCGAGCGGGCGGGGACTTCGCCGACATGGGTGATCAGGCTGGTGACGCCGCATTCCTCGCGGAGCGATGCGCCAAGGTAGCGGATAGCCGGGTTCTCGATGCCGCCGCTGAAATCGAGCAGCACGCTGTGCGGGCCGAAATCGGCGATGCTTTCGGGGTCGAGATCCTCGATCGAGGGATAGGCGCGCCCGCGCAGCAGCGAAACCCAGTGATTATACGCCCGCACATGCATGCGCCGCTCGTCGGTCCCGATGTCGAGCCGGTGCCGGCCATCACCCGAATCGCCGACGCCGGTATCGTCGTGGCCGGTTTGGTGGCGGTCTTCGAGTCCGCGGGTGTCCATGCGCATGCTCCACAGAGGGCAGATACCCTCGAATATGCCGAGTCTGCGCATGGCATGGTAAATCTTGCGTAAAGACGCGCGAGGCTTTCGCCGCCTATCCGGAACGCTTGTCAGCGGCGAAAGAGGCTGGTAAGCGCCGCCACCTTCCACCGGCGGTTCCGCCGGCAGGGCCGCTTTAGCTCAGTTGGTAGAGCATCGCATTCGTAATGCGGGGGTCACAGGTTCGAGTCCTGTAAGCGGCACCATTCCCGGTCAAAACTGGGCACTGACGTGAGCGAGCCGGTCTCGCCCTTATGGGCACCGGCTTCGAGCGCCGCCCTGGACCCCGCGACAAGTATTTCGTTGTCGTTGACGACGACCCCCGACACGAAGATCCGCAGATAGGCGCGCCGCAATTCGGTGTTGGCGCCAGTGATCTCGGCGCGGAGACGCTCACCGAACCGCTTGACCGCGGCGTCGTCGATCCGCCCCGCCTTGCGGCCAATCTGCTTTGCGAGGCTGCGCTCGGTTTCGGAAAGCGCCGCAATCGATGCACGCGCCTCAGCCAGCTTGGCGGCGAATACCGGTTCGCGCGGACTCATGATTTCCTCAGCGACGAGATCAAGCAAACGGCTAAGCCGCCCTTCGGCAGCGATGCGCTCGCGCCGCACACGATCGTGATCCTTGCGGCGACGTTCTTCAGCCTCGTCGGACCGGTCGAGCACATCGGCAAGTAGAATGCGAAGCCGCGCCGGGGCCAGTACACGCTTCAACAGCCCGTCGAGAACAATCTGATCTAGCGCCTCCTCACGGATCGGTTTGCTTTTGCAACGTTCGGCACCTGCAGTCGCCTTGGCATTGCAGGTGTAATAGCGATAGGCACCGGCTTTTCCGGAGCGGATCACAAGACCGGCTCCGCACCCGGAATGACCGCACGTGGCAACCCCGCCGAGCAATACTGGCGAGTTGGTTATGCGTGGGGCCCGGACACGCGGCGCGGACTTCGCACGGGTGGCAGCAACCTGCGCCATCAGGTCCGGCTCGATGATCTGCGGGCACGATACGATTACCGGGTCGCCGCCGCCGGCGGGCAAGGCCTGAGCGTTGGTCGGGCGATGCAGGTATGCGCCAGCATAATGCTGGCGTGTCAGAATGCCATCGACATTGCTGTTGTGAAACCGTCGACCCCGCAGACTGTAGCCGTTGTCATTGAGATAGGCAGCAATCGCACGGGTGCCCATCGGCCGGCCGTGCAGACCTTGCAGAGCAAGGTCGAAGATCAGCCGGACAATGCGAGCTTCGTCCTCGCGGATGAAGAGCTTCTTACGCTCTTTGCGGTCAAAAACACTAACGACGCGCGATTCATAACCGAGCGGGATCGGGCCGCCGTTCCAGTGGCCGCTGATGGCATTGCCTCGCCGATCGCGGGTCGTAAACACCGAGGCGTCGTGAACGTATTTCTCATTCATGACCGCGACCATGGCCCGCCCCATTTTGCCATTTGAGTCGTTACCGAAGTTTTCGGTTAAACTGAGCAGACTCACACCGGCTTCGGCCAGCCTGTGCTCTGACACGACCTGAGTCAGCAATCGCCTGGCGAAGCGACTGAGTGCATATACGATGATCATATGGACTGGGCGATCCGGCGCCGTAGCCTGGGTCATCATCCTGTCGAATTGCTTGCGCTGGAGCTTGCGACCAGAAACGTTCAGTTCCTCGAATATCGTGACAAGCTCGATACCCTCGCGTTCGGCGTGGGCGCGGATCGCGGCGCCTTGAGCGGAAATGCTGGCATTCTGGCCGCCCTCTTCATCGACGCTGACGCGGACATAGCCATAAGCGCGGAGAGCGGGTTTCATCTGATTTTTTCCTTTCTGCAGGGCCGACGATCGTCGATCGCCGCCCATCTGGCCAGCGGCTAATGATCCTCGTCCAGGATCGCGGCGAGATCTGCGCCGAGGTGAAGCACGATCAACGCGACCTCATCAGTCAGGACGGGCAGCACATTAGGTGCGTCGGTGAGCGCGACCAGCAGGGAAGCCTCATCACGCGGTCGCAGTCCTTGTCGTGTTGATTTGCCTTCGGTTGCCTGTCAACGGCGGTCGGATTTCAGGCCAGCATGGCGGAGTAAAAGCAGGCCATTGAGGATGAACGCGGACTATATGCAAAGGGCCCCGATCGGGGCCCTTTGCATATTTGCCGTTTTGCGGCGGGTCAGTCGGCGGGGGTGGCCTGGTTTTGCTCCGCCCTGGCAGCGCGGCGACGGTGGGCGGATTGCTTCAGGCGGTAGCTGTCGCCGTTCATGGTCAGGATGCTGACGTGGTGAGTGAGCCTGTCGAGCAGCGCTCCGGTGAGCCGCTCGGACCCGAGGACCTGCGTCCAGTCCTCGAACGGCAGGTTGGAGGTGACGATGGTCGATCCGCGCTCGTAACGCTGTGAGAAGGTCTCGAACAACAGTTCCGCGCCCGTGGGGGAGAGCGGAACGTAGCCCAGTTCATCGACGATCAGCAGCTTCACGGCGGCAAGCTCGCGTTGCATCTTGAGCAGCCGCTTTTCGTCGCGGGCTTCCAGCAACTGGTTCACCAGCGCTGCGGCGGTGGTGAACGCGACCGTGAAGCCCTTCTGGCAGGCGGCCAGTCCCAGGGCGAGCGCGGCGTGCGTTTTGCCCGTGCCACTGTTGCCAAGCGCGATGATGTTTTCCCGGCGCAAGATGTACTCGCAGCGTGCCAGTTCCAGCACGAGCATCTTGTTGAGGCTGGGGATGGCCGTGAAGTCGAAGGTATCGAGGCTCTTCACCGCCGGGAACCGGGCAGCACGGATCCGGCGCTCGACCGTGCGGCGCTCCCGGTCGATCAGCTCCAGTTCGATGAGACGCAGCAGGTAGCGGGTGTGATCAACGCCATCGCGCGCACATTCCCGGGCCAGCTTCTCATACTCGCGCAGGACCGTGGGCAGCTTGAGCTGCTTGAGGTGATGCGCCAGCAGAACCTGCGGCGTGCCCGCCGTCGTACCGGGCGGCATCTTGTCGTCCGCCGCCCGGCTCATGCCGCCAGCTCCGGCAGGAGAGCGGCGTAGTCGGCGGCGCGCGTCGTCTTCACCTCCATCCTGGGCAGGTGCGGATAGGCGGTTAGATCGAGCCGGGCAGGCCGACGCTCGATGCGCGCAAGCGCGATCTGCTTGATCGCATCGAAGCCGATCGCACCGATATGGATCGCCTCGTTCACCGCGAAGGTGACCACCTCCATCGGGAGCGCTTCCAGAAGGCGCAGCACCTGGATGAACTCGCGCTTGCCCTTGTTGCCCATCCGCGCCTCCAGAAGATGGCGCAGATGCTGGAACACCTCGGGCAGATCCCAGCCCTGAAGTGCGGCGGCCTGGTCAAGGGCTCCAGGCTTGCTCTCGATCAGCGCCAGGTAATGCAGTGGGTTCGCCACGAACATGGCTTCGCCATAGCAGCGCGGATGGCGGGCGATCTCCTCGCCGCCGCACAAGATGACGACCTGATCGACGAAGCCCTTCACCACCACGTCCTGGAAGCCGTAGCGGGTCGGAACCGAGTAGTCGTTGGTCCGGTAGCGCACCAGCGCGGTCGAGGAGACGCGCGCAGCCCTGGTTTCACACGGCTCGAACGTCCCGACCGGCACAGGACACATTGCCGCGAGATCGGCCACGAGCCGTTCGCCGATCGTCTGGCTGTGCCGCCCAGCCCGCTCTTCCTGCCGGGCGCGGCAGCGGCGTTCCAGTTCGGCATTGAAGGCATCGTAGCTCGCCGCGTGCGGGATCGGCACCATGAAGTGCGTTCGGGCGTGCTTCACCAGCCCTTCGACTTTCCCCTTGTCGTTGCCCTTGCCGGGGCGACCGAAGCGATCCGTGAACAGGTAATGGCTGACCAGACCGGTAAACGCACGGGTGCGCTCGCGCTTACCGTCGCCGCAAATCTTCGCGACCGCGATCGTGGTATTATCGTACAGGATCGAGCGCGGCACAGCGCCGAAGAAAGCGAACGCCGACACGTGCCCGTCGAGAAACGCCTCGGTCGTCTCCGCCGGATAGGCCTTCACGAAGCAGGCGTCCGATTGTGGCAGGTCCATGCAGAAGAAATGCACCTTCTGCCGGACGCCGCCGATCACGCCCACCGCCTCGCCAAAATCCACCTGCGCGTGGCCCGGTGGATGCGCCAGCGGTACGAACGTCTCGCGGCCGCGCGCCCGGCATTGCCGGACATAATCCTTCACCACCGTGTAGCCGCCACCGTAGCCATGCTCGTCGCGCAGGCGCTCGAAAATCCGCTTGGCCGTGTGCCGCTGCTTCATCGGCGCCGTCCGGTCTTCCGCCAGGATCCGGTCGATCACCGGCAACAACGATCCCAGCTTCGGCTTCGCCACGGGCTTCGTGCGCGTGTAGCCCGGCGGCAGCGAAAACCGGCACATCTTCGAAATCGTTTCACGGCTCAGGCCGAACACTTTCGCCGCTTCCCGTTGGCTGTTCCCTTCCACGAACACAAAACGACGAACCGCTGCGTAGACCTCCACGGCAAACATCCCTGGCCGCTCCAAAAGGAGCAACCTTATCCAATGGCCGGCTTTTACACCGCCGCGCTCAGCAAATCACCGGCGCTCCAGTGGCCTGGTTTGTCACCGCCCTGCACAGTTGCCATGCCGCGGTCATGGCGGAGCGAAAACAGGCGATTGGAGGAGAGGAAGCTACAGTCTCAGCCGAAACCACAGGCGGCCCTGCGCTTCGATAAGAATTCGCCGGTGCAGCCGATTTGTTGGATCGGACGACGCCCTTGCGATTAGCGCATTACCTTCCTTCGACGCCTCAACGAGGAAGCGCGAGCCATGATTCTTGCCTTCGCGCCCGAGACCCTCGACGACCTTTTCAAAGGTGTAGGGTTCCTGCCAACACGCATCGGTGTTGCCTGCTGCCTGTTCCCTCGCGGCGGCATCGGAAAACTTCTTCGGGATAGCATCTTCGTCCTGAACGACGTCGATCCGCAACCTGTGGCACAAGAGGCGTGGCAATTCCGCTGGAAGCATAAAACCGTTCGGCATCAAATCCCTTGGCGGATTGCCCTGGGCGGTGTCGCGAACGATCTGCTCTGCCCAGCTGATCTCATCGCCGGAGCGGAAACGCTTGGCTTCATCTTGGATTCCTGCACCGACATCCACACGGCGAACAGCCGAATGAACCTGTGCCGCGCGCAGCACGCTATTCCACAACAAAGGAATAGCCGGCGTATGCAACCAGCGATGCACTTCCTGAAGGCTCCATTGCTTAGTGCGACGCCCATCCAGAGACTGAACGATGTGGTCCGTCTCCGCCTGGCCCTCCTTAAGCAAGACGGCCAGCAAGCCGATCAGTTCGGAGTCGCTCGGCGCCATGCCGTGTCGCTGCGCGACAGCACGATCGTTCAGCCGTAATGCGCCGACCAATTCAGAGTCCTGCTGAGACGCGACGGGTCCGGAATTCCGGAAGATCGTGTGAACTTCGCTCGCACGCTTCCAAGCTTCCCGCAGGTTTTGTGCTAGCGCCCCGTTACGTGGAACCTTGTTCGTAGCGAGCGCATGAATATCGAGCTTTAGCGGATCGCGTAGCCGGCCTCGGGCGTCTTGAGCGGCACGATAGGCACTATCGAGCGCGTTGAACGCGACAATGTAGGCTAGGTCGAACACAGCTTCCGGATCAGCGGCCATGACCATTTGGATGCCGGTTCCCAGCCTACCCTGCATCATTAGGCCCGCCGCCTCGGAATGATTCTTGCGCACGATTAGCCAAGAATCTGTCATTTCATCGGGTTCTGGTCCGTGCGCCACACTGGTATCCAAGCCGCTGGCCGGTATCGCGACATCGGCGCAGAGACGTGAGAGACAGCCGATCGACCAATCCACTGAACTGACATCGCGCAGGATTCCCCAACGCTCCATCTCGTAATCGGCGATCGAATAATGTTCAGTCTCGAATGAAGGCGCCACCGATGCCAGCCGCGACCAGATCTGATTGACGCTGCAATGGTCATCGATGGCCGCTTGGACGTGCTTGATGAACGACTCGAGTGGTTTGATCTGTCCTTTGGCTGGAGCCAGCACCGAGCTGGTCAGCCCTGCGCGCTTTTTCTTCATCTGCTGCAATCCTCATCTTCATGCGGCGGGGTGATTGCGGAAAGATCATTGATCACGTCGTGGATCACTATGAAAGCCTCGGCGATGCGCTCGTCAGCATCGACGATCGCAGCCGCGAGTTTTCTGAGATCGCTTAGCGATCGGACCAATCGATCGCGCTTCAGCGCATCAAACCGGCGAACGAGCGCATCGCGCTTTCGAATGGCTGCCTCAGCTCGGTCGGTCATGTCTGAAAGTGCCGTAAATGCTTCAAGCCAGCGCGAATCGATCTCTGCCGTCATGGAAGCGCTGGTGCTGGAGGCAACGACCAGAAGCGCGGATTGCCGCCATGCTCATTGATCCAGTCGAACGCATCGCCACGGTTCGCTAGCGTCGGCGGCTCGATGCCGATCGCACGTGCCATCTCACTGGCCAAGAAGGACTGACGGCGTGTCGGTGGCCGACAACGCCATGCAGCTTTCGGGTCGCTTCCTGCCTTGGTTCGGAGGAACTGTTCTGTTTCCTCCGCGTGAAGCGCGGAAAGCCAGTGCAAGCGCGACCAACGACCCCACTCTGCGATAAGCCTGCCATGGTCGGACGCAAACAACATCGCGATCAATTGGCTGAGCGAGAGGTCGGGGTGCTCTGCGGCGGTCTCGGTAATTAGCAGCACGCCTCTAGCACCCAGTGCGTCGAGGCCGCTCAGTTGGATATCGTCAAGAAGGTGCCCGCCATATGACTCCAACGCCGCCCCAGTCCGGTATAGTGCTTTGTCACGCGCATTCCACGCCGCCCGACGATGAAGCCAGGTTTCGGCGTCACGGATTAGGTCATCCAACAGCGCTCGACGTGCCTCGACTCTAGATGTGGCGGCAGACAACCGAGTCCGCAGTCTGGCAGCAGCTGCCGACAGTCTCGATGACACAGGGTCGTCAGGTGCACGATCAGCCATACTCCGCATATGCGCTGCAGCCAGATCGCCATTGGAGGATAGTAAATTGCTACGGCGGCAATTGGGCCGGTGCACGAACCCGCTGCGCGGGAGTGGTGCTGGTGGTGAGGTAACGGCAACGACGCGGGCGCTCGGCGTGGATTGAGCGGCGCCTGCCATGGGCAGACCCTTTCGGCTCCTTCAACCTGAGGAGTCGAACGATGAACGAGCTTGTTCTTGCTGGCGCGGTCAGTCCGCTGCGTCAGCGGCTGGTCGATGATATGACCATGCGCCGGTTCAGTCCTGAGACGCAGCGCAACTATCTGCGCGATGTCGGGCGGTTCGCGACGTGGCTGGGTCGCTCGCCCCACACCGCGAGCGCCGAGGATGTCCGCCAGTTCCAGATCGAGCAGCAGGAGGCTGGTGTCCCGGCACCGACCATGAACAGCATCGTCGCGGCGTTGCGGTTCTTCTTCAACCACACGCTCGACCGACCCGACCTGGCCCGCAAGCTCGTCCGCACGGCTCATGCCCGCAAGATCCCGGTGGTCCTGACGTTGGGCGAGGTGAAGCGGCTGCTCGACGCCACGACCTGCCTCAAGCATCAGGCGGCGCTGTCGGTCGCCTATGGCGCGGGGCTGCGCGTCGCCGAGGTGTCGGCGCTCAAGGTGAGCGATGTCGACAGCAAGCGGATGGTGCTGCGGATCGAGCGTGGCAAGGGCGGAAGGTATCGCAACGCCATGCTGCCGGAGGGCCTGCTCCTGCTGTTGCGGGACTGGTGGCGCGCGGCACGGCAACAGGGCATCATGCTTCCCGACGGCTGGCTCTTCCCCGGCCAGAACGCGACCGTGCCGATCAGTACCCGCCAGCTCTATCGCGTCGTAGTTCAAGCAGCAGAGGCAGCGGATATCGCCAAGCGGGTCGGACCACACACCCTGCGACACAGCTTTGCGACGCATCTGCTCGAGGACGGCGTCGATATCCGCGTCATCCAGGCGCTGCTCGGCCATGCCAAGCTCAACACAACGGCCTTCTACACCCAGGTCGCGACCAGGACGATGCGCGCGGTCGTCAGTCCACTCGACCGGTTGGCGCTGGCCTCACCCGACAAAGGCGCATCCGACGGCTGAGGCGGGATGCGCGCCTCCATCGAGGTCGCCGACATCTTCCGCGCTGCTGGACCTGTTTACCGCTCGGCGCATGCCGGGCATCTGAGCCTGCACCAGCTCAAGATCATGTCGGCGATCGAGCAATGTCGCACCGCGGCGATGGGCGGGCATGTCGAGGCCTGTACCGACTGCGGCCATTGGCGCATCGCCTATAACAGCTGTCGCAACCGGCACTGCCCCAAGTGCCAGGGCGTCGCCGCACGTACCTGGCTCGCCGAGCGCGAGGCCGACCTGCTGCCGGTCGGCTACTTCCATGTCGTGTTCACGCTTCCCGCTGAGATCGGCGTCATCGCGTTCCAGAACAAGGCGCTGGTCTACGATCTGCTGTTCCGCACGGCGGCGGAGACGATGCAGATCATCGCCGCCGACCCCAGGCATCTGGGCGCGCGCATCGGCATTACCGCCGTACTCCACACCTGGGGTTCGGCGCTCACTCATCACCCGCACATCCACATGATCGTCCCGGGCGGCGGCATCTCGCTCGACGGGGCAAGCTGGATCTCCGCGCGACCGGCGTTCCTCTTGCCCGTGCGCGTACTCGGCGCGCTGTTCCGCCGCCTGTTCCTGACCCGCCTGCTCGCGCTTCATGATGCTCGTCAGCTCGGCTTCTTCGGCAACCTGGCGCATCTTGCCGACCGACGGGCGTTCCTGAGGCACCTGTCACCAGTCCGCAAGAAGCGCTGGGTCGTGTATGCCAAGCCGCCGTTCGCGGACCCGCAGGCGGTGCTTGCCTATCTGTCGCGCTACACGCACCGGGTCGCCATCTCGAACAGCCGTCTGCTCCGGTTCGACGAGGACGGCGTCACGTTCCGCTACAAGGATTATCGCCGCGACAGTGCTGACCGTCAGCAAGTCATGACGCTGGCTACCGACGAGTTCATCCGCCGCTTTCTGCTGCATGCCCTGCCGCGCGGGTTCCATCGCATCCGCCACTATGGCCTGCTCGCCAGCGGCACCCGACGGACCAGCCTCGAACGCGCTCGCCAACTTCTTGCGGTCGCGCCACCTGCCGTCGAAGACATGCCTGAGGAACAGCCGAACGTCAGGCCGCCATGCCCATGCTGCGGCGGGCGCATGGTCATCATCGAGCTCTTCGAACGCCGATATCAGCCTCGCGCACCGCCATCCTTGGCCGTCGTATCCGGGAGCCCGCCGTCGTGACCCGGCACGGCCGATCGCCGGTTACCCCCGCGGCATGCCTGTCGCGGAGAATGACGGGTGTTGCCTCGAGCCCGCGCAAAAGCGGACGCATCGCTGCAAAAGTCGGACGGTCCGCTTCCAAGCGCCCGCCTCATCGCCCGAAAAGCAGCCGGTCCGCTCTCCGATCCGTCCGCCTGCCGGCAACACCCGCCGCCGCCCAGAGCAGGCCAAAACCCAAAACCACATAGACCAACGCCAGAGGCCCGCGGGTTCGGGCACCGCCGACTTTCCGACGCCTCACGGCGTCCGAAACTCTAAACGTTTCCAGACTGTCCGCTTCCGGACTGAAAATGAAAGAAGCAGACATTGAGATGATCGCTGAGGCGCCGTTCTGGCAAAAAACCGACATCGGTCTGTGCTGCCTGACGGCGGCTAGCCGCGGGGAGACCGGCACATACATGTACAGCGTTCATCCGCTCGCAGACGGATCGATCGATCCGAATAGTGTCTCCAACAGCGGGCATTCTGGGGTCTTGCCGTCCGCGCATCGCACGACGGTTTCGGCAAGCACCGACTCCATGGCCTGAAGATCCGCGATCTTGGTACGAATGTCCGTCAGATGGACCACGGCGACCTCGCGCGCTTCGGCGCACGGGCGATCGCGGTCCTCGGCCAGCTGCAGCAGCGCGCGGATCTCGTCCAGCGTGAAGCCCAGCTCCCGCGCGCGCCGCACAAAGCCGAGGCGCATGAGATGGCCATGGCCATAGAGCCGGTGACCGCCGTCGCTGCGCGCAGGCGCGGATAGCAGGCCAATTTTCTCATAGTAGCGGATGGTCTCGATTTTGCACCCGGTGCGCCGCGACAGCATCCCGATTGGAAGCCGGGGCGCTGTGTCCTGCAGATTTTTCCGATCCATGCTGAAATACCTCTTGAACCTGTAGCCGCTACAGATCCTATCTAGGGTCAACAACGTGATTCGGAGAACAGAAAATGACCCAGCCGGAAACGGCTTCCAGACGCGGTACGTGGGTTGCGATTGCCGGAGGAAGTCTCGGCGCGCTTGGCGCAGCCTCCTGCTGCATCGTCCCGCTGGTGCTCTTCACACTGGGCGTCAGTGGCGCATGGATCGGCAACCTGACCGCGCTCGCCCCCTATCAGCCCATCTTCCTTGGGGTGGCCATCGCCTTTCTGGCCGCCGGGTTCTGGCGGATCTATCGTCGGCCGCAGGTGGTCTGCGCCGAGCGCGAATGCGGCACGCCTTCCTCCAACCGCCTGGCGAAGAGGGCCTTGTGGCTTGCAACGGCGCTGGTCGGACTCGCCGTCCTCTTCCCCTATCTCGCCCCCCTATTGCTCGAAGTTTGAACAAGGAGACCATCATGAAGAAGCTTGCCCTGCTCGCGACCGTAGCGGTGCTGTTCGCATCCGGCCCGGCCTTTGCCGCAATCCGGACCGTCACCCTGGCCGTCGAGAACATGACTTGCGTGACCTGCGGCCCCGTCGTCAAAAAGAGCCTGTCGCGCGTATCCGGCGTGACCGCCGTCGAAGTTTCAGTCGAAGCACATACCGCGACCGTCACCTATGACGACGCCAAGACCAGCACCAAGGCGTTGATCGCGGCGACCACCAACGCTGGCTACTCTTCGCAAGTCCGCAAGTGAAAGTCGGATCATGAGTGATTGCTGCAATCCGGTCGACCGCCCTCAGGACAAGAAGTACGACCTTATCGTCGTGGGCGGCGGATCGGCTGGGTTCTCGGCCGCGATCACCGCGGCGGAGCAAGGGGCCCAGGTCGCCGTTATCGGTGCCGGCACCATCGGTGGAACCTGCGTCAATGTCGGCTGCGTTCCTTCCAAGGCGCTAATCCGCGCGGTCGAGAGCATCCACCACGCCAATGCCGCGCCGATGCGGTTCAAGGGCATTGAGGCCCGGGCGCGAGCCGCCGATTGGGGCCAGGTGATCGCCGAAAAGGACGCGCTCGTCTCGGGCCTTCGCCAGGCGAAATATGCGGACCTCCTGCCTCTCTACAATAACGTCGCCTATCATGAAGGCACGGCGCGGCTCGTCGATAATGGCGTCGAGACCGGTGGAAGGCGGTTCACCGCTGACCGGATCGTGATTGCGACAGGTACCCGTCCGGCGGTGCCGGCTATCCCGGGCCTTCCGGATGTCGATGCGCTCGACAGCACTACCGCGCTCGACCTGACCGAGTTGCCGAAATCGATGATCGTCCTCGGAGGCGGCTATGTCGGTGTGGAACTCGCTCAGACGTTCTCCCGCGCCGGTGTCGACGTGACGCTCGTTTTCCGCAGCCGCCTTCTCCCCGAGATGGAGCCGGAGATCGGCGCCGCGCTGACCGACTATCTTTCGAGCGAAGGCATCACCGTCCTGGGCAACCTCGCCTATCAGTCGGTCCACAAGACGGCGGAAGGGGGCGCTGCGCTCACCGTCCTGCGCGACGGGGTCGCCGAAATCATCGTCGCGGAGCGCCTTCTCCTGGCGACCGGGCGCGCCCCGAATGTTGAGGACCTCGGTCTCATCGAGGCGGGGGTGAAGCAGACGCTCAGCGGTGCCATCATTGTCGATGACCATATGCGAACCTCTGTGCGCGGCGTCTATGCCGCCGGCGACGTGACGGGCCGAGACCAGTTCGTCTATATGGCGGCCTATGGCGCAAAGATCGCTGCCAAAAACGCCTTGAACGGCGACAGTCTGAGGTACGACAATTCGGCCATGCCGTCCGTCGTATTCAGCGATCCGCAGGTAGCCAGTGTCGGCTTCACCGAAGCACAGGCTATCGCGGCCGGATATGCAGCGCGAACGTCGACGCTCCCGCTCGAGAATGTCCCGCGCGCATTGGCGGCCCGCGACACGCGTGGCCTGATCAAGCTGGTTGCGGATGGCCGGACCCGCAAACTGCTGGGCGCGCACATCCTGGCACCGGAAGGTGCGGACAGTATCCAGACCGCCGCCATGGCGCTCCGCTGCGGTCTCACGATCGACGATCTGGTGGAGACGATCTTCCCCTATCTGACCACGGTCGAAGGCCTGAAGCTGGCGGCGCAGGCATTCGACCGGGATGTGAATAGACTGTCCTGCTGTGCGGGCTAAGTTCGCTCAGTCGCGTCGCTGCGGTGAGATGACATGAGTAGCCCGCGCTGTTCCGATCCCGGCAGCGGCGCCAGGGATTGGTCGGGTAGCTGGCGAACCGGCGTCACGCTTTGCGGCTTTGCTGGCCTGTGGTGGGGCAGCGAACGGGCTTGGGGCATGTTCTCGCGTTCTAGGGATATTGGTGCTTAGGTTTCGCGCGAGATTGGACGCCCGTCCACTGCCATAGGGGCCTATTTGCAAACGACTGGTTTTGGGCCACGCATCGCTGGCTGTGAATGGCCGGGGTTCGGCGCATTACCGACCGGCAGCTCATGCCAACAGCTGCCCAGCTGCTATTGGGCCGCAAGCGGACTGGCGGCTTATAGGCGCTGCGACCTTGAAATCCGACAATCAACTGCCATCCGACGGGATCCCTCCTGACTATTTGGGTTCCTGGATTGGTGTTGCGAGCTTCAAGTACGAAAGTTCAGCGGTAAGCTTAATCGCGCTAGTGGTTTCCGGTCGGAAGCTGGATCTCGAAAGTACTTCCTTCGCCAGGTACGCTGCTTACCAGCCGGATTGTCCCGCCATGCAGTTCGGCAAGTTGCTTGACGAGGGCCAGCCCGATTCCCAGCCCGTCGCCTATCACGACCATTCCTGCATTGGATTGCTCGAAGAGCTCGAAAATGCGCGACTGCTGGTCGGCTGGGATGCCGACACCGTTGTCGGAAACGACAATGCTGGCGCTGTTTCCGCTGCCACTTGCGGTGACCTCGATGCGCCCGCCCTTCGGCGTGTACCGTGCCGCATTGCCAACGACATTGCTGACCATCTGAATGAAGCGCGCCTTGTCGACGTCGAGTAGTATCGGCTGTTCCGGAACGTTCACTGCGAGCGTGTGATTCCCTGACTCGATTGCCGGAACCGCGACTTCCAGCGCGGAGGGAAGGATGTCGGCCAGCAGCACTTTCTCCCGGCGCAGCGAGATTTTTCCGTGCTCGATGCGGTTGATGTCGAGCAGGTCGTCGACGAGACGGGTCATGTGCCCGAGATGCTGCCGCATCGACGTGCGGACGTTTCCAATGACCTCCGGATCCCTTTTCCTCTCCAGAATGCTGAGACCGGCGGCAAGGACCGCCAACGGATTGCGCAACTCGTGCGCCAGCACCGCGAGAAACCGGTTTTTCTGCTGATCGGCAGCCTGTAGCGCAGCGCTGAGCGTTGCGAGTTCGTCGCGCTGGGCGGTGATCTGCTGCCGCTGGGCATACAGGTCCAGGAAGACATTCGATTTGGAGCGCAGGATGTCGGCTTCGATCGGCTTTTGGATGAAATCGACCGCTCCCGCCTCGTAACCTCGAAAGCGGCGTGCGGCATCGCCGCTTCCCGCCGTCACGAAAATGATCGGGATATGCCGCGATCGCTCGTTCGCGCGCATTATCTCGGCCAGTTCGAACCCGTCCATGCCGGGCATCTGCACGTCGAGCAGCGCCAGCGCATAATCGTTCGCCAGCATCAGTTCGAGCGCATCTTCGCCGCTGCGCGCCAAATGCAGCTCCAGCCCTTCGCGCGCAAGCAAGGCTTCGAGCGCGACGAGGTTTTCCTCGAGATCGTCGACCAACAGGAATTTGACGTTGTTGGTCATAGCGCGATCATGGCCTCCAGCGCAGGGTGGATGTCTTCCAACCGCATCGCTTGCGAACCCGGGGCCGCGGCAAGCGCAGCGTGGGGCATTGTCGCCACTTCCGCCGAGGCCGGATCCTGTACGATACCTTTCCCGCCTGCCGCACATATAGCGCGCAATCCCGCTGCGCCATCGCTGTTCGCTCCCGTCAGGACAATCCCGGCCAGCTCGCTTCCGAACGCGTCTGCCGCGCTTTCGAACAGCACGTCGATTGCGGGTCGCGAGTGATTGACCGGCTCGTCCGAGGATAGAGCGAGCGAGCCGCCCGCCTCGACGAGAAGATGATAATCGGACGGCGCGAAATAGATCGTTCCCGGTTCCAGCGGCTCCTTATCCTCCGCTTCCTTTACAGGGATGCGGCATTTGTCGGCGAACAGATCGACCAAGGCGTTATCGCGCCGTGGCGGGATATGGACGACGACGATGACGGGAATGGGAAAGTCCACGGGCAAGGCCGGCAGCACCTGCGAAAGGGCCTGCACGCCGCCCGCCGACGCGCCGATGACGACTGCCTGAAGGCTCACCGAGTGTTCCTTCGATAGATCTTTTCCTCGCGCACGAACTCCGAGAACATGTCGGCGTGGGCCGAGAAGCGCAGGCTTTCCTTCGACCCGACGCCTAGGAATCCGCCGCGCGCGAGCGATTCGCCGAACAGTCCCACGACCCGGTCCTGCAATTCGCGGTCGAAGTAGATCAGCACGTTGCGGCATGAAACGAGGTGCATCTCGCCGAACGCGGCGTCGGTCACCAGGCTATGATCGGAGAAAACGGCTCGTTCGCGCAGGGCCTTGTCAAACACGGCCCTGTCGTAGTCCGCGGTATAGTATTCAGATAAAGATGAATGACCGCCGGACTGGCGATGGTTTTCCGTGAACTGGCGGATCCGGTCCAGCGGATAAATGCCCGCCTGCGCCGCGCGCAGCGCCGCCGGGTTGATGTCCGTTGCGTAGAAGATGGTACGGTCGGCCAGCCCTTCCTCGGCGAAGAGGATCGCCAGCGAATAAAGCTCCTCGCCATGGCTGCATCCCGCGACCCATACCTTGAGCGAGGGGTAGGTCCTGAGGTGAGGCACGACGCTTTCGCGCAGGGCGCGAAAATACGAAGGGTCGCGAAACATCTCGCTCACCTGAACGGTGAGGAAGTTTAGCAAACGCGGCAGGATCGTCTCGTCGTGCAGGACGGCCGACTGGATGTCGGAAATGCTGTCGTAGCCCAACTGTGTCCGCGCCTGCAGCAGCCGCCGCTTGATTGAGGCGCGGGCATAGTGCCGAAAATCGTAGTGATAATGCCGATAGAGTGCGTCCAGCAGAAGCTGGATCTCGATGTCCTCGATGCTCTCGTTCGCAGCACCGGCGTCCGTCATTCTGGTGCGCATCACCTGGGCATCCATACCCGTACCAGTGAAAGCAACTTGTCCACGTCGATCGGCTTTGACATGTAATCGTTGGCGCCCGCATCGATGCATTTCTGCTGGTCGTCGGGCATGGCCTTGGCGGTGAGCATGACAATGGGCAGCTTCTTCCAGCGCGCATCGGCACGGATGGCGCGAGCGGCGGTGAGGCCGTCCATCACCGGCATCATGACGTCCATCAGCACCAAGTCGATCGTGTTGTCAGGATCGCCCGCCGCTTCCTCCAGCGCATCGATCGCCTCCTGCCCGTTGCGCGCGATCCGCGTCAGTGCGCCGCGGGGCTCCAGAACGCTGGTGAGCGAGTAGACGTTGCGCACGTCATCCTCGACGATGAGGATGCGGCGGCCTTCGAGCGCCGCATCACGGTGACGCGCTTTCTCGATCATCTGGCGCTGTTCGGCAGGCAAGTCGGAAACGACCTGGTGCAGGAACAGCGAAACCTCGTCCAGCAGGCGCTCGGGCGACTTGGCGCCCTTGATGATGATGGAACTGGAATAACGACGCAGGCGCTGCTCCTCGTCGGCCGAAAGGTCCCGCCCGGTGTAGACGATTACCGGAGGAAGCGGACCCTCGCCTTCCTCGCTTAGCGTCTCGAGCAGGGAAAAGCCGGTGGCATCGGGCAGCGCGAGGTCGAGGACCATGCAATCGTACTGGCCGCCGCGCAGTTCCTCCAGACATTCGGCGACCGTGCCGACGCCGACAGTCTCGACATCCTGCGATCCGAGCAGCTGACTGACCGCCTCACGCTGGACCGCGTCGTCCTCGACGATGAGCACACGCCGAACGCGCGATGCCAGTTTCTGCTGCAGCATGGCCAGCACCTCTGCCAGCCGTTCGCGGGGGGCGGGCTTTTCAAGGAAGCCGATCGCACCCAATGCCATCGCTGTCTGGGCCTGGTCCGAACCGGAGATAACGTGGATCGGTATGTGCCGTGTCCTGTCTTCATGCTTGAGCCGGTCCAGAACGGTAAGGCCCGACTGATCGGGCAGACCGATGTCGAGCACGATGGCGCTGGGCCGGTACTCGCGGGCAAGGTCGATCGCTTCCTGCGCGGTGCCGGCCACGAGGCATTCGAAACCCATTTCGCGTGACAGGTCGCACACGATACCGGCAAATCTGCTGTCGTCCTCGATCACGAGCAATACGCGCTTGTCACCGGACAGGACCGCCCGGTCGTCGTCGATGACCGGCCCCTTGGGTGTCGTATTGGTCCGGCCCTTCGGCCTGGTCGCGGCTTGTACAGTTGCCGGGGCTGTTGCCGGCGGTTCCTTACCCGCCGGCGCGGCAGCGCGCGGCGCGACGGTGGCGGGATCGTAAGTGGCAGGCACGTCCACGATGAACGTGCTTCCCTTGCCTTCTTCGCTCGTGACCCGGATCGTTCCGCCCAGCAGGCGGACCAGTTCGCGCGAAATCGAGAGGCCGAGCCCGGTGCCGCCGAACTTGCGGCTGATTGTGCCGTCGGCCTGGCGGAAGGCGTCGAATATCGCGTCGCGCTGCTCCGGTGCGATGCCGATCCCGGTGTCGGCGACCGCGAATTCGATCTGGTCGTCATCCTTGCTGGAGATCGACAGGGTAACGCTGCCCCGTTCGGTGAACTTGATCGCGTTCGAAAGCAGGTTCTTGAGTACCTGTTCCAGCCGCTGTCGATCGGTCTCGATGGAACGCGGCGCATCGTCGGCAAGCGCGATGTCGAGTTCCAGCCCACGCTGCTGCGCCAGCGGCTCGAACATCTTTCGCAGGTCCGAAGCGAGCCGCTCCGTGGAGACCTGGGTCGCCTGGATCTCGACGTGACCCGCCTCGATTTTCGACAGATCGAGGATGTCGTTGATAAGGGTCAGGAGGTCGTTGCCCGAAGATTCGATCGTGCGGGCAAACTTGACCTGTTCGGCCGAAAGGTTGCCGTCGGCATTGTCGCCCAGCAGCTTGGAAAGGATCAGCAGCGAATTGAGCGGCGTGCGCAGCTCGTGGCTCATGTTGGCAAGGAAGTCAGACTTGTACTGGCTGGCCTGCTCAAGCTCGCGAGCCTTAAGCTGCAGCGAGGCAGCGGCGCGCGAAAGCTCGTCACGCTGGCCCTCCAGAGCCTGCGCTTGTTCTTCAAGCTGGCTGTTGGTCTGTTCCAGTTCGACCTGCTGCAGTTCCAGCCGGGCTTGCGTTTCCTTCAACGCATTCCCCTGCTCCTCCAGTTCCTCGTTGGAGACCCGCAATTCCTCGCTTTGCGCCTGCAGTTCGCTAGCCTGGCGCTGCGTTTCCTCCAGCGCGTCCTGCAGGCGCTCGCGGAAACGCGCCGAGCGCAGGGCGACGCCGATCGAGCCTGAAACGGTATCGAGCAGTTCTCGTACCCGGTCATCCACCGCATCGAAAAATCCGAGTTCGATGACGGCATTGACCGAACCTTCATTGAAAGCCGGGGCGACCACGAGATGGCGCGGCGTATCGCTGCCAAGTGCGGAACCGATCTTGAGATAACCGTCCGGGATATCCGCAAGCTCGGTCGGGTGTCCGTCTGCCGCCACCTTGCCGAGCAAGCCTTCGTTGAAGGCAAACGTTTCGGGCACCGCTGCCGCGTCGGTCACCCCGAGCATGGCTGCACGGTTGAACGTGCCTCCTTCTCCCTTGAAGATCGCGCCTGCGTTAGCCCCGGTCCTCTCGGCGAGGAAGGCAAGCACCGCGGCGCCCAGCTGCGGGACAGTCTTCTCGCCGCGCATCGCTTCGCTAAGCTCCACCTGCGCGGTTTGCAGCCAACGCTGACGTTCGCGCAGGCGGTTTCCGCGCATGAGCAGCAGGAATATCGCGATGGTCAAGGCGATGCCAATAAGGCTAGTGACCATGGCGCTGACGAGCGTTGCACTGGACGCCGCAGCCAGTTCGGCGATGCGCTGCTGGCGCTCTGTCGTCTCCGCGCGGTTTCTCTGCGCCATCTCCAAACGGATCGCATCCATCGCGATCTTGCCCTGGTCGCTGTCGATCATCGCGATCGCCGGATCGAAGCCCTGATCGCGACGAGTCTCGATGGCCAACCGGGAGAAACGGAGTTTTTCGTCGATCAGGGTCCGGAGCCGGTCGAGGTCCTCATCCTCGGCGGCATTGTCATTTGCAAAAGCTTCCAACTTCCCCAGGTTTTGTCGCGCGCTGGCAGCTCCGGTTCGATAAGCTTCAAGATATTGGTCTTTGCCGGTCAGGACATAGCCTCTGCTACCAGTTTCCACGCCGAGCACCGCTATCATGAGCTCATCGAGCGACGTCAGCACCTCGTGCGTAACGCGGATCCGTTCCTCGTTCTCGCGCATGCTGAGGACGTTCGAATACGAAAGGATCGCGCTGACCAGGAAGAAGCCGATCCCGGCAACGAGGCCGACGATAGACCACCAGGAATTCGTGTCGCGGAATTTCCGCTTGGAGGCAGCATCTTGCAAGAGTTTGAAATCCTTTAGTCGTGCCAAGGCCATAACGGCGGACGATAATTCGAAGCAACCTCTTCCTCAGTCTCTAATGGCATGTAGCGTCAGTTTGCACCTTTTTGATGAGCGTCGCGATTGTATCGAGCCTCTGGATGCCGAGCCGTGATCAGATCGCTGTGTGCCGCCCTTGGAATAGTGACGTGACCCCCGATTTTCCTCCACGCTGGATTAGAGTCCGCCCCTGAGAGAAGGACGGACGAGATGAAGCGAACGAGGTTTTCTGAAGAGCAGATCATTGGCGTGCTGAAGGAAGCGGAGGCGGGGGCGAAGACCGCGGACCTGGCCCGCCGACACGGTGTGTCGGAAGCGACGATCTACAACTGGAAGGCGAAGTACGGCGGACTGGAGGTGTCCGAGGCAAAGCGGCTGCGCTCGCTCGAGGATGAGAACGGCAGGCTCAAGCGCTTGTTGGCCGATGCGATGCTGAACAACGCTGCGCTGAAGGATCTTCTGACAAAAAAGTTCTGACGCCCGCCGCGAAGCGGGAAGCTGTTGCTCATCTCCAGGATTGTCACGGGATGAGCGAGCGGCGGGCGTGTCATGTGATCGGAGCCGACCGTAAGAGCGTGCGATATCGCTCCCAGCGGGCTGACGATGCCGAGCTTCGCGAGAAGCTGCGCGAGCTGGCGAACCAGCGACGCCGGTTCGGCTATCGTCGCCTGCATATCCTGCTGCGCCGGGAGGGGGTGATGATCAACCGCAAGAAAACCCAGCGTCTTTACCGTGAGGAGGGATTGGCGGTCAGGCGACGCCGGAGCCGCAAGCGTGCTGTTGGAACACGGGCGCCTGCTCCGGTGCTGGCCCTACCGAACCAGCGCTGGAGCCTCGACTTCGTGCACGACCAAATGGCGTCAGGACGACGGTTCCGCGTGCTGAACGTGGTCGATGACGTGACCCGGGAGTGCCTTGCGGCGGTGCCCGACACATCGATCTCAGGCGGCCGTGTCGTGCGCGAGTTGACGGAGCTGATCGCACAGCGCGGCAAACCGGGGATGATCGTCAGCGACAACGGGACCGAACTCACGAGCAATGCGGTGCTGGCATGGTGCGGGGAGATCGGCGTTGAGCGGCACTACATCGCGCCGGGCAAGCCGGTGCAGAACGGCTACGTCGAGAGCTTCAACGGCCGCATGCGCGACGAACTGCTCAACGAGACGCTGTTCCTCAGCCTTGCCCACGCCCGGGTCGAGATCGCCGCCTGGGTCGAGGACTACAATCGGGAGAGACCACACTCATCCCTTGGATACGCAACACCGGCGGCGTTCGCCGCCGAACTGGATAAGCAATGGACTGATTCGCTACGCCCTCCGGGCTCCGCTACGCAGCCCATTGCTTCAACCGCGCTCAAGCGCAAAACAACCGCGCGGCTCTAATCCCAGTTGGGGGAAAGCCGGGGGTCACGTCACGAACTGCCAGACAATTGACAGCGCTAACTAACAGATAATTCCGACTGCGGCACCTTTTCCTATCCGCCGAAAGCAAAGGCTCGAGATCGGTCGCTAGGAAACCGAATAGCAAGGAGCCGGGAAGGCCTTCTACAATGCGACATTCCAATTCCCTCGCGATGGCAAGTTTGGCGTCACCGCATGGAGCGGGAGCGTTCTGATCGGCGGGCGGTATGGCATCGCACTCCTTTTTTCCGTTATGGCCGAAAAGATGAGTCGCTCCATGTGCGAAGGCCGCTAAGATCTTTGCAGCTAGCGTATCTTGATCGACGATCGCTGGATATCGGGACCCCTGCGGGCACTTTATCGATGTTGCCCCGACCCGGGGCAAAAATTAGAGGATGAACGATGGCTAAAAAAGTTCAGACGACCGCCCATGACATCAACCCCGACCCGATCATCGTGAAGCCAGTTCCCAACGTGGACAAAACCGGTCCTTTCGGTGGCCGCGCGATCGACAAGGGGGAGCGGCCACGCGGCCCGGCGGGCGACAATTCGCTGCACCACCACAACCCGGGTCTGGGCGAGACCGATTTCGACACCGAGCTGGGCAATGCTGGCGAAGTGCATCAGCAGGTGCCCGATAGCGGCGATCATAGCGATACGGTGGCGCATCTCACCGACAACCACGGCCATCGCATTGCGGACAACCAGAACAGCCTCAAAGCCGGCGCGCGCGGGCCGACACTGCTGGAAGACTTCGTTCTGCGCGAGAAGATCTTTCACTTCGATCACGAACGTATCCCCGAGCGTATCGTCCACGCCCGCGGTTCCGGCGCGCACGGCGTGTTCGAAGTCACCAAGGCGATCCCCGAACTGACCAAGGCCAAGCTATTCTCCAAGGCCGGCAACAGCTGCCCCGTGTTCACCCGTTTCTCCACCGTCGCGGGCGGCGCTGGATCGGTCGACACCCCGCGCGACGTGCGCGGCTTTGCGGTCAAGCTCTACACCGAAGACGGCAACTGGGACCTGGTCGGCAACAACATCCCGGTGTTCTTCATCCAGGACGCGATCAAGTTCCCCGACCTCGTCCATTCGGTGAAGATGGAGGCCGATCGCGGCTATCCGCAAGCGGCCAGCGCGCATGACACGTTCTGGGATTTCATCAGCCTGATGCCCGAGTCCATGCACATGATCATGTGGGCGATGTCCGACCGCGCGATCCCGCGCACGCTGCGCAACATGGAAGGGTTCGGCGTCCACACCTTCCGGCTCGTCAATGCCGAGGGCAAGGGCAGCTTCGTCAAGTTCCACTGGAAGCCGGTGCTGGGCCTTGCCTCCACCACTTGGGATGAGGCAGTGAAGCTGGCCGGGGCCGACCCCGATTTCCACCGCCGCGATCTCCACGAAGCGATCGATGGCGGGCACTATCCGGCATGGGACCTGGGCATCCAGGTGTTCGACGAGGCGTGGGCCGCCAAGCAGCCCTATGACGTGCTCGATGCGACCAAGCTGATTCCCGAAGAGGAAATCCCGGTCGACATCATCGGGCGCATGACGCTGAACCGTAATGTCGACAATTTCTTTGCCGAGACCGAGCAGGTCGCCTTCCTGCCCACCAATGTGGTGCCGGGGATCGATTTCTCGAACGATCCGCTGCTGCAAGGGCGGCTGTTCAGCTATCTCGACACGCAGAAATCGCGGCTGGGCACGACCAATTTCCACCAGATCCCGATCAACGCGCCCAAGTGCCCGTTCCACAATTTCCAGCGCGACGGGATGATGCAGACGCTGGTGCCCACGGGCCGCGCCAATTACGAGCCCAACAGCCTTGCCGAAGCGGGCGAGGACGGCGGCCCGCGCGAATGCCCGGAAACCGGCTTCACCAGCTTTGCCGCCAATGACGAACGCAACGATGGCGGCGAGAAGCTGCGCATCCGTGCGGAAACCTTCGCCGACCACTACAGCCAGGCACGGCTGTTCTATCGTTCGCAGACCGATAACGAACAGGCGCACATCTGCTCGGCTATCGTGTTCGAGCTGTCGAAGGTGACGCTGGAGCATGTCCGCAACCGGGTGATGAGCCGTCTTCGCAATATCGACGAGGATCTGGCCAAGCGCGTGGCCGCCGGTCTGGCGATGGACCTCCCGGAAAAGGCCAAGGCCGCGAAGGAACCGATCGATATGGCGCTGTCCGATGCACTGTCGATCCAGAAGCAGGAAAAGCCCGTGTTCGAGGGCCGCTGCGTGGGCATTCTCTACGCCGAGGGTTCGGACAAGGCGATGATCGACGAGATCAAGGCGGGCGTCGAAAAGGACGGCGGTACGGTTAAGCTGGTCGCGCCCAAGGTGGGCGAGATCAAGGTCAAGGGCGGCACACTCAAGGCCGATGGCCAGCTCGCGGGCACGCCTTCGGTGGTGTTCGATGCGGTGGTCGCCATCCTGATGCCCGACCAGGCGCAGGAACTGGCCAAGGATGTGGGCGCGGTCGCCTGGTTTGCCGACGCCTGGTATCACTGCAAGACCATCGGCGCCTGTGGCGGCACGCGCGAGCATATCCTGCCCAAGGCGAATATCGAGCCTGACGCGGGCGTGCCCAAGCCGGAGGACTTCCTCAAGGTCGGCACCAAGCGCCACTGGGATCGCGAACCCAAAGTCCGCGACCTGGCCTGACCCACGCGCGGTGCCGGATCATGGAGGACAACGATCCCGTCATGGCCGGCACCGCCGATGTCTGCACGCTGTCCGAGGCACCGCTGCGCGTGCTGATCTATCTCAGCACCGCCGGCGCGCAGGAAAACGCGCAGGCCGACACCGCGCTTGCGCTCGCTCACGAAGTGCAGGCGGGCAATCGGCGCAAGGGCCTCACCGGCCTGCTGCTGGGCAACGGCAATAGCTACATGCAGGTGCTCGAAGGCAGCCCGGAGGCGGTTGGCCAGATGTTTGCCACGGTCAACCGCGATCCGCGTCACCGCGCGCTCGATGTCGTGCTTGATCAACCTGCGACGGAGCGGACATTCCCCGACACCGCCATGCTCGGGCTCGATCTCGACGCCAGCCCGCTGGACCGCCGCGCCGCGATCGAGGCGCTGATCCCGGCCGGGGCGGATCGCGATGTGCGCGAAAAGCTGCTCGCCTTCAGCGTGTTCGATTGAGGAATACGAACAAGCCAACGCGGCCGCGCGTGGCGATCATCGGGGCCGGGCCGAGCGCGGTCTATGCCCTGAAGCGGTTGATCACGTCAGAGGCACCGCTGGCGATATTGATCTTTGAATCCGGGGCGCGGCCCGGTGTGGGTACGCCCTACGATCGCCAGCAGAACTCACCGGCCATGCTGTCCAACATCGCCAGCATCGAACTGCCGCCGGTGTGCGAGACCCTGCTCGACTGGTTGCAGCGGATCCCGCCCGAAACCCGCCATGGCTGGGGCATCGGGGATGCCGACCTGCACGAACGACACTTTTTTCCGCGCGTGGTTCTGGGCGATTATTACGCCGACCAGTTTGGCGCGCTGGTGAATGAAGGCGCGGCGCGCGGCCACCGCATCACGCTGCACACGCGCACCCGCGTCAGCGATATTGTCGCGCATGAGGGCGGGGTCTGGGTGACGAGCGATGCTGTCACTCAGCAGGCCGCGCTCGCGTTCGATCATGCGATTCTGGCCACCGGGCACTCGGTGCCCAAGACACACGGGGCCGACCCGGCGGCCCTGGGGCGCAGCGTCGAGCCAAATCTTTCGGCGGACGCGATTCGGCTCGGTATCCTTGGCACCTCTCTGAGCGGAATCGACGTGGCGATCGATCATGCAATGCGGATCGGCCGTTTCAAGTCCGTGGACGGGCGCCTGACCTTTGCGCCGACCGACCAATGCGACCGGGCGCAGGGTCCGCTCATCACCATGATGTCGCGCGGCGGGCTGCTGCCCGAAGCCGATTTCTTCTGCCCGATCCCCTATCAGCCGCTGGATCTGTTTACCGACGACCGGCTGGCTGCAATCGTCATGGGCAAGGATGGCGATCTGGACCGGGCATTCGGCCTCTTCCTCGACCAGCTCGAGCGGCTCGACCCGGCGTTCCTACGATCGCTCGGGCCGGGATGCACGACGCCGGAGGGCTTTTCCAAGTGCTATGCGCAGCGCCGCAGCGACTTCGATCCGTTGGAATGGGCGCGCGGCAATCTGCTGGAAGTGCACTACAACGCGCGGCATCACCGCACCGTGCCTTGGCGTTATGCGCTGCTGCGCATGCACGAGCCGTTCGGCGCCATTGTGAAGGACTTGTCGGACGGCGACCGCGCCCGCTTCAACCGCTCGCTGAAGCGCGTGTTCGTGGACAATTATGCGGCTGTTCCGCCGCTCTCGATCGAACGGCTGATCGCGTTGCACGATGCCGGTATCCTTGCAATCCATGCGCTCGGTTCCGACTATACGATGGAGCGGGACGACAAAGGCGCCGGCTGGCACATCGCTGCGCGCGGAGTGACGCACCACTTCGATTCCATCGTCGACGCACGCGGGCAGGCCGTTCTGGGGCAGGAGGAATTTCCCTTTCCAACGCTGCGCATGCAGATCCGCGCCCTGGCCATCGCGCGGTCGGCAAGCCTCGATGAAATCGTCACCGGGAAGGGCTTCAAGCTCGGGCAACCCGGCAACCCGCTGGAACGCGTGCATTGCCTGTCGTTGCCATTTCTGCTGGGGCGCAACCCCTTCGTACAGGGGCTGACCGCTGCAGAGGAGCTGGGAACCGCGGCTGCGCATGCCATCCTGAGCGCGCTCGCCGCGAACAGCGAGCGGGGCCTGCCGATTGATATCGAAGGGGCCCTGGCATCGCTTGGCGGGCATGTGGTTTACCTGTTCGCAAGCCAAGGCCAAGCTGTCCTCGAAGCGCCGCGCAGTTAGTTGCCTTGGTGTGCTATGTAGAAAGCTGGCTCCATCGATTGAAAAACTAGCCGGCTTACCTGTCAACGAAAAATTCAATAAATCTTGCAGTAAGAGCTTAGGCCTGAAAAGGATAAGGGCCATTTAATTGCACGAAAATTCGTGACAGGTGTGCGCATACTGCCCTATGCTTATTATAGTGCGGCATTCCTACAGGTTTTTTCGCGTGAATAAGGCCGTCTGTGGGCCAGAAACACGAACGGCTGATTGCGGCGCGCAACGATGCCATGTTGGCCCGCCAGAAAGTGTGGCTGATTGAGCTAATCGATGGAACGCGCAGACAGTCGGCAAGCAAGCTATGAACCGCGCCGCCTCGTTTTGATGCGCGAACGAATGGCGGCTTTCGGTTTAAATCCGAAGGGTTCGGAATGACCGATATTAGGGCGTATTGTGTTGAAAAAGTCAAAGCTGACGACCCAGCGGCCAGTTTTTGGCAATAATGATTCAGGTCAGTCTCGCCGCTTGAATCATTGCTGCGTCGAACGGCCCGTCAAGATTCGATTATTGCTGACCAAAACGCGCGGCAGACTTTTTCAACACAATAAGGGCGCAAAGCTGACCGGCTGGAAGTGGGCCGGAAGCGGAAAGGCAGCTTTTATATCTTTGAGCGGATTAAGCGGACAGCGACTGCTGACCGAATCGCAAGCCGGTGCATTAGAGCATGGTCTGGAGAAACCCCTCTTGGCATAGACTTTTGCCGTCGTTGAAACGCCCTGCAGGACAGCCAACACGGAGCCGAGAGCCACAAACTAAATCGGTTTACTATTTAGCGCGCCTTTCCTACCATCCAGAGATGGCGAGAGAAACCTTTACGATTGAGGGCGCAGGCGCGATTTCTCTTACAGCCGAGGCTGAGGGGGATGCCTACGCTAAACCCGTCCTTCTTGCGCACGGCGGCGGGCAGACACGGCGCGCGTGGAGAAGGGTGGTCAGCGAGCTGGCTCAAGCCGGCTTTCGCGCAATCGCCTTCGACATGCGCGGTCACGGAGACAGCGATTGGTCGCCATGCGGAGCTTATGAAATGCGCGACTTCGCGGCGGATCTGGTCGCTGCAGCGTCGCGCCTGGACCAGAAGCCAGCGCTGGTCGGCGCTTCACTGGGCGGGCTCGCTGGACTGATTGCCGCTGGGGAGCTTGCTCCAGGTAGCTTTGCTTCACTCACATTGGTCGACATTGCCCCGCGCATGGAGCCCAGCGGTGTGATGCGCGTGGTTGGTTTCATGGAAGAGCATGTCGATAGCGGCTTCGCCTCACCAGAGGAGGCGGCCGACGTGATCGCTCGCTACATGCCGCATCGTCCCAAGCGGGGCGCGAGCGATGGTCTGAAAAACTATCTGCGGCAGAAGTCGGATGGGCGCTTCTATTGGCACTGGGACCCGGTGTTTATCCGTAATATAATGTCAGCCAGACAAGGCGACCCAGACAGCCAAGAACGTCAATCGGCAATGCTGAGCCAAGCTGCGGCGAATCTCACGCTTCCGCTTCACCTCATCCGAGGCGGCTCTAGCGATCTTGTTTCCGAAGAGGCCGTTTTGCATCTGCGACAACTCGCCCCCCATGCAGAATACACCGATATTGCCGATGCCACGCACATGGTCGTGGGCGATGCGAACGATGCCTTCTCCGCCGCTATCGTCGATTTCCTAGGGCGCCATCACTCATCCGATACGGCTCAGCCACAGGGGACGAGGGAGCTATGATCGATCGAGAGCGCTTGCAGGAAATGCTGCATATCGCGCCGTTTCACCGATGGCTTGGGCTGGAGATTGCGACATGCTCCGACCAGTCAATCGCGATCACCATGCCATGGCGCGAAGAGATCGTGTCGAACCCTATGATTGGGTCGGCGCATGGAGGGATCCTGGCTTCACTGGTCGACCTCACCGGGCTTTATACTCTGCTTGCCGGGGGCGTCGCGGCGAGAGCGAAGGCCGATCTGCATGTCGATTACCACCGTCCTGCAACCTCAGGACCTCTCACTGCTCACGGACAGATCGTGAAGATCGGGCGACAGATTTCGGTGGCCGAAACCCGGGTTCTCGAGCCCGACGACAAGTTGGTCGCCAGCGGCAGGGGCGCCTACTTCTCGTCAACCGGATCAATTGATCAGCGCGGCGGGACTATTGATCTCGAACAGGCTCTTGCCACCCAAGGCCCAGCGACTTCTGCAGCGCAATCCACGACAGGGTAAGGGCGCCTCTTGCCCGGACGAGGTCTCCTGAGGCCTGCTGCTGTTCTCGCAGGGCCCGGTTGAGGTCAGCCTTCGAGATCGCTCCTGCGGCAAAACGTTGGCGGTTCAGGTCCGCCGCGTCGTCAGCCTGCTTCTTGATTTGCATACTGGCAGCGAGCGCAACACGCTGCTGGCCGAAGCGAGCCAAGGCACGTTCGGCGTCTTGCAGTGCCAGAAGCACCGTCTGCTGGTAATTGGCGACTGCTTCGTTGCGCGCGGCCCCGGCTTGGTCGATCGCAGCGTCTACCCTGCCGAAATCCAGAAAATTCCACTGGAGGCGCGGGATCGCGAGTGCGGAGAATTCGCCGACATCGACAACGTCGTCCAACGAGGATCCGCCGAGGCCCAGGATCCCTGTGAAGGACAATTTCGGGAACCGCGCCGCCTCGGCCACCCCGATCCGCGCCGTCGACGCGGCAAGAGACCGTTCGGCCGCCCTTATGTCAGGCCGACGCGCCACCAGGCTTGCCGGATCGCCGATCGCGACCTGCTCTGGCGGCATGGGAATGGAGCGCGCAGTCGTGAGCGCTGCATCAACTGATCCCGGCACCTGTCCGGTCAGTATAGCGAGCGCATCAGACAGGACTGCGATATCCGCTTCAGCTTCGGCAAGTTGTGACTTGAGCATCTCCAGTTCGGCATTCGCGGTGCTTACCGGGAAAAGCGGCAATGCACCGCGCTGATAGCGTTGGTATGTCAGCGCCAGGATCTCTTCCTGCAACGAAATCTGCGCCTCAAATTGCTCTGCGCGGAATTGGGCCTCCCGCAAATTGACGTAGGTGCTGGCCACTTGGGCAGTCAACTGGACCTTTGCGTCCTCTGCGTTGGCCACCGTTGCAGCAGCTTGGGCATTGCTGGCCTCAATGCGCCTGCGCGAGCCACCGGCGAACTCCAGCTCCCAGTTCGCGTTAAGGCCCACATTGTAAAAGCTGAGCGAGTCATCGGTTTCTGCGTCGGAATTGGTTTGCTCTGACGGGGGGGGCGCCCCGCCTTGAAGGTCGAGACCAGGAAGCCGGCCCTGCACGGTGGTGGCCTGTGCCCCAAGCGATGGCATTCGACCCGCACGGTCTTGCCTGATGGATGCCCGTGCCTGGGCAATGCGCGCCTGCGCTGCGGCGAGCGAGGGGTTGCCGGACAGCGCAGCCTCCACCAGCCGCGTCAACTCGGGATCGCCAAGCAGCAGCCACCATTGAGCGACAACCGGATCAGATGCGCTCACATCACTGCCAGCGCGCACAAAGCGAGTGCCCGTGTCTGCTGACACAACTTCCGGGGGGCCTGCATAATCGGGCCCTGCCGTGCATCCAGCTAGCAAGGCGATAGTGACAAGCAGAGGTAGCAAGTGGCGCATCGTGTAGGGCTCAGTGCATCGAAAGGGAGACATTTTTTGGAAGCGGCCTCAGGAAGAGGACCAGCGGAACCGTCGCGAGGGTCAGAATCCCCATAACCAGGAACACGTCATTGTAGGTCATTATGAACGCCTCGCGTTGGAGGGTGCGGCTCAGGACGGCCATCGCCCCCTCCATGCCGCCGAAGTTTCGCGCCAGCCCTTCGAGATAGTCCTGTAGCGAAACGCTGTTCGCATTCAGGGTCTCTTCCATCCGCCGGCTATGATGCCAGATCCGCTGGTCCTGGAACGAAGCGAGGGCCGAGAGGGCGAATGATCCGCCAAGATTGCGGGCCGCGTTGAAAATGCCCGAGGCATCGCCCGCGTCTTCCTTGGCCACCGAAGCCACCGTTGCCTGATTCAGGAACATCATCGCAAGGATCATTCCGGCCCCGCGGATAAGCTGACCTTCAGTGAAGACAGCGCCGCCGGATTCGGCGGTCAGACTCGTGCTGACAAAGCAGCTGATCGCCATCAGCAGCATTCCGGTGCCGACGGCAATGCGGATGTCCACCTTGCGGATCATCAGAGGCAGAACCGGCATCAGGAGAAAGGCCGGGACACCCATCCAGAAGATGACCACTCCCGTCTGAAAAGCATTATAGTCAGAAATGATCGCGAGGAACTGCGGAATGACATAGGTCGAACCATACATCACCATGCCCAGGGCGAGCGCCATGATCGCGACGCTGGCGAACTGTCGATTGAACAGGAGCTGCAACTTCAAGACCGGCTTGCGTGCTTTCACTTGTCCGTAAATCAAACAGGCAAAGCCGATAATGGTCACCACCGTTAGCCAGCGAATGAGTGAGGACTCGAACCATTCCTCACGGTGCCCTTCCTCGAGTACAACAGTCAGACCGCCCAGTCCGAGGATCAGCCCGAGAATGCCAGCCCAATCGGCGTCCGTGAGATATTCCCACTTGGGCTTCTCGTGAGGCAGCCCGATAAACAGCAGGAGCAGCAGGATTGCGCAGACTGGCACATTGACGAAAAAGGCATAGTGCCAGCTCAGGTTCTCGGTCAGCCAGCCGCCGATCAATGGCCCCATCACGGGGCCAAGAACCACAGTCATGCCGAACAGCGCCATTCCGATTGGCTGTTGGTGCGGCGGCAATCGTTTAGCCACAATAGTCATTGCGGTCGGAATGAGGACTCCGCCCATGAAGCCCTGGCCCGTGCGGCCGATGATCATGGTCGTAAGGTCGGTGGCTACACCGCATAGCACAGAAAATGCGGTGAACGCGCTGACCGCGATGATGAGGAGGGTTCGCAGACCGAACAGCCGTTCGAGCCAAGCGCTCAGTGGAATGACGACAATCTCAGCAACGAGAAATGACGTAGCAATCCAGGTGCCTTCGGCGCCTGTGGCACCGATCTCGCCCTGAATGACGGGGAGTGCGGAATTGACGATTGATATGTCCAGCGTCGCGAGCATGGCGCCGAGCGCGCCCGCGGCCACAGCGACCCAGGCAGTAACGTCTGCGTTCTTTCGGCTCCCGGCCGGCCCGATCGAAGTGTCCTGCGCTGCCAGTATCTCGGTCATTGAGTCCGACTCGAGATCTCTTCCAATTCGCCGGCAGCATTCCGGGTGTCGACCGTAGCCACTACCGACATGCCGGGAACGAGCAGACGCCGCACTTCAGGGGGAGCATCGATAGCGATGCGGACGGGTATCCGTTGAACGATCTTGGTAAAGTTGCCGGTGGCATTTTCGGGGGGGAGGATGGAAAATTCCGCGCCCGTTCCCGGCGATATGCTGACCACTCGTCCCGCGATCTCAAGGTCGGGCAGGGCGTCAACTTCGAGCCTGACGCTCTGGCCGGCCCGGATCAGGCCGACCTGCGTTTCCTTGAAGTTTGCCGTCACGTAGATCGCCCTCACCGGAACCACCGTCATCAAACGTTGACCCGGTTGCACGAACTGGCCCACCCTCACCGAGAGATCGCCGACGCGGCCGGCCTTGCTGGCGCGCAGCAAGGTCGATTCAACCGTAAGGTCGGCTGTTTCCAGCTGAGCGCGAGCAGCGTCCGCCTGCGCCTGGGTCTGGCTGATCTGCTCGAACAGGGTCCCCCGGCGAGCGGTCGCGGCAGCGACCGCCGCCTGCGCAGCGGCGAGTTCGGCCCGCGCCTGCCGCGCCTGCGCCTCATACTGATCGAGCTTTTCCCGCGGTTCGGCTCCTGTCGCGGCAAGGGGCCGATATCGCGCCACCTGGTCGTTCGCGAGGTCGAGTGCTGCGCGCGCGGCGGCGAGTTGGCCCCGCGCCTGGCGAATGGCTGCATCCTGTTCAGCTACCTGAGAACGGATTGTGTCGGCACCGGCCAGGGTCGCAGCGATCTGTGCGCGCGCCTGTTGCGCTTGCGCCTGATAATCCCGCAGATCCAGTTGTACGAGGGCTCCGCCGAGAGCAACCTGCTCGTTCTCCCCCACGAAGACCTCTTCGACGTATCCCGCTACCTTGGAAGAGATAACGACGCTGTCGACAGCGACATAGGCGTTATCGGTCGACTGCATGTATTGTCCGTAGCTTACGTGCCGGTAGTACCACCAGATCCCGCCAAGCAGCACGGCAAGACCAACGAGGATTAGCACGATGCGCAAGCCACGCCGCGATTGCGGTTTCGTTGGGGTTGTGCCCTCCTGCTCCGGTTGGTTGGAGTTATCGGTCATCTGACTCTTTCGGCAGCCTCAGTAAAAGGTGAACGCGTCTCGCGCCCTATGAGCCGTGAGCCAGATAGTAAAGGCATTTAGCAGTTTGCATTTGGGCATCCGAGGCTATCCGACTACACAGCGCTATGGATGAAAAACCAGATACCATGTCACGGTCTCAGCGTCGGCAGAAGGTCATCACCGATGATGACCGCATTCTCTATCTTATGGACGAGATCAGTCGCGGCGCGCGCAGAGTGTACGATGCGAGGGTCGCCAGGATCGGTCTCAATCAGACACAGTGGAGGATCATCGGACAACTTCTTCGCGATCCTGCCCTTACGCAGGCTGAAATCGCCAAGAAACTGGAACTGGAATCGGCGACCATCGGCCAGGCGGTTGCAGGTCTTTGCGCACGCGGGCTGATGAAAAGGCTTCGAGCTGAGACGGATCGGCGAGCGTGGCAGCTCATCCTCACGGAGCAGCTTGACGATCTGCTGCCCGAACTGAGAGGCTCCGCGGATAGGCTTCATGGTCTGCTTTGGCGCGACATTGCCGCCGACGAGAAGCAAACGTTGCAGCAGATTCTTGCAAGGGTATCAGAAAATCTGGACCAACTCCGGGCCGAGGCTGAGTAAAATCATGGCATCGCCCCCGGAAAAGCCTATCAGCAGCATCGCTCGCGCCGCGGAGATCGGCCAAATCCTATTGAGGCACGGTGCGAAGAATCTTGCCGGAGCCCTCGGATTTATTCCCTCTTCGAGCAATGTCATCGATCCTCGCGAATTTCGTCCGGCCGCAGTTGTGGCGTTCCTCCGTGACATCGGGCCAGTTGGTATAAAGCTGGGGCAGCTCCTCGCCACACGAAGCGATCTGTTTACCGAACACTGGATCACGGCATTCTCAACCCTGCACGATCAGGTGTCGCCAGTACCCTTCGCAGATATCGAGCCCGTACTTGCTTCAAGCTGGGGTGAGGACTGGCGGAACGACTTTGCGCAGTTCGACGAACAGCCTTTGGCGTCCGCCTCGATTGCACAGACCTATTCCGCCAAGCTACGGGACGGTAGCGAGGTCATCGTGAAGGTTCGCCGCCCGGGCACCGCCGCGCGCATGGAAGCCGATGTGCGCCTGCTTGTGCGTCTTGCCGAGATCGCAGAAGCACGCTCGCCTGACATCGCGCGTTACCGGCCAGTCGAGTTTCTGCGGACCTTCGGCCGCAATCTTGCCTGGGAGATGGACCTCGCTGCGGAATCCCGAGCCTGCGAGCGGATCGGCGCATATCTCGATACCATCGGCGTCAGGACCCCGGCCATCCATTGGGAACTGACCGGGCTGCGGGTGAACGTTCAGGAACGCCTGTACGGCAGGCCCGCGTCTTCGCTGGGCAGCCCATCCGGCGACCCGCGGGTGGCGGCTTTCGCTAAAAGCTATGCCAACGCTGTCCTGCGCATGATCATCCTGAACGGCGAATTCCACGGCGACCCTCATCCCGGCAATGTTTTCCTGATCGGCGAGCAGGATGTCGGCTTCATCGACTTCGGATCAGTCGGGACGCTCACCAAGACGAGGCGCGACGAGATCGTTCGGCTCGTGCTTGCGATCGCTGGCGAGGAAACGAGCGAAGTCGCGGATGTCCTGCTCGCATGGGCGGGGGCGCCGAAGGTGGATCGCGATGCGCTCGCGGTGGATCTCGATCATTTGATCGGAGAGTTCAGGGGGACCGTGCTTTCTGGAATCGAGTTCTCGCAAATTTTCTCCCGCGTTTTCGATCTTTTGCGGGATTATCAACTGGTCCTGCCACCCGATCTGGCTATCCTTCTGCGTACCTTGCTTACGGCAGAGGGTGTCGTCCGATCACTGGCACCCGACTATAACATTGCCGAGGACACCCGGCCGATCATGACGGAGCTTCTCGCCGAGCGGTTCTCGCTCGGCAGCGCTCGGTCGGGTTTGAAGAAACTTCGCGGTCAGCTGCTGGGGTTGTCGGCGTCCTTGCCCGACATACTTGCCACTGCGAACTCGATCGCAAAGTCTGGATATGTGCCGGTTCAGCTCGATCCCCTCAGTATCGAGCAGCTCGCTGGACTTCGCAATGAGCGTCAGTCCTTGAAAGGCCCTCTAGCTGCCGCATTGATCGTGGCTAGCGCGTTGCTTGTCGATCAATCCTGGCCTCTGGCTGGCGGCGCGCTTGCGATTGCTGGGGTGGTGCTCGTCCGAAAATCATAATGACGGCGCAACTTAATTCGTGCACGGTCACGTTACGGCAAAGCCGAACTTAACGAGGATTTCATACGCCTCACTTCAGCGACCAAGACGCATCGCGAAGAAAATTTTTCGACCTATTGCGATTGAAGGCTCATTTTCCTCAATCAGACGAAACTTTGGAACGGCAGCTTTCAGGCTTGTCCTCGCCTGACTTTATGGCCGCTATTGGGGCGCATTGCTGCCTTAGCCCAGCGCAATAGGCCTGTCGCAGCGAGCTTAATGACTGAATGGCACCTCCCCACAAACCAATCCTGAGCGGACCCTTGTTACTGGACAAAGTGATCTGTGCAGGGCGGTGACAAACCAGGCCACTGGAGCGCCGGTGATTTGCTGAGCGCGGCGGTGTAAAAGCCGGCCATTGGATAAGGTTGCTCCTTTTGGAGCGGCCAGGGATGTTTGCCGTGGAGGTCTACGCAGCGGTTCGTCGTTTTGTGTTCGTGGAAGGGAACAGCCAACGGGAAGCGGCGAAAGTGTTCGGCCTGAGCCGTGAAACGATTTCGAAGATGTGCCGGTTTTCGCTGCCGCCGGGCTACACGCGCACGAAGCCCGTGGCGAAGCCGAAGCTGGGATCGTTGTTGCCGGTGATCGACCGGATCCTGGCGGAAGACCGGACGGCGCCGATGAAGCAGCGGCACACGGCCAAGCGGATTTTCGAGCGCCTGCGCGACGAGCATGGCTACGGTGGCGGCTACACGGTGGTGAAGGATTATGTCCGGCAATGCCGGGCGCGCGGCCGCGAGACGTTCGTACCGCTGGCGCATCCACCGGGCCACGCGCAGGTGGATTTTGGCGAGGCGGTGGGCGTGATCGGCGGCGTCCGGCAGAAGGTGCATTTCTTCTGCATGGACCTGCCACAATCGGACGCCTGCTTCGTGAAGGCCTATCCGGCGGAGACGACCGAGGCGTTTCTCGACGGGCACGTGTCGGCGTTCGCTTTCTTCGGCGCTGTGCCGCGCTCGATCCTGTACGATAATACCACGATCGCGGTCGCGAAGATTTGCGGCGACGGTAAGCGCGAGCGCACCCGTGCGTTTACCGGTCTGGTCAGCCATTACCTGTTCACGGATCGCTTCGGTCGCCCCGGCAAGGGCAACGACAAGGGGAAAGTCGAAGGGCTGGTGAAGCACGCCCGAACGCACTTCATGGTGCCGATCCCGCACGCGGCGAGCTACGATGCCTTCAATGCCGAACTGGAACGCCGCTGCCGCGCCCGGCAGGAAGAGCGGGCTGGGCGGCACAGCCAGACGATCGGCGAACGGCTCGTGGCCGATCTCGCGGCAATGTGTCCTGTGCCGGTCGGGACGTTCGAGCCGTGTGAAACCAGGGCTGCGCGCGTCTCCTCGACCGCGCTGGTGCGCTACCGGACCAACGACTACTCGGTTCCGACCCGCTACGGCTTCCAGGACGTGGTGGTGAAGGGCTTCGTCGATCAGGTCGTCATCTTGTGCGGCGGCGAGGAGATCGCCCGCCATCCGCGCTGCTATGGCGAAGCCATGTTCGTGGCGAACCCACTGCATTACCTGGCGCTGATCGAGAGCAAGCCTGGAGCCCTTGACCAGGCCGCCGCACTTCAGGGCTGGGATCTGCCCGAGGTGTTCCAGCATCTGCGCCATCTTCTGGAGGCGCGGATGGGCAACAAGGGCAAGCGCGAGTTCATCCAGGTGCTGCGCCTTCTGGAAGCGCTCCCGATGGAGGTGGTCACCTTCGCGGTGAACGAGGCGATCCATATCGGTGCGATCGGCTTCGATGCGATCAAGCAGATCGCGCTTGCGCGCATCGAGCGTCGGCCTGCCCGGCTCGATCTAACCGCCTATCCGCACCTGCCCAGGATGGAGGTGAAGACGACGCGCGCCGCCGACTACGCCGCTCTCCTGCCGGAGCTGGCGGCATGAGCCGGGCGGCGGACGACAAGATGCCGCCCGGTACGACGGCGGGCACGCCGCAGGTTCTGCTGGCGCATCACCTCAAGCAGCTCAAGCTGCCCACGGTCCTGCGCGAGTATGAGAAGCTGGCCCGGGAATGTGCGCGCGATGGCGTTGATCACACCCGCTACCTGCTGCGTCTCATCGAACTGGAGCTGATCGACCGGGAGCGCCGCACGGTCGAGCGCCGGATCCGTGCTGCCCGGTTCCCGGCGGTGAAGAGCCTCGATACCTTCGACTTCACGGCCATCCCCAGCCTCAACAAGATGCTCGTGCTGGAACTGGCACGCTGCGAGTACATCTTGCGCCGGGAAAACATCATCGCGCTTGGCAACAGTGGCACGGGCAAAACGCACGCCGCGCTCGCCCTGGGACTGGCCGCCTGCCAGAAGGGCTTCACGGTCGCGTTCACCACCGCCGCAGCGCTGGTGAACCAGTTGCTGGAAGCCCGCGACGAAAAGCGGCTGCTCAAGATGCAACGCGAGCTTGCCGCCGTGAAGCTGCTGATCGTCGATGAACTGGGCTACGTTCCGCTCTCCCCCACGGGCGCGGAACTGTTGTTCGAGACCTTCTCACAGCGTTACGAGCGCGGATCGACCATCGTCACCTCCAACCTGCCGTTCGAGGACTGGACGCAGGTCCTCGGGTCCGAGCGGCTCACCGGAGCGCTGCTCGACAGGCTCACTCACCACGTCAGCATCCTGACCATGAACGGCGACAGCTACCGCCTGAAGCAATCCGCCCACCGTCGCCGCGCTGCCAGGGCGGAGCAAAACCAGGCCACCCCCGCCGACTGACCCGCCGCAAAACGGCAAATATGCAAAGGGCCCCGATCGGGGCCCTTTGCATATAGTCCGCGTTCATCCTCAATGGCCTGCTTTTACTCCGCCATGCTGGCCTGAAATCCGACCGCCGTTGACATCAGCCGCGACGATCGAGGCGCGCTGCGCGCATGCGGCCGGCATCACGCAGGGAACCATGGCGCTGACGGTTTCGA
Organism: Sphingomonas koreensis; assembly: GCF_002797435.1. Taxonomy (NCBI): domain Bacteria; kingdom Pseudomonadati; phylum Pseudomonadota; class Alphaproteobacteria; order Sphingomonadales; family Sphingomonadaceae; genus Sphingomonas; species Sphingomonas koreensis. Next base: position 1,276,876 of record NZ_PGEN01000001.1, on the reverse strand, counting down.
GCGTCTCGTTAACTAAGATGGTCATGTAACAATATCCTTGATTGAGTTGGTCCACGCGCCCCTGGTTTTCTCTCCAGTCCCAGGGACACAGCCCCTTCCGTCCTCATGAATTTCCGGGCTGGCTGCGCGGCAGCCAGCCCGCCCCGTCAGGCTCCGATACTGACGAGGGCGTCCCGAACCTTGCGCCAATCGGTCTCGAACGCTCGGTGCATTTGCGCTGGTGAGTCATCGAATATTGAGTGCACTTCGCCAAAGCCTGACAGACGATGCGTTCGGGCGAGCGTCAGTACATGAACGTGCGGGGCACGGACGGATCGAGCATCACTCGGCATATGCTGCACTATGATGCTGCTGAGCCGCTTGGGCTGCAGGGACATGGCGGCATACATATATGCCGCATGCATCATGGCGTGGCGCGGGAGGTCGGCGTCGAAGCGCAAGGTCTGAACGATCGCGAGCAGGTTTTGACCTCCCTCCGCGCGATCGTAAGCCTCGGTCAGTTCTCGCGCGCTTATGTCCGGCACCCCCCTCGCAAGAACAAGGCGATAGTCGCATGCGGTGGTTGGCCACCCCGCAGTCTGCGAGGCCAGAGCGTTCGTACCAGGTTTGCATGGTTGAAGTTTGGCGCGGGCAAGGTCAGCGACACTGTGATCGCGCCCCTTCCCATCGCTCGCCCACAGGATCGCAAAGCCGAAGTCGCTGTCGGAACCCACGCGTGCCGGATCATCGAAAACCATGTTCATCGCTGCGCTGGGGCTGATCCACTTGGCCATCGTCAGCCCTCCACCGCAGTGTCGATGAGCAGACGCGCTTCGGCTAGCCCGCGCCGACGGTCGCCCTCATCATGATAGGGCCGCGGGACCGCGTTGAGCCGACCGCCTCCCAGCCGAAACGAAGGCGCGAGGAGCGATGCAACATCGGGAATGAGCCACAGGTCATCTCCTTCGCCAAGCCACGGAAGGAACGGCCCAAACCAAAGCACCTGGCGCGACGACCAGATTGCAAGGTCAGCGGAAGCCTGTCGCTCGCCATCACGGCTCTTGCGGATGGTGATCACCATCGCGTCACTGCGGGCCTCCTGCACGGCTCGCGTAACGGGGAATCGTGCGCCGACGCTCGCATTGATGCTGGGCACCAGCAGCAGCTCGGGTTCGGGAAGGTAAAGGTAATTCCAGAAGCTGGGGGCTAACGATACCTGCGCGTTCTTCTGGATGGTCCATCCCGCGTGCTTCACGAGAGCAAGGCTCGCTCCGATCACTTCGGCTTCGGACAGCCGTTGGGCATAATTCTGATTCATGTGGTTCTCATTTGGCCCTTTCGCCGTCGACTGCAGACGAGGAGGAGGGCAGGAAAAATTTCACCTTTCGGCACAGCCGCAGGCAATTCCCAATTCCCTTCGATCCATGATCGTGGCGCCGTAGCGCGCCGGCACGGCCCTAACGTTCGGCGCCGTCCGGGCGTTTGGTCGGATATTCATGGTGTTGCGGGCGCAACACCTGGCATTCCATGGCTTCGGTTGGCGGTTCCATGACGCTGCTCACAGGCAGTGACGTCAGTTCGGCCTTCTGGCGGCGCTCGCGTGCCCGCCACTCGGTCCAGAACAGCCGCACACGCTCGATCATCGCAACGAAGTCGGCATCTTGAAGCATCAATGCAATTGCGCGTTGCAAATACTCGTCTCGCGCCCCAAAGTCCTTCATGAACAGATCTTGATCCGGCGCGAGCGGCGTATTGCGACCCCGGGTGATCATCGTCTCGGCGGTATCGATAGACTGGCGCCGGGCGGCGGCAAATGCGGTCTGAATTTGGTCGTCATCCTCAAAAGGTGCGACCGCGTTGAACAGGTCGCTTCGGCGATCGAACCGATCCAGTGGTTCCAACCTGTAACGGGGGGCGCCCCCATCCACACTTGGGTCGCCTTGGATGAGTGGCAGATGGCGCTCAGCACCCAAGCGAGCCACAAGATCGGAGATCGTCTGCATGCGGGCGGGATCTTGGCGATGATCAGGCATCACGTACGGGTAGGTTGGCAACCCATCCGACGGGGCGCGAGGTCCCTTTGCGATGCTGGCTACCGAGCGGCTCGGGACCTGTCGATCAATCCGAACTCGTTCCTTGCGCGCGAGATGGTTGGCCTCCTGCACGAAGTCTCGCACAGGCCACGATGCGATGCGTCCGGTCAGGGCAAGCAACCGCGCGAATTCGGATCGCAGGCTGGCCATGTAATCGCGCTCGGCGCGCATGAGCGCGAGATCGCGTTTCTTGCGTTCGAATGCCTTCTTGCCCGGACCCGATTTACCTTCCGCTTTCGTCATTGCCGGCAGGCCACGCGCGGCTTTGCTCAGGTGCGTGAAACGCCGTGAATGACCCGCACTGGCCATCGAGCGATTGAGGATCGCCGCGATCTCCTCGCGCATCTGGCCGATGAAGCTGGCATCGTTGAGATCACTATGTTTTTCGGCCGAGAAGGCGAAGGCACCCATACCACGCACCTCGATCGGACGCATCGAGAAGAGCAGATGTGCATGGAAGTTACGCTGGTCGCCCTCGGCGTCCGGTGCATGCAGCACGCCGACGTGACCGAGATCGTGACGGGCAAGGATGGCGCAAATGTCGCGCAGCACCTGTTCGCGCTCGGACGAGGTAAGTTCGTGAGGCAGGCTGATGACGGCCGACATATAGACCATCGCGTTCGAGCGGTCGTTGCGTTCGAAATCCTCGATCGCTTGGAAGAATCCGGCGAGCAACTCCGGGTCGTCGCTAATATTGCTGACGAGGCCGCCTTCCGGGATTTCGCGCGCGGCCGCGCGGACAATGTAGCGCAAGCATTTCACGGTTTCGCCAGCACGGAAGATATGGGCGCGGTTCTGGCGACGCTCGCCGAATCCGCGCGAACGGACCTTGAAGTGGAAGCTGCTCAGCCCGTCGCCGCGCTTCACCGAAGCACGCGTAAAGGTCAGCCCCAGCAACGCCTCGAACTGCCGGTCGCGGCTCTTCGAGTCGCGACCGGGCAACGGCTGGACAGCCGCACGGATGGTCTTTCGAAACTGCCGCTCCTGTTCGCGCACTGCGCGACGGATGGCGGCGCCGACCTTGCGGTGATCCGCCTCGGCCTTGAAGCGCGCCTGCATCTGCTCGCGCAACACCCTGGCGCGCTTTTTCTTCTCCGCCCGTTTTTCAGCGAGCGCGAATGCGATGTCGGCCGACGATACCTCGCGGCCTTTTGAATACCATCGAGGCTTTCCCATGCTGCATCCTGTCCCGCGCGAAGCAAGAGAAGTGTGGGCCCGAAGCATTTGAGATCGGCAATCGCCAGATCACAAATACGTTATCGCGCGGCCCACACTTAACCCTCTACCTCTCGCTCTAATCTCTGGTGTTGAAGGGGTTTCGTGCCAATCGGACACGAAAATGGGGTTGCGCCCGCAACCCCCGCCGATCAGTTGACGAACAGGCGTACCAGCGCCGCAGTGATGGCGGCGCCAACGGCATCGACCGGAAACTGGTCCACCGCCTCGACCGTGATGATCAGCGCACCGGTAGTCGTGCGTTTGGCTTCGCCGATGATCTCGCCTTCCTCATCTTCGAGCACGATATCGACGATGCGCGGACCGGCTTCGAGCTTGCGCTCGACGCGCGACGCACGGCGCACATCGGCATCAACGTTACCGTCATGCCGATCGATATCATCGTTGTCGTCGTCTTCGTCGCCCAGCTGTTCGCGGACGACCGTCTGCAGGGCGGCGAGCGCGGCACCCACTGCATCGGCGGTGCCGTCGGCAACCACGCCGGGTTCAGCCGCGACCTCCTCGCCCGACAGAGCAAGAGCCTCGATGCAGCTTTCAAACAAGGCCGCTGCTGCGATCTTCTCGCCCCGGACCAGCAACTCGGCGAGGTGCCTCGCGAGGATCATGCGCTGCGGCGACGCCCATGCCTTGTTGAACAGGCGAGCGGGCTCCGCTTCGATCGCGTGCCGATCGGCGACGAGTTCCAAGAATGGTCTCGGAAGCGCGGTGACGTTCCGCGTTCGGCCAACCGTGCTTTTGTTGAGTTCCAGCTGGCGCGCGATTTCACTGTTCGACATGTCGGCCGCGAGCCGGTCGAACAGCTCGGCGCGTTCCCACTGCGACCAATCCCGCGTACGGGTCTGTTCGGCTGCGATCATCAGATCGCCGAGCACGAGCTCGCCTTCCATCAGAATCGCAGAAAGGTGCACGTCGTGGCCCTCAAGACGCAGCTGATGAATGGCTGCGGCACGGCACGCGCCGAAGATGGTGTACAGCTTATCGGGTTCAGGGACCGCGAGCAGGATCGCAGGCACCAACTGGCCCGATGCCAAAATCGATGCCTTGAGGCCTTCAATGTGTTCCGCAGCGTGCGCAAGATCGCGGCGATTGGCAGGGTGCGGTGTGCAATGCGCGGGGTCGATCTGAATGACTTTCGCTTCTTTGAAGCGGGTCAGATCATGGTAGGTCATGTTGGTCCTCCGTGTTGAGGACCGCTCCACTAGGCAGCACAGCCGAGCCGATTGGAGCATAGCAAGCGCCAGCGTCGTGCCGGCGTTTGCCTGGAAGCTTAATTTCTCTTCTTCGAAAAGCGGCGAAGCAGCTTTTCCTCGGCTAGGCGCCGCTCAGAAATCTTGGCGTGCCGAGGCAATCCATCGCCGAGATCGCGGATGGCTTCCACCGCTTGATCTTCATCGTGCTTTTGTTGCGTCATGGCTTCCTCCTCGTGGGTTAGCTATTGTTGCAAGCACGCGAACGGTAATTGGAGCAGAGCAATTGATACCAGGAGACTGATATGACGAAGAGGAATTTATTCCCAGAGATAATAACGCCTGTTGATAACCGGATTGATAGCCTTAGGAAGACTGAGCAAGAACGCCTGAAGCACGCTCAGCTTAGCAGATCCAAAAATTTTAGAGACAATTTCCGAAAGCGTTGACACTTCGAAGCGAATACTGCCGAGCGGCAAGCTGGCGCGACTTAGTCCGACCGGCTCGGGCCAGCGAGCTTGGTTCAAGAGGAAGACATCTGCTGAACCGGCACGGCCGCTGTAGGCGCAATCCGCGGAAGCGGACCGGCGGGATTCGGCGCGGCTGGTGAGAGACCCACAACTTCAGGAACTGGGCGGGATGCAGTCGGACAGCTTGAGATAGCGCGCACTGCCAAAGCTGACCCACCACCTCAGCTTCGGGCAATAGCGATAGCCAAGTTATCGGGGGCCAAATTGGAAAGCTATGCCGGCAGTTTTGCGCTCGGTTCCCTCGCTTGAACTAGCCTGAATTATTCACCGCGGTGGGGGTGAAGGGTTGGCGGGAGTGGCGTAAGCGTTTGCTTTGCAGTAGGAAAATGGGTGTCTAGACCAGTCCTGCAGCGAGGCAAAAAATGCCACAGGCCACACCCGCCGAGAGCGAGGATAACGCGCTTGGATTTTCGTTTCCAGCCATTGGCGGCAAAAAGCTCACAGCCGCGTTCGACGGTGGCCGGCTGACCTCGGATGGCGGTGTGCTGCTGCTGGCGCAGGCCGAGCGCGCGATGGGGATCTGCCGTCGGCTTGCGGCTTGCATTGCCGACCCGCGCGATCCTGCGCGGGTGATCCATCGCCTCGATGACATCCTGCGTGCCCGCACGTTCGCGATCGCCTGCGGCTATGAGGATGCCGATGATCTCGATGCCCTGCGCGACGATCCAGGCTTCCGCCTGGCGCTGGGCAAGTTGCCGGGATCAGGTGCCGGGCTTGCGAGCCAACCGACGATGAGCAGGTGGGAGAATGCACCGACCACGCGTGAGTTGGCCAGGATGATGGGTGCGATGATCGACATCTACTGCGCCAGCTATCCCGCCCCGCCGGCGGCGGTGACGCTGGACATCGATGATACCTGCGATGTCGTCCACGGCTACCAGCAGTTGTCGTTCTGGAATGGTCATCACGGTGAGCGCTGCTTCCTGCCGATCCACGTCTACGACACTGCGACCGGCCGCCCGGTGGCGATGCTGCTGCGGACCGGCAAGACGCCGTCGGGCGCCGAAGCTGCCGGCCACATCCGGCGCCTGGTGCGCCATATCCGCCGGCACTGGCCCGATACCCACATCACCATCCGTGGTGACGGGCACTATGGGCGGCCCGAGGTCATGGCGTTCTGCGAGGCGCACCGCGTCGATTACGTGTTCGGCTTGCCAACCAACGCCGCGCTGCGTGCCGATCCGGTCATCGTCGCGGCCGCCGATGCCTGCGCGGTCAAGCGCGCTCAGCGCCAATACCCCGTCCTGCGCAACTATGCCGAGACCCGCTACGGCGCCAAAAGCTGGAAGTGTCGGCGCCGCGTCGTCGCCCGGATCGAGGCCAGCACGCTGGGTATGGACATCCGCTATGTCGTTACCTCGCTTCAGGACGGATCGGCCGAGCATATCTACGACACGCTCTACTGCGCGCGCGGCCAGGCCGAGAACCTGATCAAGCGCCACAAGTCGCAGCTCGCCAGCGATCGCACTTCGTGCCGCTCAGCCAATGCCAACCAGATGCGCCTCATTCTGCACACCGCCGCCTACTGGCTGATGTGGCGCATCCAGCAGGCCATTCCCAAGGCCACCGCGCTGGCCGCTGCCGAGTTCGCGACCCTGCGCCTGCGGCTGCTCAAGGTCGCTGCCCGCGTCATCGAAAGCGCCTCGCGTATCCGCATTGCCTTCGCTTCAGCCTGCCCGGATGCCAGCGTGTTCAAAGACATCGCCACCAGCTTCCGGCCAACTCCTACATAGCCAGCGCGGCAGCGCCGCCCAGACCCCGAGCCCTCGTCCTTCAACCCTGAAAAGCCCATCGCTCCTGACACGGTGAAAAACACCGCCGATGGCGCTCGCCCAGGTCAAACCGCTATCGGCTGAACACAATCAGAACAGCCCAAAATCCCGGCCTCGTGAATAGGAGAGGCTAGATGCTTCAGGCACGAGTATCTCAATGCCTTCGAAGCATGTTGGCGGAACAACGCCGAAATAGAGCCACCACGTTCTAGCCTTGCGAGGAGTCGCGCCTGCAGATTGCTCTAGGATATCTGGATACCCCGGCTCGCAGTGCTTGCGTGACCATGAGCGCCAATGCTTAAGTTTTGGATCTGATGATGGGATTTTTATCCTGATCCGTGCCTCGCGCTTGTTCGCATAAACTGTTCCGGGCGGGACAATGAAGCCCTTCGACGCCAACAAGGCAGATTCTTCCGCAGTAACTATGCGTCCTCCCATGTCGAGTCCGTGACCGGAAGGGTCAGGGTCTGTCGTCAGGTTGATTGCGCGTGCAACGCGCGTGTGACTAAGCGGCGCCTCGCCTTGCGTCAGACCTTGCTCGAGGATCGATCTTATGGCGCTGCGTGTGGTGTAGTGGTAAAAAATCATTCGTAGCTCCCCCACATCCACGTGCAGGTAGATTGCTTTAAATTGAGTTTCCTACTTTGCACGGGACATGGTCGCCGGTCGGCTTTGACGAGGCTGAACGCACGGGCACGATCCACTATCGCCAGGCGTGTTCATCTTTGTCCTTGATGGGCGCCATTCTCCGGATCTCGCAGAAAAGCGCGAGTTTCTGCGAGCCCATAAAGGACTATCTGAGCACCGGGGCCGATCGACCGGCAGCAAAGCGCCCTAATAGCCGCCATTCATGATCAAGGTTCGGGCGAGCCCAAAAGCTGTCATACGCAGATCTCGGCATAATGAAACTATGTATCATCTTGCCGCTAGGTAACGGACCTGCTAACGACCGCCACATGGGGCGCATCCTGTCAGCCTTGCTCATTCTCGTCCTGGCGTTCTCGCATGGGCCGATGAGCGCGGCTGTGCCCCATCTCGATGGTTCCCTGCATGAGCATGTTCGTATGGTCGATGCGGATCATCATGATGATCATGCGTTGAATCACGGAAGCGGCGACTCGCAGTTCGCGAGCGCCGACGACGCGAACGCCAAGCCGGATGATTTCGGCAAGGCGACGCATGGTCTGGGCCATCACACCCACGTCGCCACTGATGGCGTGCCGAGCAGCTGCGTGAGCCTAACCGCGCGCTCGTTCGACCGGGACCGCATGTTGCCGGGCGACGACGCACGCCTGCGTTCGGCTGCGCTCGAACCGCTACCCGAGCCGCCTTCAGCCTGATCCTCGCCGTCTTGGCGTGCGCCTGATTGCGCGCGCCGTTGACCGTTCAGGATCAGGAGATTTTCAATGTATTCCCCGTTCAGGGCCGCGCTTGTCGTGGCCGTCTGCCTGCCATCGGCGGCGCTTGCCCAAGCGCAGCCGCTGACGGTTGAGGACGCGATCCGGCGCACGCTCGCCGCCGCGCCGCAAACCGCCTCCACCGCCGCCCGGATCGAGGCACAGACCGCTGCACGCACTGCCGCCGGTCTGCGCCCGCAGCCGAGCATCGACGTTCAAGTCGAGAACTTCGGCATCCCCACCGGCAATCTTTACGATCAGTTCCAGATTACCGGCATGTATAGCCAACGGATCGAGCGTGGCGGCAAACGCGAGGCGCGCGTTGCGCTCGCCGATCGCGAAATGGATGTGACACGCGCCGAGGCAATCGTCACCCGGCTCGACGTCATCGCGCAGGTCCAACGCCTCTATGTCGAGGTGCAGGCGACCGAGGCGCAGATCGGCATCGCGAAGCAGCGCCTTACGCTCGCACGCATGGTCGAAGCCGAGGTAAAGCGCCGCGTTGCCTCCGCGAAAGACCCGCTGTTCGCCGGGATGCGCGCGACGACGAGCGTGTCTGAGGCGAAGGTCGATCTGGAACTTGCGACGCATGCGCGAGATGCCGCGTTCAAGCGGCTGACCGCGATGTGGGGCGGGACGCCGGCCGACCTGAGCGTGCCCGCCGCCGACTTTCTGAGGTTCAAGGAAGAACCGGTCGGGCCGTCCGCGCCGTCGCCCGCCGACCTCGCGGTGTATACGGCGCGCGGCGCACGCGCAGACGCGACGGTCAATCTGCAAACCGCCAATGCCAAGCGTGATCCGACCTTGTCTGCGGGGCCGCGTTTCATCGGCACCGGCGATGTCGCATTGGTTGCCGGCGTATCGCTGCCGCTGGGTGGCCGGCGACTGTCCGACGCGCGGATTGCCGAGGCGCAGGCCGAACGTCGCCGGGTAGATGCTGATCTTGCTGTTGAGCGCTTCACCCGCGAACGCGCCATCGCGCTGCTGGTCGAGAAGGTCGAGGAAACCGCGCACGAGGCCGAGGCAATCCGCGATCAGGTGATTCCGAACGCTGATCTCACGCTGATGGAAGTCCGCGTCGGCTATAATCGCGGCTTCTTCAGCTACACCGACGTTTCGGCGGCGCAGACGACGCTCGCCAATGCGCGCGCGCGGATGGTCGATGCCGTGCGCCGCCACCACGAGGCCAGGGTCGAACTCGACCGCCTGACTGGCCGCTTTACCGAACTCGCACAGGGGGATTTTTGATGGCCCGCATTCACGCTGCGCTTGCCGCGGCGCTCATCCTGCCGTTGCCGCTGATCGCGTGCGGCAGCGACTCCGTTACTGAAAACGCCGCGTCCGAAGAAAACGAAACCGCCGCCGGCGATTATGAGCGCGGCCCGCACAATGGCCGCATGCTGCGCGACGGCAATTTTGCGATTGAGGTGACGGTATTCGAAGACGGTGTTCCGCCCGAATATCGGCTCTACGCCTATCGCGACGACAAACCTGTCGCACCCGGCGAGGTCCAGGCGAGCATCACGATCCGCCGACTCGACGGTGAAGTCACGACGTTCAGCTTCAAGCCGGAAGAAGATTATCTGCGCGGCAATGCGACGCTGGTTGAGCCGCACAGCTTCGATGTCGAGGCGAATGCGACGGAAGGTGGCCGCAAGCACCAGTGGAAGTTCCCATCATATGAAGGACGGGTCTCGATGCCGGCTGCCGCAGCGCGTGCGGCGGGGCTCGAATTTGAGAAGGCTGGACCTGCGGAGATTGGCGAGGCGCTCGAGCTGGTTGGGCGTGTCGAACTCGATCCGGCAGCGACGGCGGAAGTCGGGGCGAAATTTCCCGGCCGCGTCGTCTCGGCGACGCTCAACGTCGGTGATCGCGTAAGGCGCGGGCAGGTCATGGCGCGGGTCGAAAGCAACGAGAGCATGCAGACCTATTCGGTCACCGCGCCGATCAGCGGCGTCGTCACCGAGCGGCGCACCAATCCCGGCGATGTGGCAGGCACTGAGCCGATTTACATCATCGCCGATCCATCGCGAACGGTGGCGGCGTTCCCGGTGTTCCCGCGCGATATGGAGCGGGTGCGTTCGGGCGCGCCGGTTCAGCTTGGGCTGCTGGAGGGCAACCGCACGGTCGCTTCGACCATTCGCAATTTTAATCCGGTCGCCGATCCCAATACGGGCGCGCTGGTTGCGCGCGCGCCGCTCGCCAATCCCGACGGCTTCTGGCGACCGGGGATGAACGTCAAAGGCACGCTGACCGTCGATCAGCGGCAGGTGCCGCTCGCGGTCAAGACCGAGGGGCTGCAAGTCTTCCGCGACTTCACGGTGGTCTTTGCCAAAGTCGGCGACACCTATGAAGTGCGGATGCTCGAACTCGGCACGCGCGGCCCTGTGTGGACCGAGGTCAAGTCAGGCATCAAGCCCGGCCAGACCTATGTCGCCAAGGGCAGCTACGTCATCAAGGCGGACATCGAAAAGTCCGGCGCCAGCCACGATCACTGAGGATAGCAGCCATGCTTGAACGCATCATAAGGCTGTCGATCCGACAGCGCTGGGCCGTGCTGATCGCAGCGTTGCTGCTGGTCGCGGTCGGAATCTACTCGTTCGGACGGCTCAAGATCGACGCCGTGCCCGACATCACCAACGTCCAAGTGCAGGTGAACACCTCAGCGCCCGGCTTCTCGCCGATGGAGGCGGAACAACGCATCACCTATCCGGTGGAGACGGCGCTGGCCGGCTTGCCGGGACTGGAGTTCACTCGATCGGTCTCGCGTGCGGGACTGAGCCAGGTCACTGTCGTCTTTAAGGACGGGACCAACATCTATTTCGCCCGCCAACTGGTCAACGAACGGCTTCAGGGCGCGCGTGATGCACTCCCGCCGGGCCTCGAACCGGCGATGGGGCCGATCGCTACCGGGCTCGGCGAGATCTTCATGTATACGCTGGAGGCCAAGCAAGGCGCGGTGAAGGCGGACGGTTCGCGCTACACCGCCGAGGATTTGCGCACGCTCCACGACTGGGTGGTGCGACCTCAGCTTCGCAACGTGCCGGGGGTGACCGAGGTCAACTCGATTGGCGGCTATCGCAAGCAGTTCGTCATCGCTCCGATCCCCGCGCGGCTCGCCGCCTATGGGCTGAGCGTCACCGACCTGACCGCTGCGCTGGAGAAAAATAACAGCAACGTCGGCGCCGGCTATATCGAACGGTCGGGGTCGCAATCGATCATCCGTGTGCCGGGCCAGGCAAGCGGGCAGATGGATCTCTCGGGGATCATCGTCGCTTATCGCCAGGGGACACCGGTGCGCGTGGTTGACGTCGCCGATGTGTCGATCGGATCGGAGATACGGCAGGGCGCGGCGACAAAGGACGGGCGCGAGGTGGTGCTGGGCACGATCTATATGCTGGTCGGCGAGAATGCCCGCGAGGTCAGCGTCGCGGTCGCCGAGCGGCTGGAGGTGGTCAATAAATCGCTTCCCGCCGGTGTGCGTGCGGTAACGATGTATGACCGCTCGAAACTGGTCGAAGCCACCATCGGCACGGTCGAGAAGAACCTCGCCGAGGGTGCATTGCTCGTCATCGTTGTGCTGTTCCTGCTGCTCGGCAACATTCGCGCAGCGCTGATCACAGCGGCGGTAATCCCGGTCACTTTCCTGATGACCATCACCGGCATGGTGGCATGGGACATTTCGGGCAATCTGATGAGCCTCGGGGCGCTCGACTTCGGCCTGATCGTCGATGGCGCAGTGATCATCGTCGAAAACTGCCTGCGCAGGTTCGGCGAGGCACAGCACCGGCTCGACCGGATGCTGACGAAGGAGGAGCGGTTCGACATCGCCGCATCGGCTTCGGCCGAGGTGGTGAAGCCAAGCCTGTTCGGCATCGCGATCATCACGATCGTCTACCTGCCGATCTTTGCACTGACCGGTGTCGAGGGGAAGACGTTCCACCCGATGGCGATCACCGTCGTGCTGGCGCTGACCGCGGCGGCAATCCTCTCGCTCACCTTCGTGCCGGCAGCTGTGGCGACGTTCGTCACTGGCAAGGTCAATGAGAAGGAAAGCGCCGCGATCAGGGCCGCGAAGCGCTGGTATTCGCCATTGATCGACTGGGTACTCAAGGCACGGGTCGCGGTACTCGCCGGCGCGGTGGTGCTGGTGGCGCTCAGCGGCGTTGCGGCGACACGGCTGGGTTCGGAATTCATTCCGCAACTCGACGAGGGCGACATCGCTCTCCATGCGCTGCGAATTCCCGGCACCAGCCTGACGCAGGCCGTGCAGATGCAATCCGCTCTGGAAAACCGCATCAAGCGCTTCCCGGAGGTGAAGGATGTGTTCGCGAAGATCGGCACCGCCGACGTCGCGACCGATCCGGTGCCGCCATCAGTTGCCGACACATTTGTCATTATGAAGCCGCGGTCGGAATGGCCGAACCCGCGCAAGCCCAAGGCGCAGTTGGTCGCGGAGATGAACGCGGCGATCCAGCGCGATGTGCCGGGTTCGCGCTACGAGTTCATCCAGCCGATCCAGATGCGCTTCAACGAGCTGATCGCGGGCGTGCGTTCGGACGTAGCGATCAAGATCGTCGGCGATGATCTCGACCAACTTGCGGCCGCAGCCGAGCGCGTGGTCGGCATCGTCGCCGGGATCGAGGGCGCGCAGGATGTGCAAGCGGAGCAGGTAACTGGCCTGCCGTTCGTTGAGATCATCCCGGACCGACTTCGGTTAAGCCAGCTCGGTCTCAACGTGGCCGACGTGCAGTCGGTGGTGTCGGCGGCAACCGCCGGTGCCGGCGCGGGACAAATCTTCGAGGGTGACCGGCGGTTCGACATCGTTGTCCGCTTGCCCGAGGCGATGCGTCAGGATCGTTCGATCCTCGATCGACTGCCGGTGCCGCTGCCCGGTGAGGGCGGCGCGGTGCGCGGCAGCGTGCCGCTCTCAGAAGTAGCGACGATCCGCGAGACGACCGGTCCAAACCAGATCAGCCGCGAAGACGGCAAGCGGCGTGCGGTGGTTACGACCAATGTGCGGGGCCGCGATCTCGGCTCGTTCATCGCGGAAGTGCAGCAGAAGGTGGCGGCGCAAGCCGAGCTGCCAGAGGGCTACTGGGTCGATTATGGCGGCACATTCGAGCAGCTTCAGTCTGCCTCGCAACGCCTCCAGATCGTCGTCCCGCTGACGCTGTTGCTGATCTTCGGACTGCTGTTTCTGCTGTTCGGCTCGTTCAAGGATGCGGGGATCGTGTTCTCGGGCGTGCCGCTGGCACTGACCGGCGGCGTCGCGGCGCTGCTGTTGCGCGGTATCCCCTTCTCGATCTCGGCAGGCGTGGGCTTCATCGCGTTGTCGGGCGTGGCGGTGCTCAACGGCGTGGTGATGCTGAGCTTTATCCGCCAGCTCCGCGAGGAAGGAATGAGCCTCGAAGATGCGATCCGCGAGGGCGCGCTGACGCGATTGCGGCCGGTGCTCATGACCGCTTTGGTCGCCTCGCTCGGCTTCGTGCCGATGGCGCTCAATGTCGGCATCGGCTCGGACGTGCAGCGGCCGCTGGCGACGGTGGTGATCGGCGGGATCATCTCCTCGACAATCCTGACGCTGGTCGTGCTGCCCGCGCTCTACCGCATCGTCCACGGCCGTAAGGCCAAGGATCAGAACCCGACAACCGAACCGGCTCCGGCCAGCGCCTGAGCCTCAGCCACTCCCACGCCCTTGCCCCTTGGGCGTGGGAGACCGGCCACATGGAGATTTGAAGATGCCACTCAACGGATTGCTTTCACCGCCCGGCGCGAAACGCCGGCCCGTCCTGCTCATCACCGCATTCGCGCTCGCCGTGTTCATGGGCTTCGATGCGTGGGCGCACAACGTCGCCGAGGGCGACAAGGGCTATATCCAGGAGAGCAGCGGCGTGCTGTTCTTGCCGTTCATCTATCTCGGCGCCAAGCACATGGTCACAGGCTACGACCATCTGCTGTTCCTGTTCGGCGTGATCTTCTTCCTCTACCGGATGAAGGACATCGGCCTTTATGTGACGCTGTTCGCGGTCGGCCATTCGACCACGATGCTGCTCGGCGTTCTTTTCAACATCAGCGCCAGCGCCTATCTGATCGACGCGATCATCGGCCTGTCCGTGGTCTATAAGTCGCTCGACAACCTTGGCGCATTCCAGCGCTGGTTCGGCGTTCAGCCCAACACCAAAGTGGCCACGCTGATCTTCGGCTTTTTCCACGGCTTTGGCCTCGCGACCAAGATCATCGACTTCCAGATTGCCTCGGACGGACTGCTCGCCAACCTCATCGCTTTCAACATCGGTGTTGAGATCGGCCAGCTGCTCGCGCTCGCCGGCATCCTGATCCTCATGGGCTTCTGGCGCCGCACGCCGAGCTTCATGCGCCACGCCTTCGCCGCCAACACCGTGGTGATGTGTGCCGGCTTCATCCTTGTCGGCATGCAACTCGCCGGCTTCTTCACCAGCGCCGCCTGACCCCCTTTTCCCGGAGATAGTCCCATGTTCAATTCGCAACGTCCCCGCCCCGAAGACCTGCCGAGCAACGCGCAGCTCCTGAAGGCGACGCTTGGTGCCGCCGCTGTCGCCGGCGCGATCCTCGTGACCGTCGTGCTCCCGTCAGAATATGCGATCGACCCAACCGGCATCGGCCGTGCGCTCGGCCTGACCGAAATGGGTGAGATCAAGCAGCAACTCGCCGAAGAAGCCGCCGCCGATGCGGCGATGGAGGCCCGCGCCAAGCCCGAGGCGGCAGCGACGGTCGCGGCAGCGGCTGCGGCAGGCGTCCAGCCTGGCGCCGCCACACCGGCGTCCGCCGGTCGAAGCGATACCACCCGCGTAATCCTCGCGCCCGGCGAAGGCGCCGAGGTCAAAGTCGCCGCCGGCAAGGACGTGAGGATCGTGTTCGACTGGTCGGTCGAGGGCGGTGTCGTCAATTACGACACGCACGCTGACGCGCCCGGCATTTCCTATCACGGCTATGGCAAGGGCAGGGGATCAGCGCGCGAACAAGGCACGCTGGTCGCCGCATTCGACGGCAAGCACGGCTGGTTCTGGCGCAACCGCGGCGCAGCACCGGTCACGGTGGTCCTGAAGACGCAGGGTGCCTACAGCGAGATCAAGCGCGTTGTCTGATCCGGCCGCCTTGGCATCGGAAAAGGTCGTCCCGGCCGGCGCGCTCGCCGCGTCGCCGGGCGCCTACTTCTATATGGACGCGATGCGCGCCGTGCTCGCGCTTGTGGTGGCGTTCGGCCATGTTTGGGCACTGCTGATCCGGGACTATCGACCAGCGGACGAGCTGATCGCGGAGGCGGGCTACTTCGTCGCCGGGTTCGGGCATCAGGCGGTCATCCTGTTCTTCGTGCTGAGCGGCTTCTGGATCACGCGCAGCGTCGTCCGTCATGCCGACCGAGGCTGGTCGTGGCGCGGTTATCTGATCGAACGCATGTCGCGGCTGATGATCGTGCTGGTGCCAACGTTGGTTCTTGGCGGCACTCTCGACGCGATCGGCGTGTTCGGCCTGCAATCGCCGACGCATTTGGGGCAGACCGACACCTATGTGCTTCGGAAAGATGTGGTTCTCGCGCTTTCACCGACCGCATTCCTCGGCAACCTCACGTTCCTGCAAATCTTCGTGCCGCCGTTCGGAACCAACGGCCCGCTGTGGAGCCTGTCCTACGAATTCTGGTTCTACATCTGGTTCGCAGCGCTCTGGCTGCTTGTCCGACAACGGCGGCTGTCGATCGGCCTGCTGACACTGGCGTTCGGCTGGTTCGTGCCTACGCTCGCGCTCGCGTTCCTTAGCTGGCTGTGCGGTTCGGCGCTCTATGGGATCACGCGGGTCTGGCGGCGTCCCGCGTCGTTGACGCCGATGGCGGCATGGGGCGTGCTCGGGATAACCGGCGCTGGGCTGGCGCTCTTCCTCGTCTTTGCACGCTTCGGCGCCGATACGTGGAAGGATCCAGTGCTTGCGCTGGTTTTTGCGCTGTTCCTGCTCGCGTTGATCGCCGCCGATCCCAAGCCCCTACAGCTGTTGCGGCCGGTTGCGATCTACGGATCGAATGCGAGCTTCTCGCTCTACGCGATCCACTTTCCCGTAATGGCGCTTGCCACCGCGCTCGTGATCAATGCGGATCGACTGGAGCCGACGTTGCAAGCCATCGGCGGCGTGGCCGCCATCATGATCGGCACCATCAGCCTCGCCGGGGTCTTCTCGCGCCAGACTGAAGCGCGCACTCCGCAGCTTCGCGCCTATCTACACCGCCGCCTTTCAACCCCAGCCAGATCGAGTTGAAGCCATGCTCGCTGTTCTCGCCAACCGCACCTACCGCAACCTGTTCCTTGCGCAGATCATCGCGCTCATCGGCACGGGTCTTGCCACCGTCGCACTCGGCCTGCTCGCCTACGACATTGCCGGGAGTAACGGCGGCGCGGTGCTGGGCACGGCGATGGCGATCAAGATGATCGCGTATATCGGTGTCGCGCCGGTGGTCGGCGCCTATGCCTCACGCCTGCCGCGCCGCGCCTTCCTGATCGCGATGGACGTGATCCGTATGGGTGTCGCGCTCGTCCTGCCGTTCGTTGATCAGGTGTGGCAGGTCTATGCCCTGATCTTCGTCCTGCAATCGGCCTCGGCGGGCTTCACCCCGACGTTCCAGGCGACCATTCCTGACGTGCTGCCGGAGGAAAAGGACTATACCCGCGCGCTGTCGCTCTCCCGGCTCGCCTATGACATGGAAAGCCTGACCAGCCCGATGCTGGCGGCTGCTCTGCTCACCGTCATCAACTTCCACTGGCTGTTCGCCGGCACGGCGGTCGGGTTCGCGGCGTCGGCGCTATTAGTTCTTGCCACCGTCCTGCCCGCCGCCACCGTCAAGCCGCGCAGCGGGGGCGTTTGGACGAACACGACCCGCGGCGCACGCATCTATCTCGCGACGCCACGATTGCGAGGATTGCTTGCAGTCACACTGGCAGCCGCAGCCGCGAGCGCGATGGTGATCGTCAACACTGCCGTTCTGGTTCGCTCAGGATTGGGCCTCGGTCAAAGTGATGTCGCGATCACGCTGGCCGCATTCGGCGGTGGATCGATGGTCGCCGCATTGCTCTTGCCCAAGCTGCTCGATCGGATCGCGGATCGCACGGTGATGCTCGCAGCGGCGGCTGCAATGACGATCCTGCTCGGCGCGCTCGCATTTGGCTGGCCATGGCGCGAAGCTCCCGGCTTTTGGAACGCGCTGCTGGCCGGCTGGGCGCTGCTCGGCATGGCCTATGCTGCCAGCATCACGCCGGGCGGGCGACTGCTACGGCGCTCGTCCAGCGCCGACGATCGCACCGCGCTGTTCGCCGCCCAGTTTGCGCTCAGCCATGTCTGCTGGCTGATCGCCTACCCGCTTGCGGGGCAGATCGGCGCGCGCTGGGGGTTTGGCGCGGCGTTCGTAGCGACCGCACTGCTGGCGGCGGTCGGTAGCGTCATCGCGCTGGTGATCTGGCCGACCGACGACCCCGAAGTCGTGCCGCACGTTCATGACGATCTGCCGCCTGACCATCCGCATCTCACCGAAGCGCATAGGGATGGACAGGCAGAGCACCCTTTCCAGATCGATGATCTCCACCCCCAATGGCCGAGGTGAGGCGATGAAATTTCTGACTGTCTGTGTGTCTGGCGCTCTCGCAATGCTGCTGCTGAGCCCTGCCGCTATCGCGCATACATTTATGGTAGAGGCGCCAAAGGATCGTTCGCCCGTTACGATATATTGGGTGAAGAGCAAGCAACAACCGGACGGCCTTGTAGTGACGGGGAAGGTGCGACTTCGCGACGGCTCCGGCACGCCGCTCTCGGCCCATCTCCATTCATCTGTCACGTTAAACGACCGCAATGTCGTCACGAGCCGGGCACGCTGGCGTGCACCGCTTACGCGCCGCCATCGCAGCTCCGATTTTGGGATGCTGCTGAGGTTCCCCTCGAATCAGTCGTGGTCGGATTTGCGGGTCTGGTATCACGACGATCAGCACGATTGATGGTTATGTCGGCTAGGCGATGGCCCGTTTCAACCGACGCGCCGCCTCGTTCCAGTCGATCACCTTCATATGGGCATCGACATAGGCCGCGACCTTAGCGCCATAATCCATGGCGTAGGCATGCTCATACATGTCCAGCGCAAGCAGCGGCACGCTGTCCGCAAGCGTCATGCTGTGATCGGCGGCCCATTGATTGACGAGCCGCTGATCTCGGTTGCTCCAGGTCAGCAGCACCCAGCCCGAACCGCCGCCGAGCGCTTTGCCCATCCCGGTGAACTCGGCTGTCCAGCGGTCGAAGCTCCCGAAGCTACGCTCGATCTGCTGTGCCAAGGCGACTGGCGGGGCCGCAGCGCGGCCGAATCCGGCAAAGTAGAGCTCATGCAGGATCATGGAGTTCCATGCGATGAGCTCTTCGCGCTTCAAGCCATTCAGCGTGAAGACAGGCGCCTTTGCTGGATCAAGCGCCGCGAACTCTGCGGTGATCGCGCCAAGGCGCTTGACCGCGCCAACATAGTTGTTCGCGTGATGGCCGATGAGCAACTTTTCCGACAAGCTGGGGACCGCTGTCGGATCGAATGGCAGCTCTTTGGCCTTGAAGTCTGCTTTGACAAAGCCGGGCTGTGCTAAAGTCGTCCCCGTCAGCGAAACGGTGCCGGCGGCCAAGCCGATGGATAGCGCGGTACGTCGATCGATGGCCATCAGATTGCTCCGAGAAAGTAAAGCGCGAGGCTGGCTGCCGAAGTGGCGAGGAGCGTCGTGATGACACCCGCCCGCATCTCGAAGATGGCATAGCCGGCGCCGAGCGACAGAACGAAGGCGGCGGGGTCGATGCTCGACAGCAACGGCGCATCGAACCGGATAGGCCCGAACGACACAGGCATCGTCGAGCTGAACAGCGTGTGCAGCGCGAACCAAAGCGCAAGGTTGAGCACGACGCCGACGACGGCGGCAGTGATAGCCGTTAGCGCACCCGCGACGGCTGCGTTGCCCCGCAACCGCTCGATGAACGGCGCGCCAAGGAAGATCCACAGGAAGCACGGCGTGAACGTGACCCATGTCGCCAGCAATCCGCCGAGCGTCGCTGCAACCAAAGGATCAAGCCCACCGGCCTCGCGATAGGCGCCGAGAAACCCGACGAACTGCAAGACCATGATCAGTGGGCCCGGCGTCGTTTCCGCCAGACCGAGTCCATCGAGCATTTCGGTGGGCTGTAGCCATCCATAGCTCTCGACCGCCTGTTGCGCGACATACGCCAGGACAGCATATGCCCCGCCAAACGTCACCATGGCCATGGTCGAGAAGAAGGTGGCAATGCGGCTGAACACATTGTCGGGTCCAAGAACGATCAGGATTGCGGCGACCGGAACCAGCCACAGAGCAAGCCACACGACGGCGGTGCGCAGCGTCTCGCGCCAGCTTGGCCGGGCGTGTTCGGGCAGTTCCTCGCCCAGCAGCGTGTCCGCATCGGCAACATGCTCGCCCTTGGAAGCGCCGTGCCCGCCGCCGCCTGCAAACGCAGTCGAGCCGGCGCGGCTGGCCAGCCAGCCGATAATGCCGGCTGCGAGGACGATGATCGGGAACGGCACGCCCATGAAGAAGATGAGCACGAAGGCGGCGGCCGCGAGTAACCGCGAGGCGTTGGTCCGCAGCGCCCGGCCGCCGATCCGCACTACAGCCTGGAGCACGACGGCCAGCACTGCCGCCTTGAGACCGAAGAACAGTGCCGAGACGATGCCCAACTTGCCGTAGAGGACATAAATCCAGCTGAGCGCCATGATCGAAATCGCGCCGGGAAGCACGAACAGCACCCCCGCGACGATGCCGCCTTTCGTCTTGTGCAGCAGCCACCCGATATAGGTGGCAAGCTGTTGCGCTTCGGGTCCGGGCAGAAGCATGCAGTAGTTGAGTGCATGGAGGAATCGCTGCTCGCCGATCCAGCGCTTCTCCTCGACCAGGATGCGATGCATCACGGCGATCTGGCCGGCAGGGCCGCCGAACGACAGCATCGCTATGTGCAGCCAGACCCAGAATGCTTGAGCGAGGGTCACCGGGGCTGGGCGGGCGGCGGCGGCGGGCTGGCTGCCCATCGCCGCGCTGCTCACGACCGCGCCTCCCGCGGCGAGTGCGATGCCCAGTCATGCGATTCATTCCGCGCATCGCGGCACCAGCGGTAGAGCGCGTCGTAGACAAGCATGCCCGCTTCCAGCTGCTCGAGATCGTCGCCATACATGCGCGAGAGGCCCAACGACACAGCAAGCAGCCCGGCCGCTTCCGGCACCAGATCGGGCTTGCCGGTGTCGGCCCCCCGCACGATCGACGATAGATATTCGAGGCCGGGGAAGGCCGTGAGTCCGAACTCCGTCACCATCAGATCGAACGTGCAGTTGTCGCCGCGATGGCTCCAGAACACATTGTGATCGGCGACGTCGAAGGGCGTGGCGCCGGCATCGCGCGCGACGGTCAGGACGTCGGCGGCCGGCACGAACAGAAAGCGCGCCTTCGGATCGATGAACCGGCGGATCAGCCAGGGACAGGCGATGCGATCGACCTTGGGTCGCGAGCGCGTCACCCAGACGGTGCGGCCCTGACCATCGCGCCTCGGCAGCTTGTCAGCGTCAAGCATCGGCAGATCAGCTTTGCGCCATGCGGCAATGCCGCCTTCGAGCACGTCGGCAGCGACACCCTCGGTGCGTAGCCAGGCTGCGGCGGCCTGCGCGGACGACGAGCCGTCCTCGTCGATAATGATCGCCGAGCCCGCGATCTTGTCTGACCAGCTCTCCACAGCATCGGCCGCAAGATGGATCGAACCCGGAACCAGCCCGGCATCTGCGGCTGATCGGACATCGATGATGGTCGGCGCGGTTGACGTGCCGATGAGGCGCGCGAGCTTATCGGGTGCGATATGATTGAACGAGGGCATGTAGCGTCCTTGAGTAACAGCAATAGGACGCGATTCTTCGGCTGACGCCTCGTGGGGTGACCGCAGGCCCCATCATGGTAGATAAGCAGCGCGAGGTGCCTCCTGTCAACGCTAGTTGAAATGCCCAACCAAAGCTGGGCTATTGCGACGGGCGGCTGCAGCCCTCAATTATCTAGCGCCTAACTCTGCCAGCCGTATTCAACCGCGAACGATCGAAATTTCCCAATGATCTGAGTGCCCAGTTTTGTCCTCTGTGGGGCACCAGTACATATTGAGAACATGGTAGAAAACCGCAGAAATCTGCGGTATATTGCCTCCTGTCGGTCCGACAATGTCCCACTTTGTTCCGCCGTGGTCCACTCAAAGTGGACCACGAATCGGTGGACCACGAACAGTGACAGGAGGCGTGGTCCACCATGCTTACGACGGTTCAGATTCGTTCGCTCAAGCCTGAGCAGCGGCCGTACAAGGTTGCAGACTCGGACGGCTTGTTCCTGCTGGTGCAGCCTACAGGCGCTTTGCTGTGGCGATTTCGGTACAAAGTGTTCGGGCAGGAGCGGAAACTCTCCCTCGGCGCTTTTCCCGATCTATCGCTTCAGCAGGGGAGGCGTAAGCGCGACGAGGCGCGCGCTCAACTCATCGACGGCATCGATCCAGTCGAAGAGAAGCGCCAGCGACGGCTGGAGGCTGAACTGGCCGCGAAGACCACTTTCCAGTTGGTCGCCGAGGAATACATCCAGAAGATGCAGCGGGAAGGAAAGTCGCCCGCGACCATCAAAAAGGCACGCTGGTTTCTCGAACTCCTGGCCGGGATCGCGAAGCGGTCCATCGCGTCTGTCACGCCGCACGAGCTGCTGGACGTGCTCAAGCGCATCGAGCGACGCGGCCATCATGAGACCGCCATCCGCCTGCGTGCCTTCGCGGGCCGAGTGTTCCGGTATGGGTTTGCGACGCTGCGTACCGATTGCAACCCAGCCGACATTCTCCGCGGCGCGCTGACCGTGCCGCGCGTGAAACACCATGCGGAGATCGTCGAGCCGAAGAAGGTTGGCGAATTGCTTCGCCCAATCGATGGCTATCACGGCCGACCCGAGACCCTTCACGCATTGAGGATCGCGCCCCACGTGTTTCTCCGACCGGGTGAGCTGAGGCAGGCGAAATGGAGCGAGATCGATTTCGCAGAGAAGGTTTGGCGCGTGCCGGCTGAACGGATGAAGATGAAACAGGCGCACGCAGTGCCGCTGTCTAGACAGGTGCTGTACCTTCTTCAAGATCTTCGGTCGCTTGCTCGGGAAAGCGAGTTTCTATTCCCGGCGCTTCACACCACCAAGCGGCCCCTTTCGGACAATACTTTGAATGTCGCGCTCCGGCGCCTCGGATACGAACATGACGAAATGACAAGTCATGGCTTCCGTGCAATGGCCAGCACTCTCCTCAATGAGTCAGGTCTTTGGCATCCCGATGCCATTGAGCGCGCCTTGGCCCATGGTGAGAAGGACAAGGTTCGTGCAGCGTACCATCGCGGCGCTCATTGGGCGGAGAGGGTTCGCATGGCGCAGTGGTGGTCAGATTACCTCGATCAGCTTCGCACGGGAGGCACGGTTCTCAAGGGCAAGTTTCGGAAACGAGCGTGACCGCAATGGCTTAAACTGGGCCGTTAGCGGTCAGGCGGCTTCGGGCGCCGGGTGACGGAAAGCTGTCATCAGGCAGTGAACTCCTCGACGACAGGTATTCATGTTCTTGATCGCGAGCGCAGGCATATCCTGGTTTAGATACGAAGCGTTTTTAGTCTATTCGAACGCGTCCGGCAGATTTCACGAAGCATTTGAAATAGCTTCGCCCGCATATCGTATATTGACTTATTCTCGGTGTGCGTGTGTCGCTCCCTGAAGGGGGAGGTTGACATGGGCCGGAATACCGCTTCGTTCGTGATACTGAGGGACGGCCAGCGCAAGGCGCGACGGACCAACTCTTATCGGACCCGAACCGCACTGGCCAGCGGCCTGGCCGCGACGGTCTTGCTTGCCACCTCTGCCGCGGCGCAGGACACACGCGGTGGCGATGGCGGTCTTGGCAACGTAATGCCGGGACCGCCGGGCGGCGCGAGCAGCACCACCGGCACGGGTGGCGCCGGGGGTAACGCCACTGAAAGCTATGAAGGCGGCGCCGGGGGAGGCGCGGGTCGGGTCGGCGGCCAGGGCGGCAACACCTCGACCGGCATCACGGGCGGCGCCGGCGGCGCGACCCCGGGGGCGCATGGCGCGAACGGCACCGGTGGCGGAACGGGCAGTCGGGCAACCGGCGGCGGCGGCGGAGCCCATGGCGCAGTGCTGAACTCCATGGCGTTTCTCGGCGGCGCGATCAGCGGTGGCAATGGAGGCAACGGCGGAACCTCAAACGACGGCGATGGCGGCGGCGGCGGCGCGGGCGGCTATGGGGTGGTGATCGACGCCAATGTCGCCGGCACCTTCAGTTTCAGCGTCGCGATAGCCGGCGGGGATGGCGGGCTGGGTGGCAATGGCTATTTCTGGGGCGGTGGTGGTGGCGACGGCGGGCACGGTCTGGTTTTCGCCACGGCCGCTTCGGCTGAGCTAAACGCGCCGGTCAGTGGCGGCAATGCCGGCTTTGGCGGAACCTTCTTGGCCGGCGGCTGCTGCAACCGGGGCAACAATGGCGCCGGCGGCATTGGCGTCGTGGGGCGCGACGCGACGCTCACGATAAATGCCGCGGTGAGCGGCGGGCTGAACGGCGACGGCGTGACCCGTGCGCTGGCGCTGAGCCTTGGAGGCACTTCCCGGCTCAGCCTTGGCAGCGGCTGGAGCCTTAGCGGCGACATCCGCATCGTCGACGGCAGGCTCAACTTCCGTCAAGACAGCGACCTGACGCTCGGCAACGCCATTTCAGGCGGCGGCATGCTCATCAAGAGCGGCACGGGCATCCTCACGCTAAGCGGCACCAACAGCTATACGGGCGGAACGCGCGTCGAGGCCGGCACGCTGTCGATGGGAAGCGCTGCCGCGCTCGGTTCGGGCGGCGTCGATCTGGCCGGCGGAACGCTCGATTTGCGCAGCAACAGCTTCGATTTGGCGCGCGGGATCACTGGCACCGGCACCCTCATCGCATCGAGCGGCGGCAGCATCACGGTCAGCGGCACCAATAGTTTCGGCAGCAGCGGCGGCGGGATCACCAGCAACCTCGCGATCGCTGTCGGCAGCGGCAGGACGCTAACGCTGCTCGGCAACAATGACCTGACCGGGGGGATCACCCTGGCCGGCAGGCTGGTGATCGGCCAAACGGGCGCGGCAGGCGGGTCGGGCAACACGATCACAACCACCGGCTCGGTGATCAGCTACGCCAACGGCACCAACAACACAGCGAACATCAACATTGCGTCGAACAGCACACAGCTTGAAGTTCAGGCCGGCGCTGTCGCTACGCAAAGCGGCGTGATTTCTCAGGACGCATCGCCGCGCGGCTTCGAGAAGATCGGAAACGGTACGCTGATCCTCAGCGCAGCCAACAGCTATACCGGCACGACCGTCGTCTCCGCCGGTATTCTCGGTCTTGGTGTCGATGGTGCGGCCGGCACCGGCACGATCATGCTGGCCGATACCACCAGACTGCTCAACGCTTCATGTGGTTGTGTCCCAGTGACGCTGACCAACGCGATCCAGATCGCGCTGGGCGGCACCGCGACGATCGATGCCGGCGGCTATCAGACGGTGCTGACCGGCGCGATCAGCGGCGGCAACCTGGTCCTCGCCGATACCTTTGGCGGCGGCATCACAACGCTCACCGGCTCCAACAGCTATGGCAACACAACGGTAGCGGCCGGCGCCACGCTGCAGGTCGGCGACGGCGGCACCACCGGCACGCTCGGCACCGGCTCGATTACCACCGACGGCATGCTCGCCTTCAACCGGTCGGACGACGTCACGCTCGCCACCGCGATCGGCGGCAGCGGCCTGCTCGGGCAGTTCGGCCCCGGCAAGCTGATCCTCACCGCGAACAACAGCTATTCCGGCGGCACGCTGATCCTCAATCCCGACGGCACGATTCAGGTGGGCGATGGCGGCACCACCGGCGCACTCGGCACCGGCCAGATCGTCATCGGCGGCGGCACGCTGATCTTCAACCGCTCGGACGACATCACCGTCGCGGACAGCATCGCGGGCGACGGCCTGATCACCAAGCTCGGCGCGGGCACGCTGACGCTGAGCGGCGACAATCTCAACGGGATGACCGGCCCCTATGTCGGCAACATCTCGGTTCAGGCCGGCACGCTTGCTGTCGGCCAGTTCGGGCTCGGCGCCAGCCAGCGTGTCGAGATCGACAATGGCGCGACGTTGAAGGCGCTTGAGGACAGCTATTCCGGCGACATGGCGATCCTGTCGGGCGGCGGCACGATCGACACCGGTAGCTACACCCTCGAGATGATCGGCGCGCTCGATCTTCAGGGCGAGCTGACCAAGGTCGGATCGGGCACGCTGCTGCTCGACGATCTCAACGAGGAAGGGGCCGGCAGCGGCGGGATCAACGTCACCGCGGGCACGCTTGGCCTGGGGAGCGATTTCGCGGCCGGCACCGGGCTGATCAAGCTGGCGAACGGCACCACCCTGCTCAACGCCGCCTGCGGCTGCGCGCGCCTGAATATCGACAACGCCATCCAGATCGCGCCGGGCGGCACCGCGACCTTCGATGGCGGCGGCAACAACACCGACCTCAACGCCGCGATCAGCGGCGGCGATATCCACTTCACGACCAGCATCTCGGCGCCCTTCGCCGGCAGCATCTTCCGGCTCAACGGTGCGAACAGCTACGGCCATACGCGGATCGGTCCGAACGTCGCGCTGATCGTCTATGACGGCACGCTCGGCACCGGCAACGTCACCTTCGACGCCGCGGCGTCGGACCCGACCACGCCGGCCGCGCTCGTCTTCCAGACCGCCGCCGACTACAGCTTCAGCGGCAGGATCATCGGCAACGGTATCGTCAGCATCGAGACGGAACCCGCGAATACTGTCACGCTGACGGGATCGAACACCAGCACGGAAAAGTTCACCGGATCGGTCGACGTGATCAGCGGCAGGCTGGTGATCAACGGCAACTTTGGCGACGTGGTGGGCAACACCGCGCGCATGACGCTGAATGGCGGATCTCTGGCCGGCAGCGGGATATTCCATGGCAGCATCGACCTTGGCAATGCCGCGCTCAACCCCGGCAACAGCCCGGGCACGCTCAACATCGCCGGCAACCTCAACCTGGGCGCGGGCACGATCCTCAACTTCGAACTGGGCGCGCCCGGCGTGGTGGGCGGAGCCAGCAACGATCTGGTCAATGTCGGCGGCAACCTGACGCTCGACGGGACGCTCAACACCATCGGCTGGGGCACGGGCTATGGCCCCGGCTATTACCGCTTGATCAACTATGGCGGTACGCTCACCGACAATGGCCTCGCCATCGGCTCGATCACAGGCGGGCTGGGTGCCCAGGTACTTACCGACATCAACGGCCAGG
This sequence comes from Sphingomonas koreensis, assembly GCF_002797435.1. NCBI lineage: Bacteria > Pseudomonadati > Pseudomonadota > Alphaproteobacteria > Sphingomonadales > Sphingomonadaceae > Sphingomonas > Sphingomonas koreensis. The sequence goes on along the minus strand of NZ_PGEN01000001.1, from coordinate 1,250,235 downwards.
TGAATCTCCGCCTCGGCGGCGCGCAGGCGATCCAATATTGGGATGGCGGCGATCTGACCGGCAGCTCGGCTGCCACCGGCGGCAATGGCGGCGCCGGCATCTGGAGCACCACTAGCACCAACTGGACCGGCCCGACCGGCTACGCGGTCAACGGTGCCTGGGAGAATCAGGTCGGGGTGTTCGCCGGCGTGGCCGGCAGCACTATCTCGGTCGACGGCAACCACGCTTTCCAGGAGCTTCGGTTCGAAACGGACGGCTATGTGCTGCGTCCCTTCGACCCCGTGCTGGGCGCGACGTTGCAGACGACCGGCGGCTTCTCGATCATCGATGTGAGCGCGGGCGTCACCGCCGATATCGGTGTTGTCATTCAGGGCGGGGCGGGCCTCGACAAGACCGGCACCGGCACCCTCGTCCTTTCCGCCGCCAACACCTATAGCGGCGCGACCGATATCGCGGCGGGCACGCTGCGGCTGGGCACCAACAATGCGATCGGCAATCAGTCGGCGCTCAACGTCCAGTCGGGCGCCCTCTTCGATCTGGCCGGCTTCACCACTCGGGCCGGCTCGCTCGAAGGCGCGGGCGGCATCACGCTGAACAATGGCCGGCTGGAGGTCGGCTACAACAACGCCTCCACGATGTTCAGCGGCACGATCACCGGCCCCGATGGCGGCACTTCCGACTTCACCAAGAATGGCAGCGGCACGCTGACCCTGAGCGGCACGATCAATGTCGGCCACAACCCCACGCTCGAGGCGATCGCCCAGGTCAATGGCGGCACGCTCCGGATCACCGGCACCGGCAGCCTCAGTGCCGACCTGATCCAGAATTTCTCGACGATCGAGAACAGCGGCACGATCAACGGGCCCGTCCAGACCTTTGCCAGCTTCACCAGCACCGGCATCATCAACGGATCGCTCAGCAACTTCAGCACCGCGCAGATCCAGAACCAGGTCAATGGCGAGCTGGCCAATGCGCAGAGCGGCGCAATCGTGACGCTGACCGGCACGGCGACCGGCATCACCAATTATAACAGCGTGCAGGGCGCGCTGCTCGATCTGGCCGGCTTCAACGCCACGGTAGGCGCGCTCAACGGCGCCGGCGGCGACATCCGGTTCGGCGGCGCAACCCTGACCGTCGACATGAGCAGCATCCCCTTCGCCGACTATAGCGGCGCGATCACCGGCCCCGGACTGCTGGTGAAGACCGGATCGGGCGAGCAGGTGTTGCGCGGCACCAGCATCAGTGCCCCGACCATCCACGTCGATGCGGGCACCCTCACCCTCGCCGACACCAGCGCATTCAACACCGACGTTACGGTCGCGACCGGCGCCACCTTCAACCTCAACGGCGCGCTCGGCGGCTATGTCACCAATAGCGGCACGCTCAACCTCGCCGGAACGGGTTCGATCAACTCGGTCCTGTTGCTGGCGCTGATCAACAACAGCGGCGGCGTCACCCACGCAGCCGGGACGCTCAATGCCGGCGTCCAGAATGCCGGGGCCTTCTTCGTCGATAGTCCATTGACCGGTGCTACCAGTTTCGATCAGGCTGCCGGGGGCCAGCTCACCCTCAACACCGATTTCGCGGTGGGCATGCTGACCGGATCGGGCGGCATCGACACCGGATTCTCCACCCTGAGCGTCACCGGCAACGGGGGTTCGTACTTCGACGGGGTGATCTCGGGCAATGGCGGGCTGACCAAGGCCGGCACCGGCATTCTGACGCTCAACGCCGACAACAGCTATGCCGGCCCGACCACGGTCAGCGACGGCACGCTCATCGTGGGGGTCTTCGGCGCGGTCACCGGCCAGGTGATCAACAACGCCACCTTCGAGAGCGCCGGTACGCTGCGCGGCGGCCTGTACAACGATGCCGGCGCCACGGCGCGGTTGCGGGGCCAAGCCGATGGGCTGATCGAGAACCACGGCACCGTGACGCTGACCGGATCAGTCTTCGGGAACGGCATGTTCGAGCAGGCAGCCAGCGGCACATTCAACCTGGCCGGCTTCACCGCCAGCTTCGGCGCGCTGGCCGGTGCGGGCTCGGTCGACCTGGGCGCTGGCGGTCTCTTCGTCGGCGCCGGGAACAGCGACGCCAGCTTTGCCGGCACGATCATCGGCAGCGGCAACTTTACCAAGACCGGCACGGGCACGCTCACCCTGACCGGTGTCAGCACCTATGGCGGCCCCACCCAGATCCTCGGCGGCACGTTGCGGCTGGCGGACGGCGGTTCGATCGGCGCGGGCAACGTCCATAACGACGCGACGCTGGCGTTCGACGCCGCGGTCGACCGGAGCTTCGGCAACACGATCTCGGGCAATGGCGGCGTCACCAAGTCGGGCACTGGTCTGACGACCCTGACCGGCACCAACAGCTATTGGGGCGGCACCGCGGTACTGGGCGGATCGCTCGGCTTCGACAACGGGCAGGCGCTGGGGAACGGCGCGGTGACGCTGGCGGACGGTACGCGCCTGCGCAACGTCCAGGGCGTGTCTCCGATCACGATCGGCAACGCCATTCGGGTCGACGGCAACGGCATGGCGACGCTGCAGGGTGTCGATGGTTCGAGCACGACCTTCAACGGCGCGATCAGTGGCGGCACCGTGCACTTCGGCCTGTCGGGCGGCGGCGCCACCGCCTTCACGCTCGGCGTGGCCAACAGCTATGGCGATACGCGGATCGGCGGCGGAGTCGCGCTGACCATGGGCAACGGAACGCTCGGTTCCGGCAACGTCCTGTTCGAGGCTTCGGGAAGCCCGTCCTCGCTCACCTTCGCCAATGGCCTCGACTATAGGTATGGCGGCACGATCTCCGGCGCAGGCAGCGTCATCGTCGACACCGCCGCAAGCAACGTCGCGGTCACGCTGGCTGGCTCGAACACCGTCGCCGACAATTTCACCGGCACCGTCACGGTCGCTACCGGCCGGCTGGTTCTCGACGGCAATTTCGGCGACGTGGTGAACAACAGCGCGAGCATGACGCTGAATGGCGGCTCGCTGAGCGGCAGCGGCACCTTCCACGGCGACCTCACCTTCGGCAGTGCCGAGCTCAATCCCGGCAACAGCCCGGGTACGCTCAACATCGCCGGCAACCTCACCCTCGGCGCGGGCACGATCCTCAATTTCGAACTGGGCGAGGCGGGCACGCCCGGCGGAGCCAATAACGACCTGGTCAATGTCGGCGGCAACCTGACGCTCGACGGCACGCTCAACGTCATCGCTCAGCCGAGCTTCGGCGAGGGCTATTACCGGCTGTTCAACTATGGCGGGTCGCTGACCGATAGCGGGCTGCTGTTCGGCTCGCTGCCCGGCGGCTACACGCCCACCCTGCTCACCAACATCGCCGGGCAGGTGAACCTGCTCTTCGCCAGCAGCCCCCAGGCGATCCAATATTGGGATGGCGGCGATCTGGCTGGCAGTTCGGCGGCGGCCGGCGGTGATGGCGGCAGTGGCGTGTGGAGTGGGGCCAGCACCAACTGGACCGCGCCGACCGGATACGCCGTCAATGACGGCTGGCGCGGGCAGGTTGCGGTGTTCGGCGGCGCGTCGGGCGGCAATATCGCCGTGCAGGGTACGCAGGCGTTCCAGGAACTGCGCTTCAGCACCGGTGGCTACACGATCGCCGGCACGACCGCGGCGGACGGGCTGGCGACGACCGGCGGCTTCTCGGTGGTCGACGTGTTCAACGGCGTCGATGCCACGATCAACACCCGGATCTCGGGCAGCGGCGGGCTGACCAAGACCGGGGACGGCACGCTCAACCTGGGCGGCGCGAACAGCTATGCCGGTGTCACGACGGTGTCGGGCGGCACGCTGAACCTGACGGCTGGCGGATCGCTTGCGGGAGCCGTCGTTAACGACAGCATGTTCAACAACGCCGGCACGATCGCCGGGCTGGTGACCAACAATGCGGTGATGACTTCCACCGGCACGCTGGACGGCGGGCTGAACAATCGCGCCACCGCTTCGGTCTCCGGTGTGTTGAACGGCATGGTGACGAACAGCGGCACGATCACGCTGACCGGTGTCACCACCGGCATCGGCGCGGTGACGCAGAGCGGCACGGGCCGATTCGAACTGAACGGCCACGACACCGGCTTCGGCAGCCTGGCCGGCGCCGGCACCGTGACGCTGGGCGGCGCGACGCTTACTCTGGGCAGCAATAACGCCTCGACCAGCTTTGGCGGCGTGATCGGCGGCAGTGGCAATGTGACCAAGATCGGTACCGGCACGCTCACGCTGACCGGCGCCAGCGGCTATACCGGGATCACCACGATCAGCGCGGGCACGCTCATGCTCGCCAGCACCGGCGAACTTCAGGGCGCGGTGCACAACAACGCGAATTTCGAGAATGCCGGACGGGTGAACGGCCTGGTGACCAACACCGGCGATCTCTACAGTACCGGCACGCTGGCGGGCGGGCTGAGCAATAGCGGAACCGCCGCGATCGCGGGCACACTGACCGGTGCGGTGACCAACAACGGCGTCATGGGCCTGGTCGGCAGCACCAGCGGTATCGGAACGGTGACCCAGACGGCCGGCAGCAGCTTCTACCTGAATGGCTTCAGCACGAGCATCGGCAGCCTTACCGGGGCGGGCACGGTCCTTACGGGCGGGGCGACGCTCACGCTGAACGGCGGCGGTATATCCAGCTTCGGCGGCAGCATCACCGGTAGCGGCGGCCTGATCAAGGCCGGCACGGGCAGCGTCACGCTGACCGGCGCAAACAGCCATACCGGCACCACGACGGTGGCGGGCGGCACGCTGGCAGTGAGCGCGACCGGCAGCCTCGCGGGCGCGGTGCTCAATCAGGCGAACTTCACCAATGCCGGCACCGTGGCCGGCATGGTGCGGAACGACGCTATGCTCACCAGCACCGGCACGCTTGCTGGCGGACTGCTCAACAACGGCACTGCGTCGCTGGCCGGCACGATCGGCAACGGCATGATCAACAACGGCGCGGCGACTTTCACCGGCGCCGCAACGATCGCCGCGCTGCAACAGGACGGGACGGGGACCCTTGATCTTGCCGGCTTCGGCGTATCGCTGGAGACGCTCAGCGGAGCGGGCGCGATCAATCTGGGTACCGGTGCGCTGACGATCGGCAACGGCAACGGCAATTCGTCCTATGGCGGTACTGTCTCCGGGACCGGCAGCCTGACCAAGACCGGCACCGGCACGCTGGTGCTGACCGGCACGGCGACTCACAGCGGCGGCACGACCATCTCGGGCGGCGCGCTGCAGATCGGGACCGGCGGCGCCGCCGGCTCGCTTGCCGGCGCGATCATCAACAACGGCCTGCTGGTGGTCAGCCGCAGCGACGCGGTGACGCTCTCTAACGCCGTGTCGGGCACCGGCGGCTTCGTCCAGGCGGGCGCCGGGACAACCACATTGACCGGCGCGAACAGCTATACCGGTGGCACACTCGTCTCGACCGGGCGCCTGCGCGGCGACACCGCCTCGCTTCAGGGCGCGATCCAGATCAACAGCACGCTGGAGTTCGCCCAGACCAGCACCGGCGCCTATGGCGGCAGCCTTTCGGGCGCGGGCGCGTTCGAGAAGACCGGCGCTGGCATGCTCAACTTGGTCGGCAACAGCGCGACCTTCACGGGCCCGACGAACGTGATCGGCGGCGGGCTGGCGCTCAACGGCCTGCTCTCGCGCTCTGTCATCACAGTGAGCAACGGCGCGACATTGAGCGGCACCGGCACGGCCGGCGGCCTCGTCGCCCAGAGCGGCGGCACGATCGCGCCGGGTAACAGCGTCGGCACCCTCAATGTCACCGGCAATGTCCTGTTCCAGACGGGCTCGCTGTTCGCGGCCGAGGTTCACGCCAGCGGCAGCGACCGCATCCAGGCAACGGGAACGGCGGCACTGGGCGGCACGCTGCAAATCATCAATCTGGGCGGCACCTATGCGTTCAACAGCACCTATGTGCTGCTCCGCGCCGATGCCGGGGTGAGCGGCACGTTCACCGTCGCAAACCTCAGCAGCTTCGGCCTCATCTACCGTCCAAAGATCATCTACACGGCCAACGAGGTGCAGTTGTTCCTTGCGCCGAACCAGCTCTCGGCGGTGCTCGGCACCGGTGTGCCGCTCACCTATAATCAGGCGAGCACGATTGGGCGCATCGATGCGGCGGTGATGACCGGCGGCTATGATCCGACCCCGCTGAGCGCGCTGTACAGTCTGTCGCCGGCCGCAATTCCGGCGGCGCTCGATCAGCTCTCCGGCGAAATCTATGCCGATGCCACGCGCGCCGCGCTTGAGGACGAGCGCGTGGTGCGCGAAGCGGTGGTGAGCCGGCTGGGCGACGCCGCGGCCATGGGGCTTTCGGGCAACAGCGCCTGGGGACAGGCGATCGGCAGCTGGGGCAACGTGAGCAGCGATGGCAACGCCGCCGGCTATGACATCGACCGCAAGGGCTTCCTGATGGGCATCGATACCGGCGATGCGACCGCGGAGGGCTCATGGCGTGCCGGGGTACTGGGCCAATATACCAGCATCACCGTGCCCGCCCCGGCGCGTGGCAGCCACGCGACGATCGAGTGGACGGGCGGCGGCGTCTATGCCGGTGCCGTAATCGGCGGCTGGCGGGTCCGTACCGCCGCGACGGTCTCGGTGCTCGACCTCAAGGCAGAGCGCACGATCGTGGTGCCCGGGCTCATCACCAGCGTGCGCGGCAAGGCCCGGGGGGTGATGCTCCAGACCCTCAGCGAGCTCAGCTACCGGTTCGAGACCGGCGCGAACAGCTTTGTCGAACACTATCTGGCCGGCAGCGCAAGCCGGGTGACCTTCGGTCGCTTTGTGGAGCGTGGCGGGCCGGCGACGCTGATGGTGGGCACGCAGAAAAGCGTGCTCGGCATCGGCGAATTGGGCCTGCGTGGCGAGGTGCCGCTGGTCCGCGGAGAAACGAGCGACATCCGACTGGGCGGGAATGTCGGGCTACGCGCTGCCTTTGGCGACCGCGCACCGAGCCCGGCGATCGCACTGGCAGCGGCCCCAAGCCAGGCGTTCGACATACGCTCTGCAACGATCGATCGCTTTGCCGCTGTAGCGAACGTGAATGTCACCGCCGATGTCACCGAGAAGCTCAGCCTGCGTATCGGCTATAGCGGCCTTCTGGGCAGCGGTGCACGCGAGCATGGGGCACGCGTCGCACTCAGTCTGGCCTTCTGAAATTCGCCAACGCTGGCGACTTCGGGACGGCGCCCGGCCGGCCCGCGGTCGGCTATCTTGAGCTCAGGATAACTGAACAATCTCGCGAACTCGAACGCCAGCGAGTCCAAGCCATGTAGCGAGCCGGTCCAGTTCGACATTCAGTCGCTCAATGGTCTCGGCAGGCGCGCCGGGCTCAAGGGTCACGCGACGCGCGAGCAGTATTCCGGCCTGGCGATCGGCCTTGAGATCTGCGCGCGCGACGAGCGCCTCGTTCATGAGAAAGGGCAGGACATAGTAGCCGTAGGTGCGCTTGTCCGGCGGCACATAGATTTCGAGGCGGTAGCGAAATCCGAATAGGCGTTCGGTGCGACTGCGCTCCCAGATCAAGGGATCGAATGGGGCAAGCAATGACCCGGCACGCACGCTGCGAGGTAGGCGGGCTTTGTGGTGCAGCCACGCCTTCTGACTCCAGCCCTGGACGCGGGCCGGGATTAGCGTTCCCGCTTCCACCTCGGCCGCGATGGCGTGATCAGCCTCTTCGGGCTTGAGCCGATAATAGTCGCGCAAGTCTGCAGCGGTTGCGACGCCCAGCGCTCGGGCGCCGCGTTCGATCAATGAACGCTGCGCGCTTGCCGCATCCGGGGTCGGCAGATCGAGAATGGCCCTGGGCAGCACACGCTCGGGCAGGTCATAGACCCGCGCGAAGCTCCCGCGGCGCGTGGCGGTCGTGATCTTGCCCGCCCAGAACAGCCATTCCAATGCGTGCTTGGTGTGGCTCCATTCCCACCATCCGCTCTTGCTTGACCCGTCTTCAAAGTCCGCGGCGGCCATTGGTCCCTCCGCGGTTATGCGATCGAGTACCGCCTGCGCTTCGGCTCTCCGTTCGACCGCAAACCGCCGCAATCCCTGGTAACCGATCTCGCCACGTTCGGCGCGGGCCATCCGCCAGCGCAGCAGGGGATGCAGGTCGAGCGGGAGCAGGGAGGCTTCGTGCGCCCAATATTCAAACATACGCCGCTGGCGCTTCGGGCCCCAAGCGTCACGCTCGATCATCGCATGATCGTAACATCCCAGCCGTGAGAAGGCCGGCAGATAGTGCGCCCTGGTCAGCACGTTCACGCTGTCGATCTGAAAGAGCCCGAGGCGATCGAGTGTCCTTCGCACATGGTTCGCGATTGGCTGTTCGGAGCGCCGGATGCCGAACCCCTGCGCTGCAAGAGCAATGCGTCGTGCTTCTTCGAGTGAAAGGCATGTTGTCACATTGCCCTGCTTGACCGCTCGCCGCGAACCGCGTCAAGGATGCGCTGTCACGTCGAGGCGGTAGGTTTCGCGTAGCAGGTAGGAACGCTTTTCCTGCACCTGTTCCTCGCGCGTTTGCCGCGATCTGCCCCAAGACCAGATTTCAGGCTCGTGCTCGCGGAGATGATCGACGATCACACGATGATAGGTTAGCGGCTCGAGCGCCGGTACGGATTGAGATTCGTCCCCCATTCGCCCGATCCTAGCGGCGCTTTGCTTTCGGTCCAGAGCCGTCCAACGTTCGTCCGGCCGCAATATCGAAGATCACCAATGTCAGGTGATATGACCTCCGACGCGGTCGAGGGTGCGGATGTTGTCGGCCGATGAAAGCAGGCGGGCCTGACTCAAGCGAGCCATGCGAAGCGACAGCTGTCTGTTGGTCGAGAGCTAGTGAGGGCGAGGAACATCCGTGGTCTGCTTCGATGCGTCGGAGTTGCTTCGTCGGTGCTAAACGAAAGACCGCTTTCAGGCTTTCACGGGACCGAACTGAATGGCAGCAATGAGGGCGCATAATTGCCATGCGCCCAACAATCGAGACTTAAGGCGCTATAACGCGCCTCTCGTCCACATGATAAACCCCGCGAGCATTTTGACGGGCGCGAGAACCCCTGCACAATGCCTCAGGGCCATCGAAACAGGCCCGCCTGCCACGAAACGAAGCACGATTGTGCGCTGACGGCGGTAACCACCCCATCCGGGGCAGGTAGAGCCGACTGAGTGTTGAACGTGGGTGGGTTTGTTTATGCTATCTCAAGCGATACCATTCATGCTGGCGGGCGGCGTGCTGTTGACGGCCTGGCGAGCTTGGTCACAGCTTGGTTCAACGGGCGCGCGAAGCTCATTAGAGCGACGCGGGGTGACCCTGAACTACCTGATCGGGAGTCCGCCGCGCCAAGTGTTCTTCAATCTCTTCTGAGGGACCGGCGGAATGCCGAATAGGTCACGACCATTCGAGTCGGGCACTCGGAAAACCACAAGAGGTCGCACTTCCACAAAAGTGAGATCGGGATTCCCAGCCCAGTCTGCACGCGAGACAATAGGGCCGCGCCCATGCTCGAATCACTCGATTTTTGAGCGCCGATACTGGCGGTGCACGGGAGGGTGATGGTTGTGGAGCGAGCGCGATGATCGAATGGCTGATCGTTCTGCCTTGGCTGGTGGTTTCGCCGTGGCTGATCAGGAAAGGCACACTGGAAGGCATTGCCGCTGTGATCCGCGAAGCTGCCAATGGTTATGCGACCGTCCTGAAAGCGCAGTCAGACCGCAAGCTTGCTGATCGGCGGTCCGCCATGTCAGGACGATTGTCGAACCGCGCAGCGGATGGGGAGGTGGATGACAAGGATCAAATTGATGCGTTCAAGCGCGAGGGGCGCATACCGCAGCAAACCAGCCAGCTGTTCGTCGAGGTAGAGCAAGGCCTCCGAGCCAACTTCGATTCTCAACCAGAGTAGGCTGATTGAACGTCAGCTCGCGGGGCCTTCAGTCGTCGGTGAAATGACCGCTATGAGGGCGCTAAGCAGCCCTTGGACCAAGCGCCTCAACGATCCGGCACTCAGCGATCATACCACCGTCGCAGGAATCAATCACGGCCTTGAGCTCGCGCCGCAGCGCCTTGAGGTCGGCGAGCTTGCGGTCGACCTCCAGCAGATGCGCCTCGGCGATCCGGTCGATCCCGGCACAATCATGGCTCCTGTCGTCGGACAGCCTGAGCAGCGCCCGCACCTGATCAAGTGAAAACCCGAGGTCACGGGCGCGGCCGATGAACGACAGTCGCCCAAGCTCGGCTTGGCCATAATCCCACTAGTTTCCGCCGGTACGCGGGGGCTTGGGCAGCAGACCGATCTTCTCATAATAGCGCACTGTCTCGACCTTGGTACCGGTCGCCTTGGCCAGATCGCCGATCGTCAATGCGATGGTCTTGACCCTATAGTTACTACAGCCTCCATATAGCTGTCCGTCCGTTGATTTCGAGGGTTACGACATGGCTGGCGGTTGCTGCGGTGGAGGTGAGGCTTCGGTTGGCCAGGCTGAAGATCGCGCCTGGCGCCGCGTGCTGTGGACCGCACTGGCGATCAACGCGGCGATGTTCGCGGTCGAGATCGTCGCAGGCGTCGCCGCGCACTCGGCAGCGCTCAAGGCCGACGCGCTCGACTTTCTTGGCGACGCGGCCAACTACGCGATCAGCCTCGGGGTCTCCGGCCTCGCGCTCCGCTGGCGCGCCCGTGCGGCACTGGCCAAGGGCGGGTCGCTGCTGCTGCTTGGCGGCTGGGTACTCGCAAGCACGGTTTGGATGGCGATGAACAACACCCTACCCGGCGCCGAGACGATGGGCATCATCGGGGTGGTCGCGCTAGTCGCCAACCTCGTCTGCGCGCTGATGCTCTGGCGCCATCGCGAGGGCGACGCCAATCGCCGCTCGGTCTGGATCTGCTCGCGCAACGACGCCATCGGCAACATTGCCGTGGTAGCCGCGGCATTCGGCGTGTTCGGCACCGGCACGGCCTGGCCCGACATCGCGGTCGCGCTGGTGCTAGCCGGTCTCGGCATCTCGGGCGGGTGGCAGATCATCCGTCAGGCGCTCGCCGAGCTGCGCTCGGGTCAGGTCACGCCCCGCCGAAGCGGAACCGTATCCCCCCGTTGATCACTCGTCCGTCGCTCGGCGCCCATGCGTCGACCGTCCAGCTGCCGACCGGCGCGCGCTGCGGGAGCAGCACCGTGTCCCAGCGCGTCTGGCGCACATCGAGCAGATTCTCGGCGTTGACGAACAGGCTCACCTTGCCCAGCACCAGCTCACCCATCAGCCCCAACTCGACATAGGGCCGGCTGCGCGTGCGCCGGGGATTGTCGTCGATCGACTGGATGCCGGTGTAATAGGCTTCGACCCCGATCCGCCCCTTGCCGTGTTTCTCCCACATCGCCACCAGCCCGGCGGTGTTGCGCGGGGTCAGCGGCACGCGACGGCGCCCCGCCGCATCGGGATCGGCCTCGGTCGCATCGATATGGACATAGCTGCCGGTCAGCGTGAACGCTTCCCAGCGATAGCGCAGCAGTACCTCCACCCCGCGGGTTTTGGTCAGCCCGTCGGCATTGGCCAGCGTGACGCGGGTCGCGCTCAGTTCGCGCAGTTGCACCGCGCGGTCGATGTTCGACGCGAACAGGCTGACATTCGCCTCGATCGGCCCGTTCGCATATCCGAAGTCGACCGACGCGGTATTGGCGGTCTCGGCCTTGAGCTTCGCATAGGGTGCCACGCGCGACAGCCCGTTCGCCTCGATCTCCTCGACCAGCGGCGTCGGCGCGTAGAAGCCGCGCCCGACTGATGCGCGGATCGTCCACGGGCCGGGCCGGTACAGCGCCGACAGCCGCGGGCTGACGCGCGAACCATATTCGCTGTGCGCGTCCCAGCGCGCTCGCCGCCAGCGTCAGCGCCTCGGCGACCTCGTTCTCGCCCTGCACGAACAGCGCGGGCGCGGCATAGCTATAGTCGAACGCCGGCAGCGCGCGATCGATAGCCATCGGCCTGGAATGCCGCGCCGACCAGCCAGTTCGCCTTCCCAGCTTCGCCCCCCAGCGAGACCTCGGCAAACCCCGTTCGGTGCCGGTCGCGCTCGGTCGCCGCGCCAAACTGGTGCCGGTGCGACTGGGTCACCCCCGACGCGCGCAGATACAGCGTGCCGACACCCTCCAGCGGCGTCTGCGCGGTGAGCCCGAGGTCGAAGCGCTCGCTGTGCTGCGCCTGGACGAAAGGCGCGCCGTCGGGCGCTGTGCGGCCGGGCACCGTACCGCCCTCGCGCTGCTCGGTCATCGCGCCAAAGGTCAGCAGCGCCTTCGTCCCCGTTGCGCCCTCCCAGAACAGCCGCGGGCGCGCGGTCCAGCGTGCATAGCCTGGCATCTCTGCCCAGCCGTCGCCGTTCAGATCCTGCTGCGACTGACGGCTATACACCGCGGTCAGCGATGCACTCATCCCGTCGCCCAGCGGCGTCGCGGCATAGCCGGTGACATCCTGTCCGTCGCGCGTGGTGGCGTTGAGCAGCAGCTCGCCCTGCGCTGCATTGCCCGGACGGCGTGAGACGAGGTTAATTACCCCGCCCAGCGCCGACGGCCCGTACAGCGCCGATGCCGCGCCCTTGATCACCTCGACCTGTCCCAGATCGGTCGGTGGAATCTGCAACAGCCCGATCGACGGCGTCTGCCCGCCATAGAGCGGCAGCCCATCGGCGAGGATCTGGGTGTAGCGGCCCTTCAGCCCCTGCATCCGCACATTCGACGCGCCCAATGCGGGCGAGGTTACCTGCACCCGCACCCCCGGCGTCTCGCTCACCAGCATCGCGATGTTGCCGGGCGTCATGAGGAGCTTTTCCTCGATCTCCTCGCGATTGATCACGTCGACGCGGATCGGCTCGTCCTGCACCCGCCGCCCGGTGCGCGTCGCCTGGACGACGATTTCCTCGCCCTCCTCGGCTTCCTCGCCATGATGCTCCTGCGCCTCTGCCCCCGCCATCCCGGCCTGAAGCGGAACCAGCGCGACCAGCGTCAGCGGCGCGGCGCGGCGCGAAGCGAAAGCGATTGAAACAGCACGATGAACCCCGGACTGATGGCTCCCGCGCCCCCGAGGGGAACGCGGTATCGGCCGCCGCCATAAAGGTTGGAGCGACTACAGGGTCAAGACCGGAATGACTGCTTTTGGGGTTGTGTTCGCTCGTCTTGAACGGCGGCTATGAGGGCGCTTAGCCGTCGTCGAATACGACGCCGAAGCCGCTTCCAGGCTAGCCACGTACAAATTGGACGGCAAAGGCGACGCCCGGCCGGCATGCCGCCGGGCGCCCACCGGTGCCGGTCACTCTGCGCGCGCGGCGTCCTTCACCTCACCCTTGCTCATCGCCGAGACGAGCACGTCACCGCTAGCGCTGAAGTTGCTCGCGGACAGGGTCGCCACCTTGGGACCGACCGCAACGTCGAGCGATTCGATCCGGCCGCGTGCGTCGCGGTTGACGCGCTGGAGCTTGCCGATCAGGCGCCCGCGGGCATCCTCGACTCGCGCGCCGGGCTCAAGCGCCGAGGCGGTATTGCCTGCGGCCGAAAGCGTGCCCGCGCCTTCCGCTGAAGCAGAGCCCGAGGCGCTGCCGCCACCGACCGAGCCGCCCGTGGCCCCGCTGCCTGAGCCGCTGCTGGCAGCCGAGCCGCCAAGACCGCCCGCCGCGTTGCCAAGCGTATCGCGGGCCCGGCCTACGACGCCGCGCGTGCGTTCGGCCGCCCCCGCGGCGGTGCCGCGCGCGGTCGTCACGGTGTTGCCCGCGCGATCGCGAAGCTGGCGGGTGAAGCCACGGACCTCGTCGGTACCGACCAGGTCGGCCGATGCGCCGCCCGATGCCCCACCCGACGCGTCGCCGCTCCCCGACAGGCCGACGCTGCGGCCGAGCGCGCTGGTCTGGTTGTCGAGCGTGCCGCCGATGCCGCCATCGGCACGGCTGCTGGCGGCCGCCTTACCGCTGCGGCGGTCAAGGCTGCGTTCGACCTCGGCCGAGCCGCGCGCGCGCTTGGCGGTGCGGGTGGTAGTCTCGACCGGCGCGTCGAGCTGATCGAGCGGCACGCGGGGACGGCTGATCGTGCGATCGAGCGTGCCGCCAATCGGACGGGCGATCGTGCCGCCCAGCGAGCCGCCGAGTCCGCCGGTCAGTCCGCCACCGTCGCCCAGCAGCTGCGCCGAGGCGGGAGCCGCAACGATAACGGCCGCAACCGCAGCAGCCGAAAGAAACAGGGTCTTCATCGCTTCCTCCTTCATCCGCACGCCTGGCTTTGCGGCGCGCTTCATCGGGGAACGAATGCGAGTAGAGGTTTAATCCCAAGAATTTCAGCGCGGGCGGGTTGCGCAATCGCCGCAGACCAGCCCGCGGCCGAACTGCCCGTCGGGACCACGCTTGCCCATGTCGCGCGCTTCGCGGTCGAGCGCGCGGATCGCGGCGTCGATGCCGCCGCTGCCGAGATGCGCCGACAGCCGCGCTGCGACGAAGGGAACGGCATAGGACGTGCCGCGCAACCGCTTCGCCCGGCCCGTTGCATCCGCCGCGAGCAGGTCTGCAGCGGGGGCGGCATAGTCGATCTTGCGCGCGCGTCCCGCCTCGATCAGGGGCCGACCCCGCGCATCGACGCCGGTCACCGCGATCGCCTGTGGGTAGGAAGCCGGGTAGGCGGGTGGTGCGGCCGGGCCGTCATTTCCCACCGCGGCGACGACCACCGTGCCCAGCCGCCGTGCCGCGCCGACGACACGCTCGAGCAGCGGGTTGTGCGGCCCGGTCAGGCTCACCACCACAACCGGTACGCGCTGGCGCACCATCCAGGCGAGCGCTTGGCCGATCGCCGCGGCGTTACCGCCCGCCGGATCGCCGCCATAGATGTCGGCGACATAGAGCCGTGCACCGGGCGCGCTCGCGCGGATTCCGTTGCCGCCCGCGAGCAGCGAGGCAATCGCCGCGGCATGATCGTTCGCACGCGGGGCGCCGCTGGCGAACCCTTGCTGCGCGGCAAGGCCGGCCGTGCCCGGCCGCACGCCGCCGTCGATGATGCCGATCCGCCCGGCTGCGGCAGCTTGCGGCGGTACGGGGGCGAGGGGCGGGGCAGGCGTCGCGCCGCTCCCGCTCGCGAAATAGAGCGCATCGGCGCTGACCTCGCGCCCACCGGCGAGCTTGTGCAGCCTGCGCCGCGCCTGGCCGATCGCCATTCCGCGCGGCGTCTCGAACCGCGCATAGCCGATGCCCAGTTCACCGAGCTCGACCTGCTCGATCAGGCGGAAACCCGCCGCGGCGGCCGCGTCGATCGCCGCCCGGTCCGCGTCCAGCATCACCAGTTCGCGCGCGCGGACCGCATTGCCCTCGGGGTCGAGCGCGATGCGGTCGGGATGGCGGCGGACGAGATCGCGCGTCCGCGCGACTTGCGCTCGCACCAGCGAGCTGGCGTCGTCGAGCGTCCGCTCGAGGTCCCCGGCCGTTCCGGTCACGCGATCCACCACGCCGCCCACCGGCAGCGGCAATTGCGGCAGCAGCTGCGCGCCGCCGGGCACCGCGAACAGCAATGTGCCCGCGGCGCCGATTGTCGCCATGCGCGCGCTCCAGCCCATGCCCCGCATCCTAGACTTGCGATTTTTCTGCGTCATGCTGGATGAAACGCATGGCGGCGTCCGTTTCATCCCCGCAAGCGAGAGGCTTTCACGGATTGCGTTTCGAGGACGAATTGCTGCTTCACCTGCCGCGGCTGCGCCGCTTCGCGCACGCGCTCGCCCGCAGCTCGGCAGATGCGGACGACCTCCTGCAGGCATCGGTCGAGCGCGCACTTCTCAAACGCGATCAATGGGTACCGGGAACGCGACTGGACAGCTGGATGTACCGACTGATGCGCAACCTCTGGATCGACACCATCCGCGCCGAAACGCGCCGCTGCGAGACCTTCGTCGCACCGCAGACCGGCGAGATCGTCGGCGCGGACGGCGGGCAGGAAATGACGGTGGAGCTGGGCAACGTCGCGAGGGCGATGCGCGCGCTGCCGCCCGAGCAGCGCGAGGCGGTGGCGCTCGTGGTGATCGAGGGGTTTGCCTACAAGGAGGCGGCCGCGATCCTCGAGATCCCGATGGGCACGCTCACCTCGCGTCTGGTGCGCGGGCGCGAGGCGCTGATGGCGCGGCTGGGAGAAACGGCATGACGATCGATCCCGAGACGCTGATGGCCTATGCCGATGGCGAACTCGATCCCATCGCGGCCAAGCGCGTCGAGCAGGCGATCGCCGCCCACCCGGGCCTCGCGGCGCAGGTCGAGCAGCACCGCAAGCTTACCGCATCGCTCCGTGCGGCATTCGATCCCATCGCCGCCGTGCCGATTCCGTCCGTGGTCGAGACCGCGCTGCGCGATTCTGCCAGGGTCGTGCTGCTCCCTTCCCGACCTGCTCGGCGCGAGCGGTCGCTCTGGCTCGGCGCGGTGGCGGCGAGCCTGATCGCGGGCTTTCTCGCCGGACCGCTGGTGCTGCCGCGCGACACGGGCGGCATCGCGATGCATGGCGGCACCGCGATCGCGAGCGGCGAGGTCGCGCGCGCACTCGATACGCAGCTCGCCTCGGCGCCGACGCCCGAGGCGGCCGTCCGCGTGGGCGTCACCTTCCGCGACCGCGCGCAGCGCTATTGCCGCACCTTCGAATCCGGGGCGACCGGCGGCATCGCCTGCGCCAACGGCAAGGCTTGGCGGATCGAGCGGCTGTATGGCGGTATGTCGCGGCAGGAGGGCGCCTATCGCCAGGCCAGCTCCCCGGCCGCGGCGATGATGGCCGACGCACAGGCGATGATGGCAGGCGATCCATTCGGTCCTGCAGCGGAGCGCGCCGCTCGGGATGCGGGCTGGCGCTAACTGAACGACCGCTTTAGGACCGCAGATGATACGCTGAACGACCAAAATTGGGGCGCATGCCCGTTCGATATTGGAGCGGCCCATCTCGGGCTCAGATGGGCCGCTCCAGCGTCAAATCTCAGTTCGCTCTACGAGGATTAGGGCATCTTCGATATCGACGCCGAGATATGGGACCGTATATTCGATCTTCGTGTGACCCAGAGAATCCGGATCGCGCGCAGGTTGCCGGTCGGCTTGTAGATCATCGACGCTCAGCTGGAGATGCTGCGCTGCACCCAGCGTCGATGTTGCAAGGAAACGAGCGACCGGCTGTTTGCGGTTGAAACTTGAGCCACCTGAGCCTGGGATAGCGCCATGATTTGCGCCAGCCGCGGCGTCAGAGCCGCGGTGAGCATCATCTCCCCGCCTTCTCGGGCCGCCCTGGGGCCGAAATCGCGCAGCAAATGTTGTCGAACCACCTCTGCTACGTCGTCGTCGTGGACGAACTCGGGCCGTTGCATCAAACTCGCGGCATGGGCGTCATCGGCGGCTCCATTTCCCGAGAGATCCCCAACCCGCTCGAAGATGATCGAATAGGCGGAGGGTATGCGCAGAGAGCTGCTGGCCGCGATCAAAATTCCGTCCATCAGAACGATCTTGGGCATGGGTACGACGTTCAGTATGAGAAAGGAGGGTACTTGGCGCACGCTATCGCTCGCGATGGCGAACACCTGCCCTTCCACGGGGGACATCGACCCCCCGTAGCGAATGCCGTCCGCGCCGAGTTCGAAGTGCAACTCGTCGTCTTCGATACGAATGATCCCGTGTTGCTGGCAGAAGCGCCCGGGTTGAAACACCGAGGCGTGCGTGGTGCGCCAGAAGCCCTCATAAGCGGTCAAATCCGAATCAACTGCGTTGCGCACCATGGCTCGCAGCGCTCCGGAAAGGCCTGCGCCGTGTCCTGCTTTGGCCTCGACCGCGGCAGCCACGCCAAACAGCGTGGCGAACTCGGGCAAGCTGCGATCCCAGTCCAGCAGTGTCAGGCCTGGCTGCTTCTTCGCCAGGAAATGCGTCAGCCGCTCCAGATTATGAGATGACGGCCGCACGCTGCCCGATGCCCATCGTCCGACCAGCGACTTGTCGACGCCCATTTCCGAGGCCAGTCTGCCGCGGCTCATCGAAAGAGCCTTCAGCGCCAAAGTCAGCCGTTGTGCGAAGTCGTCAGACATCCGTCTCAAACTCGGCGATCATACAGCGCAGGAGTTGGACGTTGAGCAAAAGGATAGCGTCCCTTGCGCCTGAGGTGGCGGAGTGATTGCGGCCCGGCCAGCTGGCCTTCGTAATCTTGGAGCCGACTGGACGCCCCCTATGCAAGCATCCCGCCCGCGATCGCGGAGGATGTATCACTGAGTGCAAAGAACGTATCAACTGTGCCGAGGAAGGGGCCAACTTGCGTGGGGTTGCACGCATCGTCGGAATGCTCACCTCATCGGAAAAGCACGTCCGAATCCGGCTCTTTCCGCATCGCAGAGCAACTATGCGGACCCACGACTGCACGAAAATGGTGCCGGGCATCGTGCAACGGTTGCATGGAAACAGCGACGTTCGGTGACGGTCGGTGCAACTCTACGTGGAACGGCGATTGCCTAAACATGAGCCGCGTCCGCCGTAGCGCCGTGTTCGTGGGAATTTTCGAACCTGATCGCGCCGGGGCGGCGCCCCCAATCAGGAACGAAAGATCACCACTATGGCTTCGCTGCTTACTCATTCGCTTCCCCCTGAATCGCGCCGCCGGCGTGCTTCGACTTTGCATCGCACCGTGTCCGGCCTTGCGCTGATGGTCGGCTCGATGAGCCTCGTGGGCTTGGCTTCTCCCGCCAAGGCCCAGTGCGTCGAGAATCCGGCAAATGTTTTCACCTGCTCGGGATCGCTGGACTCGACCCAGACGATAAATCGACCGACCGTTTCGATCACGACCACACCCGGTTTCACGGTCGACACCATCTCGAACGGGGGTGGATCCAGCTTCGAGGTGAACGGCCAGGATACCGTCAGCTACATCGATATCGAGGGTTCGCGTCTGGCTGGCGGCGGCGCATATTTCTCCTCGGACTTGGGCGACCTGATCATCGTCTCGAACGGCGAGATCGATTCCGATCTCGGGTTGCAGGGCCTAGGCCTCGCGACGGCGAATGGCGGCGACATCAACGTCACCTGGAACGGCCATATCGACAACTCGAGCGGCGACGGCGTCCGGGTCATCGGCACGGGCGACGTCAACCTCCTGCTATCGTCGGTCCGAGCGCAGGACAGGGGCATCGAGATCGACCAGAACGGTCCGGGCGGCGTGAGTTTGAAAGTGACCGGCGACGTGACCAGCGTCAGCACGCGCGGCGTTTCGGTCACGGCTGGCCCGGACTCGACAGGCGACGTCTCTCTCGATCTGAAAAGCGTCACCGCCACCGGCCGCGGCGTCAACGTCATCAACGGAGGAACCGGCGACACCTTCATCCGGGCGACGGGCCCCATCTCGGGCATTCTTGGCGTCCGGGTCACCAACGAAGTCGGCTCCGGCGCGCTGTTCGTCGATGTTGCGGACCTCTACGGGGTGGACCCCGCCTTCTTCGGCAACAACTACGGGACGTCTGACACCTTCATTCGGACCCGCGACGTCTACTCACAGAGCACTGGCCTGCAGACGCACAATGCCACGACGGCGAGAGACATCGCCGTCATCACCCGCAATGTCATGGCCGGCAGCACCGGCATCTCGGTCGCAAACGAGGGAACGGGTAACACCTCGATTACGGTTGAGGGAAGCATGGTCGCAGGAGGGAGCGGCGTGAGCGCCTTCAACGACGTTCTCGCCGGGAACATCTCGATCTGGACCCAGGACGTTCGAGCCGACAACGGCAGCGGCATCGGTGCTTCCCAGGAGGGCAATGGGTCTGTCTACGTTCGTGCCGACGGAACAGTCGTCAGCCAAGAGGGCTCCGGAATCTCGGTACGGACCGGCGTTCAGGCGACGAACGTCAGTGTGACCGCTGCTCAAGACGTCATAGGCCGCGATTGGGGCTTGAAGGTCGATCACTCCGGTACGGGCGGGATCGTGGTAGCGGCCGCCGGCGACGTCGTTGGCCAGGAGGAGGACGGCGTCTGGGTCGAGGCGGGACCGTCGTCTGGTTACGTCACTGTGGATCTGCAAGCGGTCATGGGCAATGACTATGGTGTCCGCATCGACAATTCTGGGCTCGGCGGAACGGTGCTCCGCGCTGCGGGTCCGATCCTTTCCAACGAGATCGGCATTCGTACTGAGAACGAAACGGGCTCAGGCGAACTGCTCATCGACGTCGCCGATGTCTCGGGCGTCGATGCGGCGATCATCGCGATCAACAACGGCGGTTCCAACACCTTCATCCGGACGGGCGATCTGGTTTCCGAAGGCACGGCCCTGAGCGTCGACAACGGCGCGTCCGCTGGCGGCCTGACGGTTTTCACCGGCAATGTTCAGGCAAACGGGGCGGGCATCAGCGTCGACAACGGAGGAACTGGCGAGACCCTGGTGGTCGCCGAAGGCGTTGTGACCACGGTTCAGGGCGATGGCGTCAGCGTCTCGAGCAGCCAACTCGGCCAGAGCCTGCGCATCGATGTCGATACGGTGATGGCCGGCGACAACGGGGTCTCGGCCAGCCATACCGGAACCGGCGTCGCCACGGTCAACACGTCGGCGTCGGTGATCGGCGCCGGGGGGGATGGCATCCGCGTCTACGCCGGCGCCCAGAGCACGGGGACGACGGTAAACGCTTCGGCCGTGACCGGCGGTCAGAACGGTATTGCGGTCAACAATTTCGGCGGCGGCGACACGGCCGTCCGTTCGACTGGCTGGGTGGTCGGCAATCAGCAGGACGGCGTCGCCGTCAATAACGGCCAGGACACGGGCGACCTCGTCATCGAGACCATGCACGCTGTCGGCGCCGCGAACGGCATCTCTGCCCTGAACCAGGGCGCGGGTCTGACCAGCATCACCACACACGGGCTGGTTCAAGGCGCTGACGCCGGCATCAATGTCTCCTCGTTGACCGGCGGTGATATCATCATGGGCAACTTCGGCAGCATCCGCGGAGATCAGGATCTGCCAACATCCCGGGCGGTGCGCGCTTCGGGCGGCGCGATCACGCTTGAGAACGCGGGCGTGCTGCTTGGTACGGTAGAGCTATGGGGCGACAGCGCCCGGCTGCGCAACGCCGACGTCTGGAACACCAGCAACGGCGAGAGCCTGTTCTCGGGCGCCGGCGACCAGGTGATAAACCTCGCGGGTGGCCTGATCTTTGCGGCCGGCGACGCCTTCACGGCGGAAACCACGCGTTGGACCGGCCTTGAGCGCTTCGACAATGGGGGTTCGCTCTGGCTGATCGACGGCGGCGCGGGCGACACGCTGCTGACCTCGGCGGCCTCGGTGTTCCAGGCGGGTTCGACGCTCGGCGTAGACTTCGGCGGCGTGGCCTCCGATGTCTTCCTCACCGAAGGGGCGCTGGAGATTCAGACCGGCTCCAAACTGGCGCTCAACCAGGTCGGCGCGCTGACGCTTCATCATCGCTATGTTGTCGCTGAGGCGCAGCAGGGTGTCACCGGCCGTTTTGACTTCGACGACGTCTACCTGACCGCGTTTGCGGGCTTGCGCGACGGCTATACGGCGACCCAGGCCTATGTGGAGTTCGGTCAGCTCCGATCGCTGGCCGAGGCGGGGCTGACGCCGAACCAGAAGGCTGCCGCCGGCGGCGCCGACAGCCTCCAGGCTGGCAATCCGCTCAAGGATGCCTTGTTGATGTTGGCCTCGGACGAGGTCGCTAGGGGCGCCTTCGATCAACTGTCCGGGGAGGTCCATGCGACCGTCCGCACGGCCTTGGTGGAGGACAGCCGTGTTCCGCGCGAAGCGGTGCTGGACCGGTTGGCCGACGCCGACAGTTCGGGCTCGATCTGGGCCCGTGCGTTCGAAGGCGGCGGCGTCAGCGACGGAAACTTCAACGCCGCCCGCGGTGACCGTGATGGACGCGGCATGATGGTGGGCCTGGACCGCTCGGTCGGCGGAGCGGCGACGATCGGCGCCGCCCTGGGGGTCATGAAGACCGAGGTTGAGGTCGATCGTCGCGCCAGCCGAGGCGAAGTCGAGAGCATCCACGGCGTGGTCTATGGCGGTGTGTATCTCGGCGCCTGGCGGGTTTCGGCCGGCCTGGGTTATGCCCGGACAGTGACGCAGACCAAGCGCTCCATCGCCTTCCCGGGATTCCAGGACGCGGTCGAAGCGAAGTACGATGGGTCGGTGCTGCAAGGCTTCCTTGAGGCCGGCTATCGCGTGCCCGTGAGCGGGGGTTGGGTCGAACCCTTCGCCAGTGTGGCGGCGGTCCGCGCGCAGAGCGACGCCTTCGTTGAGAAGGGCGGGGACGCCGCCCTGTCCGGCGAGAAGATCAACGAGGAAGCGGTGATCTCGACCTTGGGTATCCGGTTCGAGACAGCCCAGAGCGGTTCCTTCTCGGTCCGCGGCATGGCCGGCTGGCAGCGGAACTGGGGCGATGTCGATCCGGTCGGGCGTCACCGGTTCGAAGGCGGCGACGTCTTCGAAGTCCTGGGCGCCGCTCAGTCGGAGAACGCTGCGGTGGCCAGGCTGGAGGCGCGCTGGCGACTGACGCCCCGCATCGGGTTCGGCGTGGGTTATGGCGGCGTTCTCGGCAGCGACGGCGTCGATCACGCTGTCACCGGAGTCTTCAGGGTCGCCTTCTGACGGCCTGACTTCGGCGGTCGGGCCCTCGTTCCTGAGCCCGACCGGGCCCTCCGGGCGGCCATGCGCCGTCCGGAGGGTTTGATGTATTTTGATATCCTTGGCTGGATAGGAGCTGGCGCGCTAGAATTCGGGCCAGCGCCGTCCAGGCTTCGGCTGGATCAGCGACGGGGAGGCGAGGCTATGACGGACGTTCATCCAGCAGGTCACTCAATTCCCCACAGCCTGTTCGACAGCACCAGCCTCGCAAGCCAAGCGGCGCTGGCGATCTGGAAGGACAGCATGGATGCGATCTATGACGTTCGTCTCTGCGTCGATCATGCTGCGTTTCAGGCTCGCGCCGAAGCCTACCATTTCGGCGAGGTGGTGGTTACCGCCTATCGCTGCCTTGCACAGACTTTCGATCGGTCTCGGGCGCGGATCGGGCGGGACGGAATCGACCATTACACCCTGCAGTTCTGCCTATCCGGCAGGCATGGTTCTCGCGACGGAGCTGGAGGCGCGGAGGCCGGCCCGGGCGACTTGCTCATCGCTGACCTCGCGCAACCCCATGCGACCTGCACAAGCGATTTTGACAGCCTCAACCTGACGGTTCCGCGGCGGTTGCTCGCACCGCTCCTCAGGGCTCCGGACGAACAGAATCTTAGGCTCATCTCCGGCTCGGCGCCCCTGGTCGCGCTGTTCCGCAATCACCTGATCGGCCTGTTCGCCGCCGCCCCGGTGATGAGCGTCAGTGAGGCGGAATCGCTCGTCGCTCCCACATTGGCGATGGCGGCGGCGGTCCTCAATACGGACGCGCCCGAGAGAAGCCTCCATGTCGTAGACCCCCTTCTGACTGCCCAGATTCATCGTCTGATATCTGATCGGGCGGTTGATCCGGAGCTATCGGCCGAGGGCGTCGCGGAACGCCTCGGCATATCGCGCCGCAAGCTTTACTATCTCATGGAACCGAATGGCGGTTTTACAGCCTGTGTCCGCGAGCGCCGTCTGCACCTCGCTCACGCCATGCTGCGGGATCCCACGCAGCATGGAAGAAGCGTTGCAGATATCGCGCAGAGTTGTGGATTCTCGTGGCGGACCAATTTTGCGCGGACCTTCCGGTCCCGTTTTGGGGTGACGCCCCGGGAAGCTCGGGCTCTCGCAGGTCAGTACGCGCCGTCGCCGGCTGAGGACCTGATGAAACAGCACATGTGGGAATGGATACAGCAGTTGCGCTGAGCCGCTCCGGGAAGTGGATGCTGCTGGGGTGAGTTTTCGGCGGCTATAATTGCCGAAGTTCGGATTCTAGTCTCGCTGGCGAGATGGATTGCGTGATCAGTCAAGTCTCTGAGCTGATGAACCAGGGTGTGTCCTCGACGATCATGCCAGGATTTCGACGCCAGGGTCGGGCGATCGACACCGTCGAGCTTCTCTACGAACTCCAGCGGTCGGGGGGCCGCCTGGGCCTCGTCACGATGTGTATCGGGGAGGGCAGGGCATCGCGCTGGTCATCAAGCGACTGGACTGAGCTCGGCACCCGTCCGCTCCCACGCGGGATCTGCTCCTGATGGCTCCGGGCGTGATCGCGTCTCCGACCCGCTGACACGTTGAGCGTATCTGAACTGCCCGGCGCCCCGTCCGGGGCCGGACGGCCGCGTGCTATGGCGCGTCTGCGCCTTGCCACCGAGCCCCCTAGGGGTCTCGGCCATGCGGTAACGCCCGCTGGCGCATATGCCCTGCGGGCCAGCGGTCGCCGCTCGCGCGGCGGCGTTGTTGGCGGCCCGCCGGCAGCGGGGATGGGCGACCGCTCGCAGCAAAGGCCGGTTCGGGCCGCCGGCAAGCCGGGCCTTGCCCGGCTGCTCCTCTTCGTTCCGCCCCTTCGGGTGCCGGCGCCCCTTTGGGAACCGGCCTCCTTGCTCGCTCGCCGCCCACCCCCGCTGCCGGGGGCCATGCTGGTTTTGGGGCGGCGAGGAGGAGACGATGCCGCATCACCGTCAGCGCCATCCCGAAGACGCGCCGCGCGCCAGCCTCTATGACGAGGTCACGCAGCGCATCGTCGCCGAACTCGAACAGGGCTGCTTCCCTTGGGTTCAGCCTTGGGATAGTGCCGCCGCCGCGCCTTCGCTGCCGCGCAATGCACTCACCGCGCGCTGCTATTCGGGCGTCAATATCCTCATCCTCTGGGCGGCGGGCGTCGCGGGCGGCTATTCCTCGCAAAGCTGGCTGACCTTCCGTCAGGCCCAGCAGGCCGGAGGCTGCGTGCGCAAGGCCGAGCGCGGCACCTGCGTCGTCTTCGCAGACCGGTTCGTTCCCCAGTCCGAGCTGGAACGCGCCGCCCGCGATGGCGAGGCCGCCAAGGCCGTGCCGTTCCTCAAGCGCTTCACCGTGTTCAACATCGCGCAATGCGACGGGCTGCGCCCCGGTCTCGCCGACGACCCCGCGCCGCTGCGGCGCTGCGGCATCGCGCCCGCCGCCGAGGCGATTATCGACGCGTCGTGCGCCGACTTTCGTATCGGCGGCGCGCACGCCTTCTACGCGCCGGGCGAGGATTATGTGCAGGTACCGCCGCACAGCGCGTTCCGCGACCCGATCAACTGGTATCGCACCGCGCTTCATGAACTCACCCACTGGACCGGACACGGGTCGCGCCTCGCGCGCGACCTTTCCGGGCCGTTAGGCTCGGCCAAATACGCCCGCGAGGAACTGGTCGCCGAGATGGGCGCGGCGTTTCTCTGCGCGGCGCTCGGTATTCATCCGACCGTGCGCCATGCCGACTATCTCGGTGCGTGGCTCGCCGTGCTGCGCGCCGACAATCGCGCCATCTTCCGCGCCGCCGCCGCTGCCTCGCGTGCCGCAGACCATCTGCTCGCGCTGCGCGGCGAGGCGAAGGCGGCGGCGCTCGAGGCTCCGCAAGCGGAAAGGATCGCGGCATGATCCTGCTCCCGCCCGACCTGCGCGCGGCGCTGCACGCCAATGCCCGCGCCACCGCCGCCGACCCGCGCCTCGACCCCAAGCCGCTCGTCAAATTCTTCAACCCCTTGGGCGCCGCGACATGGCTCGCGAGCGAACTCGACACCGATGGCGACACGCTGTTCGGCCTTGCCGATCTCGGCTTTGGCTGCCCCGAACTCGGCAGCTTCAGCCTCGCCGAGATCGCCAGCGTCAAGCTCCCCTATGGTCTCGCCATCGAGCGCGACATCGCCTTCGCGACCCGGTTCGGCCTGTCGGTCTGGACCGACTGGTCGCGCCGCGCCGGGTCGATCCTCTGGGCGGAAACCCTCTTGAACCGGGTCGCGCTGACATTGCCGCCCGATGCCGAGCTTCCGCCGCCGGACCGC
Source organism: Sphingomonas koreensis (assembly GCF_002797435.1). Lineage (NCBI taxonomy): Bacteria > Pseudomonadati > Pseudomonadota > Alphaproteobacteria > Sphingomonadales > Sphingomonadaceae > Sphingomonas > Sphingomonas koreensis. The sequence goes on along the minus strand of NZ_PGEN01000001.1, from coordinate 1,224,317 downwards.
GACAGGTCCAGCGGCGGCTGACGCGGGCGGCCGTTCGCCGCCGAACATGAAGCCGGTCCCGGCAAGGCCGGGACCGGCTCAAGGAGGAGACCGATGAAACTCGACTTCATTCCACTCGACAAGTTGACGGTCAGCCCGCTCAACATGCGGCATGGCAAGAAGCCACCCGACGTATCGGATATCCTGCCGACCTTGCTCAAGCGCGGCATTATTATGCCGCTCGCGGTGCGGCCCGAGGGCGAGGAGGGATGTTATGGCGTCGTCGCCGGTGCGCGGCGGTTCCGCGCCGCGCAGCTTGCTGCCGAACAGACCGGCCATGCCGATCCGCTGCCCTGTGCGATCCTTGAAGACGGCGACGACGCCGATGCGATCGAGGCCTCGCTGATCGAGAATGTCGTGCGCCGCGACCCCGACGAGGTCAGCCAATGGGAAAGCTTCGTCAAGCTGGTCAGGCAAGGTCGCGACCCCGCCGATCTCGGCGCGACCTTCGGTACTCCCGAAGACGGGGTGCGGCTCATCCTCGCGCTCGGCAATCTGCTGCCGCGCATCCGCACCCTCTACCGCGCCGAAGAAATCGACCCCGCCACCATCCGCCATCTGACCATGGCGTCCAAGAAGCAGCAGGCGGCATGGCTCGCGCTGCGCGACGATCCGCAGGCCTATGCCCCGGTCGGCCACCAGCTGAAGGCATGGCTGTTCGGCGGCCAGTCGATCCCGGCGCGCCACGCATTGTTCGACCTCGACGCCTACAAGGGCGTGTTGATCGCCGACCTGTTCGGCGAGGACCGCTATTTTGCCGATGCCGATGCCTTCTGGGCAGCCCAGAACGACGCTATCGCCGCGCGCCGCGACGCCTATCTCGCCGAGGGCTGGAGCGATGTCGTGGTGCTCGCGGTCGGCGACTATTTCCAGGGCTGGGAATATGCGCGCGCGGCCAAGCGCAAGGGTGGGCGCGTCTATGTCGAGCTGCGCAGCAATGGCGAAGTCCTGTTCCACGAGGGCTATCAGACCCGCAAGGAAGCTCGCGCGCGCGCGCGCGGCGCTCACCGCCCAGCCCGGCATCGCGCTGCGCCTCATGGTCGCGCACGCCATTGCGGGGTCGCCGCTGTGGCGCGTCGATCCCGAGCCGCAGGCGACGCGTAACCCGGCGATCGCGGCGAGCATCGCCGCAAGTCCGGCCGAGGCCGTGTTCGCCGAGCGCCGCCGCGCGGTGCTCGATCTGCTCGGGTTTGATGCGGACTGCGCTTCGCTCGTGCAGCGGTTCGGCGACGGCGAGGCGCTGACCGCGCTGTTCCTGCGTCTGCTCGATCTCCCCGATGCCGCCTTGCTCGATTGCGTCGCGGTGGTGATGGGCGAGAGCTTGGCGGCAGGAAGCGATGCGGTCGAGGCGGCGGGCGCACGGATCGGCATCGACATGGCCGACTGGTGGCAAGCCGACGATACGCTGTTCGACCTCATCCGCGACCGCGAGGTGGCGCAGGCGCTGGTCGACGAGGTCGCGGGCGAACTGGTCGCGCGCGCCAATACCAGCGAGAAGACCGCCATCATGAAACGCATCGTCCGCGACCATCTCGACGGCGCGGGCGGCCGCACGAAAGTGGAGCGCTGGGTGCCGCGCTGGATGGCGTTCCCGCCCGCCGCCTATACCGCGCGCGGCGGTGTCGGCAGCGTCGCGGCGCACGCGCGGCTCGCCGCCGTCGAGGTAGCGCGAAGCGAAACCGGGACGGCACGCCTCGCCGCCTGAGTGCGTCTTGAGCGGCGCGGTCGGGCAGGGCCGCGCCGCTCGTTCCTGATGTCGTCGAGACCCGCATTGGCGGCGAACCGATCCCCGGATCGGCAGGAAACCGGCGCCGTCCCGACCTGTTCAGGATCACGGCAGGCAACCCTATCCGTTACTTCGCCACGGACCATCCGGGGTTCGAAAGCGCCTGGCTGGCAGCGCCGCGAGCCTGCGAAACCATCGCCCCGGCTAGCCGGCGCGGCCCTGACAGCCGCCGCGCCGCCCGCCCTCGAAGCGATGTCCTCAAGATGAGGACATGAAGTGTGGAGGTTCCCATGGGCATGTTCGAGCAAGTTGGATGCGTATCGGATCGCGTGATGGAGACGCTGGTTGCGGGGCTCGAAATCGAGTTCGGGCGTGGCGCGGGCGGGGCTCTGGCGCAGCGATTTCTGGCAGCGGAAGCGGTCGAATTCTGCTGGGAAGCACGCCTCGCGGAGCGCTGGCTCGGCTATTACGGAACGAGCGAAAGCGAACCTGAGGTCGAGCTCGATCGCGTGCGGATCATCGGGTTTTTGAACGGCAGATGGTTCGTCGCGACGATGATCGTCGATGGCGATGGGGCCGCGCACGGCATGACCGGACGGCGCGACCTGGCTGGCGAGGCGGACGCGCGATCGGCTCTTGCCGATGCATGACCCGGCAGGGGCGAGGGGACGGTGCTCGAGCGGGCGCCGTCTCCTTTTCTGTGCCTTGGCTTGAGGGGAGAGGGTGAGGGCGGGTAAGGCAAGATGAAGCAATGGTGCCAACTCTGCGAGCCGGCACCATAAGCGGTTGTCTGCACATCGTTATTCTCGAGTCTGACGCTCGATTTCCGGCACCTCTCTGGTGGAGGTGGTGCCAGGCATGGCGCAAGGCGGCTCCAATCCTGACGAAATTTGGCACCGGTTTTCCTGGGCGCCGGTGACGCGCACACTGGCGTTCGGATGGATTCCGAGTGAGCCGGCCATGAGTGACGACGACGAACTCGAGCCTCGATTGAGGCGTATGCGAGCCAGCGGGAAGGGGCAGGGCCGGAAGTTCCTTCATCGCGTCCTCGCCGCGGCAAATCTCGCACAGGCTGGCAGCGCGACGGGCGGACGGAGTAACCGTTTCGACGGCAGTCGGATCGGACGTGGCGCGGGCGTTGGCTGCGTGCTCGCCAGCCGCGATGTCTATGGGGCCTTTCGCCAGCGCCGGGTCATCGCCAAATCCCGCATCGTCAAACTGGCAGGCAAGGGCAGGGCGGCGGCGCGCGCCCATCTCCGCTATATCGAGCGTGACGGCACGACCCGCGATTGTGGACGAGGACAGCTCTACGGGGCCGAGGCGGATCAAGTCGACGGGATGGCTTTTCTCGATCGGCAGACGGGCGATCGCCACCAGTTCCGTTTCATCGTCTCGGCGGAGGATGGCGCCGAATATGATGATCTGAAGCCGCTGACGCGACGGCTGATGGAGCGAGTGGAACAGGATCTCGGCACCAGGCTGGATTGGGTCGCGGTCGATCACTTCAACACCGGCCACCCGCACAGCCGTATCATCGTGCGGGGGAAGGACGATCGCGACAAGGATTTGATCATCGCCCGCGAATATATGACCGAGGGTATGCGAGAGCGCGCCGCCGAACTGGTCGACCTCGATCTTGGCCCGCGCTCCACCGACGCGATCCGGGCAAGGCTGCGCACCGAAGTCGAGCAGGAACGGCTGACCAGTATCGATCGGGCGTTGCTGCGCGAAGCGGATGCGGACGTGCTCGTCAGCACCGCGGGGCGCGACGCCTTCGACCAGGCGGTCCGAATGGGGCGTCTGCGCAAGCTTGAGCGGATGGGGTTGGCGGAGCGGGTCGGCGGGGCGCATTGGCGGCTTGCACCCGATACCGCCGAAACCCTCCGCCGCATGGGTGAGCGCGGCGATATCATCCGGACCATGCAGCGAGCCTTTGCCGCGCGAGGCCAGGTGCGGGCGCTCACCAATCAGGCCATCTATGATCCAGCGGTTGAGGGCGTGCGCCCGATTGTCGGGAGAATCGTCGAACGGGCTTGTCCGACGAGCTCAACGATCGCCACTATCTGCTGGTCGATGCGACTGACGGTCGCACCCATTATGTCGAGGTCGGAAAGGGCGAATATCTCGAGGTGCATTCCGCCGGCGCGATCGTGCGCGTCGAGCCTATGGCATTCGGCGTGCGCGATTCTGATCGCGTCGTCGCCGAGATCGCTGCGGCCAATGACGGCCACTACGATGTCGATCTGCACCTGCGACACGACCCTTCTGCGACCGAGGCGTTTGCCGAGGCGCATGTTCGTCACCTGGAAGCGATCCGCCGACTGACGGACGGCGTCACGCGCGAGGCCGATGGGACATGGATCATCGCGCCCGATCATCTGGCCCGTGCTGCGGCCTATGAGACGGCGTGCGCGAAAGATCGGCCGGTGATCGTGGAGACGCTGTCGCCGCAGCCCTTGGAGCAACTTGTCCCCGTCGATGCCGCGAGCTGGCTCGATCGCGAAATGATCTCTGCCGAACCTATGCCGTTGCGCGGCGCCGGTTTCGGTCATGACGTGCGTGAAGCGCAGGGACGCCGTCGGCAATGGCTAGTCGCACAGGGGCTGGCACAGGAATCCGGCGGGGGCGTAAGCTATCGACCCGATATGATCGAGACGTTACGGCGGCTTGAGTTGATGCGCGTGGGTGCCCAGTTGTCGAAGGGGCTCGGCATTCCCTTCGCCGAGACCGAGACGGGCGGGCAGGTGACGGGCATTTATCGACGACATATCGACATGCTCAGCGGTCGATATGCGCTGATCGAAAAATCGCGTGAGTTTACGCTCGTGCCATGGTGGCCGGTGCTCGAACGTCAGGCCGGCAAGACCGTATCCGGGATTGTTCGCGGCAACGGCATCAGCTGGAGCTTCGGACGGGGACGGGGCGGCCCGAGCATTTCATGACGGAAGTTCTGCTGAGTTTTTCGACCATGTGCTCGTTAACTCCCTACCGGCAGATTCTGGGCCGATGGCGGACTGGCGGCTCTCGGTTGAGGCTACCGCGTAAGCAGACATTGGAGTCTCAGCCGGGCAACACCGATGATCGGAGATCGCCACGGATGGTTTGCGCCGGCGAGACGCCGTGAAGTATTTTCCTAAACTCTGTCCGGATTCCTTCGATCTCCTCTCTGAAAGGCCGGTTTTGCGGCCGACGCGGTTGGGGGATTTGCGATGGTTGCCATTTTCACCGGAGCCGGGACGGGGTTCGAGCGCGGATCGGGGAACGTCATTGGCGGGGGCGGGCTACTGGGCTCGGCAGCACAAGGGCGCGGCGGTGACAATATCTTTCTCAATGCCGCCAACGGCAATTTGCTGATCAGCCGCCAGGACGAGTTCCTCTCCGGCCGCGGTCCCGATATCGGCATCAACCGCACTTATAACAGCCTCGGCAACTTCAGCGACGACAATGGCGACAATTGGCGCCAGAGCATGGACCGGCGCGTGTTCGGGTTCACGGGAACCGTCAATACCGCCGGCAGCTATGTGATGCGCCGCGGTGCGGACGGCGCCGAGGTAAAGTATAGCTGGAACGGCTCGGCCTATGTCGCGACCGATGGGTCGGGCAGCTACGACACGCTCACCTATAACGGCAACTGGACCTGGACCGACGGCGACAGCCGGGTCACCGAGGTCTATACCTCCCTCAATGGCGTGGACTGGCAGATCGTCTCGCAGACCGACGTAGCCGGCAACAGCCTCACCTTCACCTACACCGGCGATAAACTGACCCAGGTGACCACCGCCGATGGCGGCTACACCCAGCTTACCTGGTCGGGCAGCAACATCACCAGCCTGGTCACCTATAGCCACGGCATCGGCCTCACCCGCACCCGCTACAGCTATGACGGGTACAACCGCCTCTCGACTGTCACCGTCGATCTCACGCCCAACGACGCCAGCGTCGGCGACGGCAACGCCTATACGACGACCTACAGCTATCACGGCACGTCCAAGCTGGTCGCGAGCATCAGCCAGACCGATGGCTCCCATGTCGCCTTCACCTATGACGGGTCCGGCCGGGTCGATTCCATCACCCAGACCGTGGCGAGCGGCATCACCCGCACCACCACCATCGCCTATGGCGCGGGCTATACGACGGTCGCCGATCCGATGGGGCAGGCTGTCACGCTATACTATGATGGCGCGGGCCAGCTCACCCAGATCGCCTCGCCGCCCGCTTATGCCGGCGCAGCGGCCCAGATTGTCCAGTTCGGCTATAACGGCAACGGCGATCTCACCAGCGTCACCGACGCAGCCGGCCTGGCATCGACCTACACCTATGACGGCAACGGCAACGTCCTCACCGCCATCGACCGGACCGGAAACACCATCACCCGCACCTACAACGCGGCCAATCAGGTGTTGACCGAAACGCGCATGGGCTCCGACCGGGATTCAGCGAACGCCAGCCACACCACCCGCTACGTCTACGACGCAGCCAACCTGCTCAAGCATGTCGTGAGCGCCGAAGGACTCGTGACGAGCTACTGGTATAATAGCTATGGCGAGCGCTACTGGTCGGAAAACTATTCCGAATATCACTATGATGTGAGCGGCCTTTCGTCCGATACGGCCCTTTCGCTCGCGCAGCTCACCAGCTGGTGGAACGCGAACCCGGACAAGACAAAGATGCAGAACGTCCAGGTCGATTATTTCGACGCTCGCGGCAACCTGCACCAACGGATCCATTATGGCGCGACGTATGCGGATGGAAACGCATCGACCGCAGATGGCTACACGCACAAATACTACACCTACGACCAGGCCGGACAGCTGCTGAACCGCGTTACCGCGACGCAGAACACCGAGCATTTCGTCTATGATGGTCTCGGGCGACTGACCTCGTCGACCGATCTCAACGGCGGCGTCACCAGCATCTACTTCAACGACGCGGCGACGCAGACCACGGTGACGCTGGCGGGCGGACTGGTGCAGGTCTCGACCTACAGCAAGGCCGGCGAGCTGCTGAGCGTCACCGAGAGCGGCGCCTATGCCACCGACAGCACCGCCAACAATGCCTATGACGCGAACGGCCGCCTGCGCTCCGCGACCGATGCGTCGGGCGTCGCCCATTACTATCTCTACGACAAGCTCGGCCGGAAGACCGCCGAGGTCAACGAAAATGGCAACCTGATCGAGTATCGCTACGACGCGCGCAATCGCCTCGTCGCAACCGCGCGCTTCGCTCTCAACGTGAGCAGTACGCACCTCGCCTTGGTCGCTGACCCCAATTCGACGATCGACGTGGCGACGATCCGCCCCGCGGTACACGCCTATGATATCTGGACCTGGCACGTTTACGATGCTGAAGGCCGCGTGCTCCAGGCGATCGACGGCGACGGTTCGACCACCAGCTACGACTATGACGCGTCGGGCCAGCTGATCCGCACGACCGGCTATGTCAACAAGCTGACCGCTGCGCAGCTCGCCGCCTTCCAGGCCACCACGCCGACTACGGTCGTGCTGCCGCCGGCGCACGCCAATGATGCCGTCGCGCGGGTCTTCTACGACAAGGATGGTCGCACCATCGGTGCACTCGACGGCATGGGCTATCTGACGCGCGTGGCCTATGACCGGGCTGGCCGTAAGGTGAAGGAGGTCGCCTACGCCAAGGCGACCGATTCCGCGCTGCGCGCGAGCGGTACCTTCCAGCAGCTGATCAACAGCACGGGTCCCAACCCCGACCCCGCCAACCGCCAGATGGACTATGTCTATGACGGTCAGGGCCTACTGCGGTATCAGATCGACGGGCTCGGCCAGGTCACCGAATATGGCTATGAATCCGATGTCGCCTGGGGCTCGATCGGGCTGGCGCGCAAGGTCACGACCTATGCGACCGCGATCAGCTTCCCTTCGGGTCTGACCTTTGCAGCGGTCAAGGCGGCGATCGCGTCGTCGGGCGCCGCCAGCAACACCGCCAACCGCACCAGCTGGGCGGTCTACGACACCGCCGGGCGCGTCGCCTATGCGATCGACGCTGGTGGCGCGGTCACCGGCTTCAGCTACGACACCAGCGGCCGCGTCACCAAGCAGGTCCAGTATGCGACGCTGCGCGCCACCACGTCGCTGCCGAGCCAGGCCGACATGGACAGCTGGGCCTCGGCAAACCCGACGGCCGTCGACCGCGTCACCCGCAACTATTACGACGCCCGGGGACAGCTGCGCTTCGCCATCGACGCTGAAGGCTATCTCACGCGCACCGACTATGATGCCGAGGGGCGTGTTACTCAGACGGTACGATACGACACCGCGGTATCAGCCGCCGATAGCTGGACCATCGCCGATGTGTTCAACGCCTGGAGCGGCACCTATGTCACCAATCTCTTCTACTACGACCCGGCCGGTCGCCTGACACTGGAGTATGATGGCGAGTTCAACCGGAAGGACTATGTCTACTATGCGACCGGTAAGCTCGCCTATGTATATACGGGCTACGGCACCGCGGATCAGACCTGGACCATCTATGTCTATGATGCCGCCGGCCGGAAGACGCATCATTATGATGCCTATGACACGCCCGAGCAGGCGCTGACCCAGTTCGTCTATGACGGCCTTGGCAATCTCATTCTGGTCTCGGACCCGCTCCACCGTACCACGACCTACACGCACGATAGTCTTGGCCGCGTCCTGACGCAGACCGATGCCGCGTCGGGTACGGTCAGCTACCAGTATAACGCATTCGGCGATGTCGTGCGCACCACCGACCAGCGCGGCAACTCGACTTATAACTACTACGACAGCTACGGCCGTGTTCTCTCGTCGCGCGATGCCGAAAATTATGTCACCGAGACCCGCTACACCGCGTTCGGCGAGATCGCGAACATCACGCGGCGCTTCAGCAAGGCGACCGGCACCCCCAGCGTCGATACGCTGCCTTCCTATGATGCGCACGCCAGCGACGCCACCACGACCTTCGCCTATGACAAGCTTGGACGGGTCACCAGCACCACCGATGCCGAAGGCAAGGTCGAGTATCGCTGGTACGACGCGTTCGGTAATCTTACGCAGACACAGAACAAGCTCGGCGGGGTCATCCAATACAGCTATGATCGACGCGGGCTTCAGCGCTGGCAGACGACCTATGCGCCAGTCCATGACAGCTCGGGCAACCAGGTTGCCGACCAGTCCTATAATGTGCGTTCTTATGATTCTCGCGGCAACCTCGTTCATTTGATCGAGGCATGGGGGCAGCCCGAGCAGCGCGACACGGCATTCGCCTACGATAGGGCGAACCGGCTGATCTCGAAGACAGGGGGCGACGTCAAAGTCGGCCTGTCGGGGGTCATGAATACCCCGGTGGAGACCTATGCCTATGACAAGCGCGGCAACCTGATCCAGACCAAGGATGCGACGAATGGTCGCCCGCTATTCTATTATTACTACGACGATCTCGACCGGAAGGTGGCGCAGATCGATGCGACCGGCGCGGTCACGCAGTATATCTACGACGCAGCGGGCAACCTCAAGCAGACCCGCGCTTTCGACACGCTGGTCACGCTGCCGGCGACACCCGGCGGCACCCTCGCCCTGCCTGGCGGCACCGCGCGCGACACCTACTATAATTACGACAACCTCAATCGCCTGACCTCGAGCTACAAGGATGCCGGGCGCACGGGCTATTGGAACGGCCTGGCGTTCGTCACCCAGACTGGCTCCGCCTTCACCTATTACGAGTATGACGCCGCCGGGAACGTCATCAAGACCACCGATCCCAACGGCGCCACCATTTTCTCCTATTACGACAAGCTCGGCCGCAAGACGCACGAGGTCGATCGCGAGAACTTCCTGACCAAATGGGAGTATGACGCGGAGGGCAATGTCCTGACCGAGCGCCGCTATGCGATCCAGGGCAGCACGCCGACCACCGCCGCGCCGCCGGTGATCGGCGAGACCGCGAGCGACCGCGTCACGCTGTTCAGCTACGACAAGCTCGGTCGCCGCCTCACCGAAACCCGCCATGGGGTCGAGGCGTGGTCGATCGATACCGGAACCGGCACGCTCACCGCTGACAATCGCAACGCGACGATCACCTACACCTATAATGCCCTCGGCCAGGTGCTCACCAAGACCGAGGCGAATGGCGACGTCACCACCTACACCTACGACAATGCCGGCCGCCTGATCAAAGAAACGCGTGCGTCCTACTACGACTATACCGGGGCGCTGGTCGCGCCGGAGCTGCGCTATTTCTACAACGGACTCGACCAGCTTACCTTCACCCGCCAAGTGGGTAGCTCCCTCTTCCACCGCACCACCTCGAACACCTATGAGGACGGGCGGCTGACCTCGACCACCGATGCGTCGGGGTTCACGCGCAACTATCATTATGACTCGATGGGCCGGCTGGTCGCCGAAAGCTATGACCGCCAGCTGTCGAACGGGACGACTGTCAGGGAAGCGATCTTCTACGTCCACGACGCCGCGGGCCGCGTGGTCACGCAGAGCTTCGCGCGCTTCGAGAACGGCAGCTGGACCCATACCGACGCGAGCGGTCAATATTACGACGCCACGCGGATGCGCTACAACGCGCATGGCGAGCTCACCGGCCGCGGCATCACCGCGGGCCCCTGGGCGACGGCCGCCTATCAGGAATATTACGACTATGACGCCAGCGGCCGCGTGCTGCGCAGCAATGCCGGCGACGGCGTGGTCAAATATTTCGCCTATGACAAGGCCGGCAACCAGACCCTCACCCTGACGTCGGAAGGCTCGGTCGATCTCACCGCGATCAACTATACCGACCTGATCGACGCGATCGACGGCAACGCCGACACAGCCCATTCCGGCATCGCCGCAACGCTGGCCGTCTATGATCGCCGCGGCATGGTCACCCAGACCCGCGCGCCCGGCCGCAATCTCTCGACGACCAGTTCCACCACTACCGACATCATCGCCTCGCGCAGCTACAACGCGTTCGGCGAAGTCCTCTCGGAGACCGACGCGCGCGGCTACACCACCAGCTTCACATACAACAACATGGGCCGGCTGCTGACCAGGGTATCGCCGCAGGTCAGCGTTACCAGCGAGAGCGGCGTCGTCTCCACCGTCAACCCGACCGAGCATTATCGCTACGACATCTCGGGTCGTCTGATCGGCTCGGTCGATGCCAATGGCAACCTCACCACTCGCCTGCTCCTGGCCGGCACCGGCCATGGCGGCAGCGAAGCGCTGACCGCGAAGGAATTCCACGCCGATGGCGGCGTGCTCCAGACCTTCTACGACGGCTATGGCGACGCGCGCATCCTGCGCAACGAGCTCGGCAAGGACGAGCAGCACAGCTATGACGGCATGGGCCGGGTCACCCAGATCATCCGCCGCGACAATCCCGGCTGGGGCCAGCTTACCGAGTATTTCGCCTATGACGGGCTTGGCCAGCGCATCCAGCAATGGAACTCGTTCCAGGGCTCGGGCAACAAGGCTTTGACCGACTATGACGCGCAGGGCCGCGTCATCTCATCGGTCGCGATCGGCGGCGACACCACCTCCACCAGCTACCAGTGGAGCTACACCCTCGCCACCAGCGGCCTCGGCACATTCGGCGGGTGGACAACCACCACTACCTATCACAACGGCAAGACCAGCATCGAGAAGGCCGACATGTTCGGCCACACCGTCCAGACCACCGACATGGGCGGCAATGTCGCCAACATGACCTTTGATCGCGCGGGCCGAATGGCGAGCCGGGTGACCGGCAACGAAACCACGACCTATGGCTGGCTCAACAGCAACCTGATCGGCACGATCACCACGGGCTATGGCGACCCCGTCAGCGCCCCGCACAGCCCGGGCCACAACTTCGCGTTCACCGTCCAGACCTCCGCCTATGACGCCAACGGGAACAAGGTCAGCGAGGTGTCCAGCAAGCAACGTGGCGATTGGGATCTGCAGTTCATCAACGGCGAATATTACGAGTGGTACTATCCCAGCGGACAGACGCTCCAGAACGCCAGCGCGACCTATGACGCGCTCAATCGCCTGACCAACTGGGTCGAGGCCGGGACGACCACCGCGGCGGAGGCAAGCACCGCCCACGCCTATGACGCCAACGGCAATATCCGCCGCACCACCGCCAGCTTCCGGCACCTCGACCCCTATGGCGCGCCCTATGGCACCGTCACCACCACCGATCACTGGTATCGCTATGACAGCATGAACCGCGTGGTCACCGCCAAGGGTGTGCAGACCGGCAGCGGCATCGCCCGCGGCACCCAAGGTGTCGATATTCTCTACGATGCCGCTGGTAATCGCGTCCAATCACTGCGCACGGTGACGGCGTGGGGCCAAGCCTGGGCCGAGATTTATGGCTGGCCTGAATCCACTTGGCAGTATGTTGAGGCCCCCTATCAGGCGGATCTGCGCGAAGACTATACCTATTGGTCCGGCGGCCAGCTGCGCGAGGTGCGGATCGCCAAGACGGGCTATATCGACAACGGCGATGGCACGGTCAGGCCGGATGGGCCGCTGCCCGGCGCCGGCGCGCTCAAGGCCAGCTACTGGTACGATCAGCTCGGCCGGCTCACCCATCAGGTCGATTGGTCGATCGAGCCAACCGACCCGAATAACGATCCCAACGCACTGGGGCAGGCGATTTACGACCGGACCCTCATCTACAACGACAAGGGCCAGGTCAGCTCAGAGACCGTCGTCCAACGCGACGGCGGCATCGCTCAGACCAGCACGACCACCAACTACTACGACAGCGACTATAACGACGCGACCCTCGGCGACTATGCGCTGGGTGCCGTGGTGCGCAGCTTCACCAGCGTATCGCGCACCAACACCCCGTGGTCGAGCTCGACCGTCAACAACTATTATGAGTGGCGCGACGGCGCAGTGCTCGCCTCGACCACGCTCAGCGGCACCACCAGCGGCACCACCACCTACCACCGCAATGGGTCGGGCGTGCTCGACAGGGCAGAGATCGTCGACGGCCGCCAGCGCAAGGTGACCTACCATAACGATGTCAACGGCCAGGTGCTCCGCCGCAACGAGCAGGACTATGCCGCCACCGGGGACCCGCAGGAGATCTGGTACCGTTTCAACGGCAAGCAGATGGGCTATGTCGGCAACAACGGCACGCTCAACACCGACTACCAGTCCTCGGTCGACGGGCGCGAGCTGACGCAAGGGTCGGGCGCGTTCCACAACGGGGCGAGCTACGGCAGCTCCTACGCCGATTTCGACCAGTTCTACGAGGGCATCACCAGCCACAGCCAGGGCGGCGCGGGCGGGAGCTACACCGTGCGTGGCGGCGAGACGCTCGAGGGCCTCGCCGCACAGATGTGGGGCGATTCCAGCCTGTGGTACAAGCTGGCCGAGGCCAACGGCCTGTCCGCCGGCACCAGCCTGGTCACGGGCCAGACACTCCACATCCCCTCCGGTGTCAGCCGCTCGCAGCATAATGCGACGACCTTCACCCCCTACGACCCCGCCGAAACCCTCGGCGACACCAACCCCACCACCCCAACCCCGCAAAAGCCCAAGAAGGGCAACAAATGCGGCGTGTTCGGGCAAATCCTGATGGTGGCAATCGCCGTGGCGGTGACGGTCGCATTGCGTGTCCCAGCGGCCAAGCTGTTCGCCAACCTCGGCCTGGGGTCTGCTGTGGGTTCGGGCACTGCTATAGCCACGGCGGGGGCCGGGCTTTCGATCGGCGCAACGAGCGCGGCCGGTATCGCGGGCACGATTGGCGCGGCTGCCGTTGGCAGCGTGGCGAGTCAGGCATTTGGACTGGCGACCGGCATCCAGCAGGGCGGGTTCAACTGGAAGGGGGTTGGGCTATCCGCGATCGGAGCAGGGATCGGTAGCGGGCTGGGCGCGATTTCGGCGCTCAAGGACATCGCAGGTAGCCCGTTCCTGAGCGGCGCGGTGCGCGGGGCACTCGGCAACGCACTGACTCAGGGCGTTGGGATCGCTACCGGCCTTCAGAGCAAGTTCGACTTTGCCGGCGTCGCGGTCGGTGCGGCGGTCGGCGGCGTGGTCGGTGGCCTCGGCAAGACGCTCGGGGTCGATTGGGATGGCGGCATCAATGCTGCCAACATGAGCAAGCAGTTAGTCGCCAGTACCGCGGGCGCAATCGCGGGTTCGGCGGCACGTAGCCTGCTCACTGGTAGCAGCTTCGGAGACAACATTCTGGCTGCGCTTCCCGATGTCATCGGCTCAACTATCGGCGGCGCCGTGGCGGGTGAGTTGCGGGGGGCGCCAGAGCTGGTGAGCCGCGGCGGCGACGGACAAAACTCCGGCTATGAGATTGGGCTGGCCGGTAAGCTACGCCTCAAGGCGGCCAGCTTCCCCGGAAGTGAAATCTTTTCCCGTAGCTCATTCGCAGCCCATGCTTCCGAAAGCTGGGGAGACTGGGTCACTGGTACGATCAAGACGTGGGTTGTCGATCCGGTCACGGGCGCGAGGGACTGGGCGGGTCAACAGCTCGATGCGGACGGAAACGGCTCGTTTGACGGGCAGGATATCGTCATCACGGGGCGGCGGGTTGCGAGCAACATATCGCGTATCGCGAGCTTTGATACGAACAGATATGTTCGGGAATTCCTGTCGAGCAAAATATCCAGCGCGATCAACTCGGCGAACCAGGTCAACATCAACGCACAGCGTAGTGGGACAATATCAAGAATTCTGGAAGCCAGTGGCATGCCGCGAGCTGCGGCGGTGGTTCGCGGTGTCACCGGAGCACGGGGACAATTTCTTATCAAGTCGTTGGGCGGCACAGCCAACTTCGCTGTGAACACGCTGTTTGGATCCCACGGGTCGATTGCCAACAATATTATGGCTCAAGTCGTCGCAACGGGCCAGTACGCCGTGAACGGTATGGTGAGCGATATCAAAACGCATTTCAGCGGTGCCCTCTCGGACGTGACCAGCGGCAACGTGGCGCAGATCGAACGTGGTACCCGTAACTTCTCGGTCGCAGGTCTTGAGGTTGCTACCGTCTTTGCTCCGGCCACCAAAGCCGGCGCGATTGGCCGGCTTCGCTCACCTGGCATTGCTGGCGATGTGGTCGTTGCCGCAGAGACAGCAGGCGTTGGCGGCAGCGGCGGGCGGCAAGTCCTGTATCACTACACCAACGAGGCGGGCGCAGCGGGCATCGCCGAGAGCGGCTCGCTCAATCCGTCCCTGTGGCGTGTCGGCACGAAGGATGTCCGATACGGTAACGGGCAGTATGTCTCTGACATCATCCCCGGCACGAAGACACCCGCCCAGTTGTCGAGGGAGTTCCTCGGCCAGCCATTCCAAGGTAATCGTTTCACGCACTATGTTGAGATTGACGCGACGGGGCTAGGAGCGGTGCAGGGCCGCGCTGGCGTCTATGTTATTCCCAACGAAGTGCCGCTTGATCTCACGGGCAGGCTGATCAGCAGTGGAAGGGTTCCAGTGAAATGAAATACGTCAAGGTGAAGTGGCTGCACTCCTTGGATGACACCCCGGTGCTGCTCTACAGCGAACTCAATCCCGAGCTGTGGGAGGTCCGCAAGGTCGAGGTCTATGCCGATGGCCGGATGGACTTTGCAGATCGCGAGGGACGCTCCGGTAGCACGAAGCTCGGCATAGAACCATTGCCCCCGTTGGACGAGATCGCGGCTGATCCCGAGTTCGAGCCGATGACCATCTCTGCCGCCGAGTTCGAGACGGTGTGGGAGCAGGCGAAGGCCGAGTAAGCGCCGTGGCCCAGCGGGCGCATGACCGCCTGCCCGATGCCGAGTTGACCCCGGAGCTGATCGGTGCCCGGCTCGACGCGATGCCGGAGCTGCCGCGATCGGTGTTCCTGTTGCGTCACCTGGACGGGCTGGAGGTGGCGGCGATCGGCGCGCAGCTCGGCATGTCGATCGAGGCCGTGGAGCGCGAGCTGGCGCGTGCGATCGACGTGCTGATCTGGGGTGTCGCGCAGGCCGAGTCGTTGATCCGCAAACGGCTCCCCGAGCTTGGAATCCGTGCACGCGAGGGTGCTTCGATATCCCACAGCATCCAGGACTGGCTCGGCCTCTCGCGCGGCCGCGGGCTGGGCCGATAGACCACGTCACATGGATCAGAACAGCGCCCCTAGCATCGATACTAGCCTCGCCGCTCACGCGTCTGGCGAGCTTCGCGCCGAGATCAGCCTGCTTCGCCGGGCGGTCGAACGCTTGACCGACGAATGGACCTCGCAGCCGGATTATGCGCCGAGTTTGGAGGGGATCAGCAAGCGGCTGGAGGATGTCTGCGTATGGGCGCAGCGTGTGTCCGAGAAGCCTGCGTTGAAGCTGACGCCCGAAAGCCTCGGCAATGAGATCGCCACCGCGGCGGCGGGCAGTCGCGCAGACGATCCGCGTTTGCTGGAAAGAGCTACGGCCGCCATAGATGCAAGCGCCAGCCGCATGCCTTAGTTGCGCGGTCGCGCTCAATCGCCGAGCAGGACCGCGAGTTATTCAGGAACCGTATCGCGTTCGGGGTTGCCGGCATGGTGACGTTCGCCATTCTCCCGGGTGCTGTTGCGCGGTCCTTGCCAGTGCGTTGGGCTGTGCTCGAGCGGATTGCAGCCCGCATGCTGGGGACTGACATGTGGCGTGCCGGACAGGGCATGATGGCGAAGGCAGATCCGGATCGATGGAATCAGATCGTTGACCGGGAGCAGGCTAAGGCGCCGTTCGGGAAATAGCGTCAGCTACGCGCCCCAATAGCCGCGATTCAAGACGAACGGACATAACCCCGAGATCAGTCATTCCGGTCTTGCCCCGGTAGTCGCTCAAACCTTTATGGCGGCCGCCGATACCGCGTTCCCGTTGGGGACGCGGCAACCAAACTCCCTCGGTGAGACCGCCGGGTCCGGGCAGCGCTCCTAAGGATGCCGCCCTTCCCCCTCCCCCTGGATCAGTCGGGTTTGCGAACGAAGCGAACCGGCGCCGTCCCGTCCATCTCGAGCGCGAATCCATCGATGCGGGTGCCCGATTTGCTGAGTTGCAGCTGGAACATCGGCGAGACGATCCGGTCGCCGCCGATCTGGAACAGCGGCAGCCCCATCGCGGCAAAGTCGAACGGCGTGCGGCGCGGACCGGCCTCGATCACCAGCGACGCGCCATTGCGGCGGATCACATAGTCGGCATCGATCTGATCGCTGCGATAGCGGCCAGCGATTGCATCCAGCAGTGCGGGCGAAATCGGCACCGCGCCATCGGGCAGCTTCATGTCATCGTCGCTGCCCGGCGCGCGCGGCGGCTCCGTGAACTCAGCGGCCAGGAACAGATCGGCGATCTGGTTGGCTCGGGCCGCCGGATCGGCGGAATCGACGTTGCACAGCACCGACACACCGAAACGCTGTTTGGGAAAGCGGACCAGATCGGCGACATAGCCCGCCCAGGACCCGCCGTGACGCACCACGTCCAGCCCGCGATGACGGCCAAGCCCAACCCCGCCCGCATAGATCGTACCGGAGCCGGTCGCCACCGGCTTGCCGTTCGGGAAATGGGCGACGCGCAGCATTTCGGCCTTCACCGCCGGGGTCCAGACGGCCCCCCGGTCGAAATCCGCATCCCATTTCTGAAGATCGCCGACGGTGGTGAAGACCGCGCCATCGCCCGGTACTTCGAGGTTGCTGCCGCCCACGGTCAGCCCCTTCTTCTCATCGGCATGATAGCCGTAGGCGCGCCTGGGCACGATCCGGCCGGCATCGTCATGGACATGGGTGTTGGCCATGCCCAGCGGCTTGAAGATGCGTTCATCGGAAAAGGCGGCAAGGGACTTGCCCGAAGCGCGGGCGACGATTTCCCCCAACAGGACATAGCCGGTATTGCTGTAGCTGAAGCCCGTGCCCGGCGCGAACATCAGCGCATCCTGACGCGCCATCAGATCGAAAATCTCGGGCAACGAGATCCCGTCACGCTCTTTCTGCCCGCGCAGGAACATGAGGTTCAGGAAATCGGGAATCCCGCTGCTGTGATGGATCAGATGGCGGACCGTGATCTTGCTGCCATAATCGCGCAGTTCGGGCATGAAGCGGCGAATATCGTCGTCGAGCGAGATCTTGCCGTCTTGGGCCAGCAGGATCGCCGCCATCGCG
The DNA here is from genome assembly GCF_002797435.1 of Sphingomonas koreensis. NCBI lineage: Bacteria > Pseudomonadati > Pseudomonadota > Alphaproteobacteria > Sphingomonadales > Sphingomonadaceae > Sphingomonas > Sphingomonas koreensis. The sequence continues at coordinate 1,206,469 of NZ_PGEN01000001.1, read as the reverse complement.
GTGAACTGCTTCGACACCGACCCGATATCGAACACCGTCGCATCCGTGATCGGCACGCGAAGTTCGACATTCGCCAGACCATAGCCACGCGCGGCGAGCAGCTTGCCGTCGCGATAGACCCCGATGGCGCAGCCCGGGGCGTCCGCGCCGATATCCTTGAAGATCGCATCGAGGCGCGCGCTCGTTGCGGAAGGAAGCGCCGGCGCGGACTGCGCCGTGGCAGCGCCCGCCGTCAGGGCGCTACAAGCGGCAGCGGCGAGCAAGAACTGTTTCATTCAAATCATCTCCCGGAATATTCTGTCGGTTCGCACTAGGTCGCGAACTCATAAATCGATAGGGGGGCGGCAGATTGATGCCGCAAGGACAGTCGCTAAAGCGGGGCGATGCTTTCCCTTGATGATCCTCGTTGGGGCGATCTTCAGCATGCCTACGGAAGTGCCGTTGATGTGTCGGACCTGCTGCGGATGCTAGGGTCAGGACGCATTGATGTGAGAGGCGCGATCTGATTCAGGCTTTGCGAGGAGACCGATTGTGAGCGACCTGCACTAGCTGACGGTCGAGCAAATGGCGCCGCTCGAGCCGCATTTTCCGAAGAGCCATGGCAGGCCGAGGATTGACGATCATCGGCGCGTGTTGAGCGGGATCAGCTTCGTTAATCGTACCGGCCTGCGCTGGCGGGATGCGCCGAAGGATTGCGGCCCGCACAAGACGCTCTACAATCGTTGGAAGCACTAGGGTCAGATGAGCGTCTTCACCTGGACAATGGAAGGCTCTCTGCTGGCGCTTAGTGCAAGGGATGATGCAGTAACGGATCTATTCGTTCGAAATGGTTCACACCTTGCAAACCTATTTTTGCTCAAGAATCGAAGCGATTGCGATTGACAAACGTTGAGTTGAAAATAGAAATTTATCAAAGCTGAAGTTTTCCGTTGCCGGTTAGTGAAGGCGACTTGGGTCCGGATAGGCGTTGAGCTAGTCGCGGCCGCCGTTTGGCCGAGCCTGGTTTTAGATCGCCTCGCGAACGGGTTGGCAGGGGCAAAGCAGATGGTGGAGCGATCCGGGCTTGAGCGTGCAGCCGCGGCCATGGTGTTGGTGCTCTCGGCACTCTCCTCTCCAGCGCTGGCGCAAACCGAGCCTGACGACAGCCGAACAACCATCCAGGTCACGCCCTATGTCTGGGCTTCCGGTTTCGGTGGAACACTCCGCCCCGGCGCGGTTGCGCCGACCGTGACGGTCGACAAAAGCTTCGGTGAACTCCTGGAGGATCTCGATGCCGCCTTTTTCATCAGCGGTCTCGTGAGACACGAGCGGCTGGTAGTGCTGGCCGACCTCACCCATTCTTCTTCCTCGCGAGAGGGGCTGGTGCCGACGGGTAATCCGACGGTTCCGGTCTTGCCTGCCGGGGGAAGCCTGCGCCAGACGTCGGCGACCGCCCTTGTCGGTTATCGGGCGATCGAACAGGGGCGCGCATCGCTCGATGTACTTGTTGGCGGTCGCGCTTGGTGGATCCGCCCCAAAGCGTCCGTGCCCGCGCTCAATCTGACGGCAAGCGCCAAGGCCAGTTTCGTCGACCCGGTATTCGCAACCCGCCTCAACATCAAGGCGTCGTCGCGCTTCTCGCTGCTGCTCTATGGCGATATCGGAGGCTTCGGCGCTGCTTCGGAGGTCACCGGGCAAGCCGTCGCGACCGCGAACGTGAAGGTCGCCCGGAATATCTGGCTCTCGGGCGGCTATCGCTATCTTTACGTCGATTACAAGAGCGGGCGCGTGCGGACGACCGCGGCGCTTGCGGGTCCGCTGCTTGGCGCCACCGTCGCTTTTTGACGCGGGTGCAGAGTGTCCAGATCAGAGTTGGAAAAGACAGGGCGATCATAGCGAAACGGACAGGGGACAGGCAATGAAGCGATTTTCTCGTCGAAGCTCCAAACTGGCTGTGACTCTCCTGATCTCGTCACTTGCCGTAGCGGCGGCGACGGCGCAGGCGCCGAAAGCGGCATCTCCCGAAACGCTGTTCCGCAACGTCCGCGTCCTCGACGTCGTCAAGGGCCAGCTCGGCGCCCCGACCAATGTTCTGGTTGCTGATGGCCGGATCGTGCGGATCGGCGGCGACGTGACGGCACGTGGACAGGCGAGGATCATCGAAGGCCGCGGCCGCACGCTGATGCCTGGCATGATCGACATGCACGTCCATCTGACCTTCAGTGCCCTCACCATGCCCCAGATGATGTCGCCTGACCTCACTCCCGAGAAGGCCGAAGCCGCAGCGGGGCAGCAAGCGCATGATATGCTGCTGCGCGGATTCACCGCGGTGCGCGATGCCGGCGGACCTGTCTTTGGATTGAAACGCCGCATCGATGCGGGCGAACTTGCCGGACCGCGCGTCTGGCCGTCTGGTGCGGTGATTTCACAGACGAGTGGGCACGGCGATTTCCGGATGCCTAATGAGCGGTCACGCAAATTCGGCGGCGGCGTTTCGCGGTCGGAACTGTTCGGCGCCAATTTCATCGCCGACGGGACGAGCGAGGTGCTGACCGCGACGCGCGAGAATCTGCGCTTCGGAGCAAGCCAGATCAAGCTGATGGCGGGCGGCGGGACCTCCAGTGATTACGACCCGATCGACGTTACCCAATATACATTCGAAGAAATGAAGGCCGCCGTCGATGCGGCAGAGGACTGGAACAGCTATGTGATGGTCCACGCCTATACGCCCCGCGCGGTGCGGCGTGCGATCGAGGCGGGGGTGAAGTGCATCGAACATGGCCAGCTTCTCGACGAAGCGACGCTCCGCCTGATGGCTGACAAGGGTATCTGGCTGTCGACCCAGACGCTCTCCGACGACAGCCCGAATGTCGACCCCGCGCGTCGCGAAAAAAGGCGCGAAATTCTCGCGAACAATTCGGCGCTCTGGCAGAATGCGAAGAAGCTCGGAGTGAAACTCGCCTGGGGCACCGATTTCCTGTTCGACCCCGCGCTCAATGCCGAGCAGAATGATTATCTGGTGCGGTTGAAGAGCTGGTTCACGCCCGCGGAGATCGTCAAGATGGTGACTTACGACAACGCCCAGCTCCTTGCCTTGTCGGGGCCGCGGTCGCCCTATCGTGGTGCGCTTGGTGTGGTGGAGGAAGGGGCGCTTGCCGACCTGCTCCTCGTCGACGGCAATCCGCTCGCACAAATCGATCTGCTGGGCGATCCGAAGGCGAATTTCGACGTCATCATGAAGGGCGGGAGATTATACAAGGGCGTCGATTGAGCGACTTCGCTGGTCGGGTGCAGCGCGACTGTTTTGAGCCTGGGATTGGGTAGGGATTGAGGGAGGATGGTGAGCCTATGCCCGTAGTTTCGACGATGCTGCGGTTCGCGGGCGGCGTTTCGCTGCTCTGTGGCGTGCTCGCGATCCTCAACCCGCTCGCGACGACGATGGCGGCGGTAACGCTCGCCGCCCTAGCCTTGGTGCTTTCGGGTGCGATCCAGTTCGTCAGTGGTTTTTCCGAACCCGACTGGCACGCCCGCGCGCCATCGCTGCTCGTCGCCGCGGCGGCGCTGGCGCTCGGCCTTTCGATCCTTTTTCACCCAGTAGCCGGGGCGCGAGCGCTGACGATTTTGATGGGTCTGCTACTTCTGCTGTCGGGCCTTGCCAAGCTTGGCTGGAGCGTCGCACACCGGATGGATTCCAGCTTCTGGCCGCTCCTGATTTCGGGGCTGATCTCGCTCCTGCTCGCGCTGCTGGTCTACCGCCACATCGCTAGCGGGCGGTCGGCGATCATCGGAATATTTCTCGGCGTCGAACTCATGCTGAATGGCTTGGCGCTGCTCGCCGTCGCCGCACTGGGACGCCGGTTTCTTTCGGGCGCGAGGGAGTGAGGACGCCATGGTTTTCGATATTCGATTCTTCAAAGCCGCGGCGATGGTCTGCGCGTTCGCGTTGGCCGGCACGCCGCAGACCACCCAGGCCTGCTCGCGCCTCGTTTATCTGGGTGACAAGGGACATGTCATCACGGCGCGCTCGATGGACTGGAAATATGATATCGGAACGAACCTCTATATCCTGCCGCGGGGCATCGCGCGCAGCGGCGAGGCGGGGCCCAATTCCTTCCGCTGGACAGCCAAGTACGGATCGGTCGTCGCGACGGGTTACGATGTTTCGACAACCGATGGTGCCAATGAGGCTGGGCTAGTCGCCAATGTCCTGTGGCTCACCGAGTCCGAATACCCCAAGTTCGAGAAAGGGAGTAAGCCGGGGCTGACCATTGCCGCCTGGGCCCAATATGTTCTTGACAGCTTTCCGACGGTCGAGGCCGCGGTTGCAGAACTGCGAAAAGAGCCCTTCACGATCGTGACCGACAATGTTCCGGGGCAGGACCGGCTGACCACCCTCCATTTGTCGCTTTCGGATGCGACGGGGGATAGCGCCATCATCGAGTATATCGACGGCAAGCAGGTCATTCATCACGGCCGACAGTATCAGGTGATGACCAATTCGCCGACCTATGACCAGCAACTTGCGCTCAACGCCTATTGGCAGTCGATCGGGGGAACCACCGTTCTTCCCGGTACCAATCGTGCGGCGGATCGCTTCGCGCGTGCGTCCTTCTACGTGAACGCCATCCCGAAAACCGGCGATCCGAACAGGTTGCTGGCAAGTGTCTTTGGCGTCATCCGCAACGTCTCGGTTCCGCTTGGCATAGCGTCGCCCGACCAGCCCGAAATTTCGTCGACGCGGTGGCGCACCATATTCGATCATAAGCGAAGACTTTATTTCTTTGAATCGGCGACGACACCGAACACCTTCTGGGTCGATTTGAACAAGATCGATTTCACGAAGGAGACAGGAAGGATCCGCAGGCTCGACCTCGGCGTCGATCAGGCAAATGTCTTTTCAGGCGACGTCGGCAGAGAATTCATCGAGGCGCCGGCCTTCCATTTCCAGGGGATCGGATGAGGGATCGAAGCCCCGGGCAAACAATGCAGTATTCCACGTTCCTTGAGTCCTCCGACGTGCGGCGGATCAACAGCGAAAATCTGGGACGATAGTTCAATCACATTTCGTCCGCTTTTGGTTAGGCCGTGAACCCATAAACGGGCTGATCAGGCGGCCCTGATCTCAGCGACGATGTCGTCGAATAGATCGAAATACTGACGTTCAAGCTCCTCAGATGTCAGTGAGAAGCAGCAGTGGCGTGAGGAAGCCCGAGTTCGTGCGCGGCGGACTGTCCATCAACCAAGAAGGTCGGCGGCGGTCGTAAGATCGCCCGCATTGCGCATTCCGTAGTCCGCAGCTCATACGCAGTAGATCAGTCGCGCACGCGGGGTGAGAGAGGAATAGCCTTTGGCGGCCTTCTGCTCGATGATCTGATCGCCCTCGTCCAGCAGCCAGGTTTCATGAGCATCATCCAGCATCGCTCATCCTCCGCGAAGGCCACGCTTATCTGCTTTCGTTGGCTCCGAAAACGTGATTCAGGCTTTGCATGAGCCGATACGACCTGACCGACTTCGAGTGGCGCGTGATCGAGCCGCTGCTCCCCAACAAGCCCCGCGGTGTACCACGCGTCGATGATCGCCGCGTGCTGAACGGCATCTTCTGGGTGCTACGTTCCGGTGCGCCGTGGCGCGATCTGCCGGAACGCTATGGCCCGCGAACCACCTGCTACAACCGCTTTGTACGGTGGCGAAAATCCGGTGTGTGGGATCGGATGATGGACGCCATCACCGCCGCTCACGACGGCGACATCCAGATGATCGACAGCACTGCCGTTCGCGCCCACCAGCATGCCGCGACGGCAAAAAGGGGGATCGAGATCATTGTCTCGGTCTTTCCCGAGGCGGGCTCACGACGAGAATCCATGCGGTCGTCGATGGGCAAGGCCTCCCAATCCGGCTGAGCCTGACCGCAGGGCAAAGCCATGATGGGCAAGCCGCTGACGCCTTGCTCGATCATGTTGGTGCCGGAACGATCGTGGTGGCGGACAAGGCATATGACGCTGATCGCATCCGGGCGTCCCTCCGCGAAAGGGAGCCTTTGCGAACATCCCGCCGAAGTCCAATCGACGGTCGAAACCGTACTTCAGCACGTGGCTCTATCGCGAGCGTAACCTGATCGAGCGCTTCTTCTCCAAGCTGAAGCACTTCCACCGCGTCGTCACCCGCTACGACAAGCTGGCCGAGAACTTCCTCGCGATGGTCCAGATGGCTTCAATGCGGATTTGGCTCCGCGTTTATGAGTCTACGGCCTAGTCACTGGCCCAAAAGTTGCAACTTGGCCGCCAACAGGGAGCTCAAGTTGCTCAGGCCATGATCGCGGGTCGTATCTGGCACAGCATGTAGTCTGCGCGGAGAGCCGGCTATCCGCTGCAGGAAGCATCCCGCGGTGATCCTGGCCCGATCAAGGTCCGCGAAGGGTTGCAATGGTTGCGCTAGCCGTGCCGGTACGCAGAACAAGCCGCTATCGTTTCGGCGGGGCTGACGATGCGCGAACCAGGATCTCGTGGGGGTAGTCCCGCCGGCGAACGGGCGACAAGTTCGCAGATTCATCGATCTGGGCCACCAACCGATCCGTCGCATCCCAGGCCATTTGCTGGACGGGCTGGCGAATGGTGGTCAGCTGTGGCCACGCGGTTCGCGATATCTCGGAATCATCGAACCCGACGACCGAGATGTCGGCGGGTACCGACAACCCCGCATCGCGGGCGGCCGCCATTGCCGCGACGGCCATGTCGTCATTCTGCGCGAGAATGGCGGTGGGCGGCGGCGTGCGCTGCAAGAGGTGCGAGGCGACGCTGTAGCCGAGCTCGTAGGTGAAATCGCCCGTGACGACCCAATTGTCGTCCACCGGCACGCCGGCTTCCGCAAATGCCCGCCGGTACCCCTGCATGCGCGCGGCGCTCGCCGCATGGGACGGATCGCCCATGACAATTCCGATACGCCGATGACCGAGCTGCAGGAGATGGGCGGCGATCGCGTGCGCGGCGGCGGCCTCATCCATTACGACAACCAGGCCGCGAGCCAGATCCTGGTGCGGCGTGATGCGGGCATAGGCCAGCTTATGCCGCTCCAGCATATCGAGAAGTTCCGGCTGGTCGCAGGAGGGCGGGGCGAGCAGCACGCCATCCAGACCGGCACGGACAAGCAGGCTCCCCAGCTCGGCCGGACGCCTGGCGACCTCCGAGAAGGGGAGGACAAGCAACCGGTAGCGCGTATTCTCCAGGCGGCTGAGCGCCCCATTCTGCAGCTCCACCACATAGGAGGGGCTTGGCCGTTCATAGGTTAGGCCGATCAGAAAGCTGCGCCGGGCGATCAGGCTCTGGGCGGCGATATTGGGATGATAATCCAGCGCCGCCGCCGCTTCTTTGACCCTTTTGCGCACCGCCGCGCTGACATGCGGCGCATCATTCAGCGCGCGGGATGCGGTCTTCACCGAAACGCCTGCGACCTCAGCCACATCAACGATGGTCGTTCGCTTGGAAATGCGCGGCTCCAGATCAATGCGGCGGCGACAAACCCGATAGGTCCCGCCGGCTGGAAGCACGCCTAGCGAGTTGGTTGACATCTGTCGAGCGCTGTCGGTAAACGTTGTCAGAGAATCGGTAAACGTTGTCAGTCAACGATATGGGGAGAGGAAATGGTGCCTACGGGTAAGCCCAAGCTTATGTTCAGGCTTCTTTCGTCGGCGATGCTGGCGAGCTTGCCCGTCGTCATGGCTGCAACGGCGTCCGCGCGGGACGATGCGGCGCAGGCGCATCCGGCAATGTGGCCCGAGCGTCGCCCGACGGTTCCGCTCGACCCCGCGGTCGAATTGCGGGTCGCCGATCTGCTCGCGAAGATGTCGCTTGAGCAGAAGGTGGGGCAGATCATCCAGGCGGATATCGCGAGCGTCACGCCCGCCGATGTCCATCGCTACCATCTGGGTTCCGTGCTGAATGGCGGCAATTCGGATCCGGGCGGGCGCTACAACGCCCCGCCCAGGGATTGGCTGGCCGCAGCCGATGCCTTCTATGCCGCGTCGATGCAGCCCAATGGCGCACTGCCGCGCATCCCGGTCATCTGGGGCAGCGATGCGGTGCACGGGCACAACAATGTCGTCGGCGCCACGCTGTTTCCGCACAATATCGGGCTCGGCGCTGCGCGTAATCCCGATCTGATCCGCCGTATCGGTGAAGCGACCGCGATCGAGATGCGGGTCACCGGACTCGACTGGACCTTCGCACCCACATTGGCGGTGGTCCGCGACGACCGATGGGGCCGCACCTATGAAGGGTTCGGCGAAACACCCGAAATCGCGACGGCATATGCGGCGCCCCTCATCGAAGGGCTGCAAGGGAAGATCGGCGACAAGGACTGGCTGCGCGGCCCGCATATCATCGCCACGGCGAAGCATTTCCTGGGCGACGGCGGAACCAGGAACGGCAAGGATCAGGGCGATACGGAAATCGGCGAGGCGGGGCTGCGCGACCTGTTCAGCCCGCCCTATCTGCCCGCGCTCGATGCAGGCGTCCAATCGGTCATGGTCAGCTTCTCTGGCTGGAACGGCGCCAAGATGCACGGCAACAAGTCGCTGCTCACCGGGGTCGTCAAACAGCGCTGGAACTTCGACGGCTTTCTGGTCGGCGACTGGAACGGGCACGGTCAGGTCGCGGGATGCACGGCGACGAATTGCCCGCAATCGGCGATCGCCGGGCTCGACATGTACATGGCTCCCGACAGTTGGAAGGCGCTGTACGAGGCGACGCTGGGCCAGGCGCGCGACGGCACCTTGCCGATCGACCGGCTCGACGACGCGGTCCGGCGCATCCTGCGGGTCAAGATCCGCGCTGGCCTGTTCGAGGCAGGCAAGCCTTCGTCGCGTCCCTATGCGGGCCGTTATGAGCTTCTCGGCAGTGCCGAACATCGCGCGCTGGCGCGCGAAGCGGTGCGGCAGTCGCTGGTGCTGCTCAAGAACGCCAATGGCCTGCTCCCGCTCAAGCCGGGCGGCCGCATCCTGGTCGCCGGCGACGGTGCCGACAATCTGACCAAGCAGACCGGCGGCTGGACGCTGAGCTGGCAGGGTACGGGAACGCAGCGATCCGATTTCCCCAATGCCCAGTCGATCTGGGAAGGCATCGAAGCGACGGTCAAGGCCGCGGGCGGCACCGCAACGCTTTCCGTCGAGGGCGGCTATTCAGCCAAGCCCGATGCCGCGATCGTCGTGTTTGGCGAGGAGCCCTATGCGGAGTTCCAGGGGGATCGCCCCGACGTCGGCTATGACGATGCGAAGACCCTGGCCTTGTTGCGCACCCTGAAGACCGCGGGCGTTCCCACCGTCGCGGTGTTCCTCTCGGGGCGGGCGATGTGGGTCAATCCCTTTCTCAATGCCTCGGACGCCTTCGTCGCGGCATGGCTCCCCGGTTCGGAGGGCGGCGGGGTGGCGGATGTCCTGTTCGGCAAGTCCGATTTCAGCGGCAAGCTCGGCTATAGCTGGCCGCGATCGAGCGACCAGACCACCGTCAATATCGGCGACAGCAACTATGATCCGCTGTTCCCCTACGGCTTCGGGCTGAAGGTCGCGGACCGTGGCGACCTCGCCGCGCTGCCCGAGACGCGCGCGACCGCTGCGGCGGCCGAAACAGGCATCCTGTTCACCGCCGGCAAACCGGGCGGAGGTCGGCGCCTGCTCCTCGGGCGGCCGGGCGAGCTCGCGGCCAATCCCGGACCCGAGCTGATCGATGCGCGCCCCGCCGATCGTTCGGCGCAGGAGGATTCGTTGCGGATCCGCTGGACCGGGGCCGGCCAGGCCGTCGCCGCCATCGTGCAGGACGTGCCAGTCGATCTTTCCCGCCAGGCCAATGGTGATCTGGCGCTCGAACTCGAGCTGAAGGTCAATGCCGCGCCGTCTGCCGAGGTGAGCCTGTTGATGCGCTGCGGGACGGATTGCGCGGGCGGATTCCCGGTGCGCGGCATTCTCGGCGAAGCGGCGAAGACCGGGAAGTGGACACGCGTGGCCGTACCGCTTCGCTGCTTCGAGAAGGCGGGCGTCGACATGACGCGCGTCGAGACGCCGCTGTCCATCGCGACCGCGGGGAGCCTCGACCTCACTCTGTCCTCGGCGCGCATCACATCGCCTTCGGGCCCGCAACTCGCATGCAAATGAATCGAAAAGGGAGGATGACATGAACAGGGGAATTTTCACGCGCTCGGCGCTGCTGATGCTGCTTTCCAGCGCGGCGGCGATGCCCGCCTATGCGCAGGACCGGCCAGCCGCCGGGCCGGCGGTCGAGGAAAGCGACGAGACCGTCGTCGTCACGGCCAATCGCCGCGAGGAGAATCTGCAGGACGTCTCGGGCGTCGTACAGGCGTTCAGCGCCGACCAGCTGCGCCAGGACGGCATCGCCGAGCTCCGCCAGCTCCAGGCCGCGGTGCCGGGCCTCAGCATCGCCAACCAGGAAGGCAATGTCGAAATCTTCATTCGCGGCGTGGGATCGGCGAACAGCACCGAGCTCGGCGATCCGGGTGCCGCACCGCATCTCAACGGCACCTATATCCCGCGGCCGCGCGGCCTCGGCCTGATGTTCTACGATCTCGAACGGGTCGAGGTGAACAAGGGGCCCCAGGGCACCCTCTACGGGCGCAACGCGCTCGCCGGCACGCTCAACATCATCACCGCGAAGCCGCGCCTCGGCCAATATGGCGGCTATGCGCAGGCCGAGGTCTCCAACCGGTCCTCCTATGCGGCGGAAGGCGCGATCAACATCCCGCTCGGCGAGACGTTCGCGCTGCGTGCGGCGGGCTATTACGTCAACCGCGACTATGGCTTCAAGAATGTCTCGACCGGCGCGCCCGCAAAGGATCTCAAGCCCGCCGGGCTCGAGGAGAATTACGCCGGCCGCCTCTCGCTGCTGTGGGAGCCGAGCGATCGCCTGACGGTCTCGATCGTCGGCGATTATGGCAAGGAAACCGGGACCGGCTATCCCGGCGCGAACATCTTCAGCGCCGTGATGGGAAGCGGCCTGCGCCCCGATCAGCTCGATCTCAAGCGCGTCGTCTATCGCGGCCTGCAGGGTGAGATGGAGAATGAGCTGTGGGGCGTGCAGGGCAAGATCAGCTACGATTTCGGTAGCTTCTCGGCCGAAGTGACGGGCAGCTACCGCTCGGTCGATTTCTACCAGGTCAACGCCAGCAGCGACGGCATCGACTATCCGGGACGCGATCTCTCCGCCGTCCAGTACGACAATTTCTCCGGCAATTTCTGGCAGACCCGTTCGAAGAGCCAGGTCTATGAGGCGCGCCTGTTCGCCGATGAGGACCAGCGCCTGCGCTGGAACGTCGGCGGCTTCTACTTCAAGGAAGACCAGGCGGTCGGCTATCTCGCGCTCGCCGATCGCGGCTATTGCTGCTATTCGGGCACCGAGTTCACCATGCCCGATGTGGATGGTGAGAGCTTCGCCTTCTACGCCGACGGCACCTTCGACGTGACCGCGCGGCTGCGTGTCCTTGCCGGTATCCGCTATACCGAGGAAAAGAAGTCGCGTTACGGCATCGGCGGCAACTGGGCGTTGACGCTGGGCGGGGCAGGGGACGCCTGCTGCTTCGCGACGCGCATCGGCACCGAGGGTTTCCGTCCGGCCTTGCTCGACCGGCCCAATTTCAACGTCAGCGGCATCACCACCCGGCAGGGCATGGCGCAGTTCCTGATCGAGGGGGTCAAGACACCCGGCCTGCGCGACACGCTGATCGCCCAGATCGGTTCGATCGCGAACGGCACGAACCCCAATGGAACCTGCATCGACCGGCCGGATATCGACAATGGCTTCGTCGACTGCCCCGCCAGCGGGAGCTTCAGCTACGCCAATCTGACGATCCCCGGCCAGCAGTCCGGCAGCTCGAAGTTCGATTTCATCGACTGGCGCGCGGGTGTCGAATTCGACATCACCGACGACAACATGGTCTATGCGAAGGTCTCGACCGCGCATAAATCGGGCGGGTTCAACGACAGCTTCAACGCATCGCCGATCCCTGAGACCTTCAGCCCGGAAAAGCTGCTCGTCTATGAGGTCGGCAGCCGCAACAGCTTCGACCTGTTCGGGCGGCGATCGGTCTTCAACCTCACCGGTTTCTACTATGATTACACCAATCAGGTCTTCCAGGACCTGACCTGCATCAATCTCGACAGCACTCAGACGCCGCCGGTCTGCAACGGCTATTCGCTGGTCAACCGCAATATCGGCGCATCGCGCATCTACGGGGCCGAGGCCGAGCTTCGCCTCAAGCTGCCGGGGCATTTCGGGCTCGATCTCAATGCCGCCTATCTCGATACCAGGATCACCCGCGGCACGGTGGCGGATGCGCGCGCACAGGATCACAGCGCCGGTGGAAACTCGCCGCTGATCAGCCTGGTGGGCAATCGCCTGCCGCTCGCGTCGAAGATGAACCTCAGCGCCCGGCTGTCGCAGTGGTTCGATGCGGGGCCGGGCCGTCTCGATTGGCAGGCGCTGATCAACTACCGCTCGTCCTATTATCTCAGCCAGTTCAACGAGGACGACATCGTCTTCCTCAACGGCGCGCGCCAGACGGCGATGCAGGCCGGCTTCCCCGACCGGCAAAAGGGGTACACCACGGTCAATCTCGGGATCGGCTACACGATCGACAATTTCCGGCTCGAGGCCTGGGCGAGCAACTTCCTCGACGAGGAGGTGTCGCAAAAGGCGCTGGTCGGTTCGTCGCTCAACATCCGCTTCCTCAACGATGCGCGCAGCTACGGCCTGCGGGCGCGGATCACATTCTGATAAGGGGGCGCCTGCGCCGGTTCGCCGGCGCAGGCGGTTGTCCGGGTTTGTCCGGCAGCCTGTCGAAGGCGGAATGAGAGGAGAAATCCATGGCCGAAGCGCGCGTCCACCGCGACCTGCCAGGTATTGCGCGATCCGCCATTGCCATTGTCGCGGCGCTTGGGCTCATATCCCCGGTTACGGCGCAGGAGGCGAGGCTTTTCGTCGATTCGCGCAGCACCACCATCGATGCGGCTGCGCGCCTGGAAGGGGAGGCGCGGCGCGACGCGCTGCTGCTTGCCAGGTTCCCGTCCGCGACCTGGTTCACCGGCGGAACGCCGGCCGCGGTCGAGGCGAAGGTGCGCGAACTCGTCGATCGCGCCGCGGCCGAAGGAAAGCTGCCCGTGCTCGTCGCGTACAATATCCCCTTCCGCGATTGCGCGCTCTATTCCGCAGGGGGCGCGGCGAACAGCGCGGCCTATCTCGACTGGATCCGCGGCTTTGCTGCCGGCATCGGTGAGCGCGACGCCATCGTCATCCTCGAACCCGATGGCCTGGGCGTCATCCCATGGCATCGCACGCTGTCGGGGGAACTCGAGGCCTGCCGGCCCGCGGGCAGGGAGAAGGACGGCGCGACCGCGGAGCGCTTTGCCCAGTTGCGCGGTGCGGTCGACATCCTGTCCTCGCGGCCCCGCGCGCGCGTCTATCTCGACGGGACGACCAGCAGCTGGCTTTCGCCTGCCGAGGCGGCCAGCCGGTTGGTGCAGGCGGACGTCAACAAGACCGCAGGCTTCTTCCTCAATGTCTCCAACTATGAAGACGACAGGCGTCTCTCGCACTACGCGCGCTGGATCAGCGACTGTATCGCGCTCGTGACTCGCGCCAGGCTCGATCCGCGGCAATGCCCCAGCCAGTATCATCCGGCTCGTTTCGACGATGTCTCAAGCTGGCGGCGGACCGACCGGGTCTATGACCGGTTGTTCGATGCCGCGAGGTTGCGGCGGGACCCTTCGGCCCAGAAACATGCGGTGATCGACACCAGCCGCAACGGTCTCGGTTCATGGCAGCCCAAGGCGGGCCGGTATCGCGATGCGGAGGTGTGGTGCAATCCCCCCGGCCGCGGGCTGGGCCGGCGTCCGACGCTCGATACCGGCAATGCCTATGTGGATGCGTTCCTGTGGATCAAGGTGCCGGGCGAATCCGATGGTCAATGCCATCGCGGTACCGGCGGCCCCGGTGATCCGGAGCGCGGCGTCGTGGCGCCCGCGGCGGGCGGCTGGTTCGCCCAGCAGGCGCGCGAGTTGATCGAATTGGCGATGCCGCCGCTACGACCGGATTGAGCGAACCGGCTGCGAACGCCGGTCAGCCGCGAACCCCGTACGCCGCATTGCTGTTCACCGCACCGATCGATCGCTGCCGGAAGGCGCGATGTGCCGCCTCTCGGTCAGGCGTACCGGACCTCATAGCCCGCTTCGCGGATCGCCTTGGCGAGCGTGTCGCGGTCGGCATGCGTCTCCACGCTCATGCTCTTTTCCGCGATATTGGCCTCGACACGGGCGTCCGCATCGACGTCCTGAATGGCGTTGGTGATCGAACGCGCGCAGCCGCCGCATGTCATCCCGGGGATGTTCAAACGGATCATCTTGGAACCTCCTGATCTTGGTGGAGGCGTGGAGATGGGGCTTGCCATCATGGTAAGGTCAACCGCCTGGCGCGCGTTGTCTTGCCCCTTGACCTTCCCATGATGGGAAGCCCCACATTCCGGTCGAACAAGGAAAGCCGGAGTGTGCTGCGATGTCCAACGTCATGGAATTGAACAGGAAGTCGGTCGCTCCCGCGAGCGGGACGGCGCCGATGAGCGTCGCCGTCGCCGGCATGACCTGTGCCTCGTGCGTCGGTCACATCGAAAAGGCGGTCGCTCGCCTGCCCGGGGTCGTCGCCGTCAGCGTCAATCTGGCGACGGAAAGGGCCGACGTCACCTTTGCGGGCGCGCCGGATCCGCAGGCGGTGATTCAGGCGATCGAACATGCCGGATATCAGGTGCCGGAGATCGAGACCGAACTCGGCGTCGAGGGGATGACCTGCGCGTCGTGCGTTGGCCATGTCGAAAAGGCGCTTGCCGGCGTACCGGGGGTCACGGCGGCAAGCGTCAACCTGGCGACCGAACGCGCCAGCATCCGCTATCGCAGCGGGATTGCCACGCTCGGGGATCTGGAGGCCGCGGTCCGTCGTGCGGGCTACACGCCACGGCGCCTCGAAACCGATCGTACAGCGCCCGATCGCGAAGCTGCTGCGCGCGATGCCGAGCTGCGGGGCCTTCGCGGCTCGCTCGTCCTGGCGGCGGCGCTGGCCTTGCCGGTGTTCGTGCTCGAAATGGGGTCGCACCTCATCCCCGGGGTTCATGATTGGGTGATGGCGACGATCGGGATGCAGGCGAGCTGGCTGATCCAGTTCGTGCTCACCACGCTCGTGCTGTTCGGGCCGGGATTGCGCTTCTTCCGCAAGGGCGTTCCCGCGATCCTGCGCGGCACGCCCGACATGAATTCGCTCGTCGCGCTCGGCACCAGCGCCGCCTGGGGCTATTCGCTCGTCGCCACCTTCGCCCCGGGGGTTCTGCCGGCCGGTACCGCCAATGTCTATTATGAGGCGGCGGCGGTGATCGTCGCCCTGATCCTGCTCGGCCGCTATCTCGAGGCCAGGGCAAAGGGGCGGACGTCGGAGGCGATCAAGCGTCTTGCCGGGCTCCAGGCCAAGACCGCGCGCGTCGTGCGCGACGGCGCGGTTCTCGACGTCGCGCTGGCCGATGTCGTTGCGGGCGATGCGGTCGAGGTGCGTCCGGGCGAGCGCGTGCCGGTCGATGGCGACGTCGTCGAGGGCAGCTCCTATGTCGATGAATCGATGATCACCGGCGAACCGGTTCCGGTCGCCAAGGCGGCGGGCGCTGCCGTGGTCGGCGGCACGATCAACACCACCGGCGCCTTCACCTTCCGCGCGACAAAGGTCGGCGCGGATACGGTTCTCGCTCAGATCATCCGCATGGTCGAACAGGCGCAGGGGTCGAAGCTTCCGATCCAGGCGATGGTCGACAAGGTCACCGCCTGGTTCGTGCCCGTGGTGATGGGTGTCGCGGCGCTGACCTTTGCGATCTGGCTCGTCTTCGGTCCCGATCCGGCGCTGACCTTCGCGCTGGTCAATGCGGTCGCGGTTCTCATCATCGCCTGCCCGTGCGCCATGGGGCTCGCGACGCCCACATCGATCATGGTCGGAACCGGGCGTGCGGCGGAACTCGGCGTCTTGTTCCGCAAGGGCGAGGCGCTGCAGACGCTGCGCGACGTCAGCGTCGTCGCGCTCGACAAGACCGGAACCCTGACCAAGGGGCGTCCGGAGCTGACCGACCTCGAGCCTGCCGAGGGGTTCGAGCGCGATACGGCGCTCGCGCTGGTCGCCGCGGTCGAAGCGCGGTCCGAGCACCCCATTGCCGGGGCGATCGTCGCTGCGGCGAGGGCGCGCGGTCTTGCGGTGCCGCCGGCCGAGGCGTTCGAGGCGACACCCGGATATGGCGTGTCGGCGCAGGTCGGGGGACGGGCGGTGCAGGTCGGCGCCGATCGCTTCATGGCGAAGCTCGGTCATGACGTGTCCGCCTTCGCTGGCAAGGCAGCCGAACTGGGCGCGCTGGGGCGGACGCCGCTCTATGCGGCGATCGACGGCAGCCTCGCGGCGATCATCGCGGTCGCCGACCCGATCAGGGAGACGACGCCCGAGGCGATTCGGGCGCTGCACGATCTCGGGCTCAAGGTCGCGATGATCACGGGCGACAATCAGGCGACGGCCGATGCCGTGGCGCGCACGCTCGGGATCGACGAGGTGATCGGCGAGGTTCTTCCCGGCGGCAAGGTCGCCGCGCTCCACCGCCTGCGCGCCGCCGACCGCAAAATCGCCTTCGTCGGAGACGGCATCAACGACGCGCCGGCGCTCGCTTCGGCTGATGTCGGGCTTGCGATCGGTACCGGTACCGATGTCGCGATCGAGTCCGCCGATGTCGTGCTGATGTCCGGGGACCTCAGGGGCGTGGTCAATGCGATCGCCCTGTCCAAGGCGACGATCCGCAACATCAGGGAGAACCTGTTCTGGGCCTTCGGATACAATGTGGCGCTGATCCCGGTCGCCGCGGGTGCGCTCTATCCGCTCAACGGCGCACTCCTGTCACCGATCTTCGCGGCGGGCGCGATGGCGCTTTCGAGCATCTTCGTGCTAACCAACGCGCTCCGGCTGAAGGCCTTCCGGCCGGCGATCGCCGCCAGCCGGCATGATCAAGGAGAAGCGCGTTGAACATCGGCCGCGCCGCTAAACTGTCGGGCGTCTCGGCCAAGATGATCCGCTATTACGAGCAAACCGGGCTCATCCCCCAGCCGTTGCGCCAGGAGTCGGGGTATCGCGACTATGACGATGCTGACGTGCATCGATTGCGATTCATCCGACGCGCGCGCGACCTGGGCTTTGCGGTCGAGCAGATCGGTGACCTCCTCGGGCTGTGGTCGGACCGCAGCCGGGCCAGCGCCGACGTGAAAGCGATCGCGCTTGAGCATGTCGAGCGGCTCAAGGACAAGGTTACGGAAATCGAGGCGATGGTTCGCACGCTCGAGACGCTGGCGAATCACTGCCACGGGGACGACCGCCCCGATTGCCCGATCATCGAAGGGCTGGCGGAGGGCGAGTGCGGCTTGCCGGACCTGCAACCCCGGGAACCTCATCGCTTCGGCGATCCCGGCGAGCAATCCGCCCGACGGAAAGGCCCTCAGCCGCGCAAGGCGTCCGCGCATTGACGGCAACGCACACTCATTTCACCGTTCGAGCTTGGTCGCCAGAATGACCGAACTGCGCGTGAACTCGACACCGTCCAGCATCCCGATCTCGTCGACGAGCCGGTTCAGTTCCACCCCGTCCTCGGCTTCCAGCATCGCGATATAATCGAACTCACCGCTGATCGCATGGATCGCCGAGACCTGGACGATCTCCGAAAGAAGCGATTCGAGCTCGCGGCGGAAGCGCGGCGCGGTCTTGATCATGACATGCGCGCGCAGGCGGCTGCGGGCAAAGGCGTCGCCAAGCCTGACGGTATATCCGTCGACGACTCCGCTCTCCTCAAGGCGGGCGAGGCGCGAGTAGAGCTGGCCGCGGGAAATGCCGAGTTCCTTGGCAAGCTGGGCGATCGGCTGGCGCGCATCGTCGCGCAACAGGCCGAGGAGCCGGACGTCGACCTCGTCGAGGTTCGGCTGGCCCGACATCAGCGTTCCGGGAAACGCTCGTCGGCGAAGATCGCCGTTTGCGGCTCGCTCCCCGGCCCGATCCGGCCGCGATACATGCCGAGATCATTGATCGCGAACGCCGGCTTGCCATTCGAACCCATTGCGATCAGCCCTCCGTCGCCTCCGATCGATCCTACCGCCATGATCGTCGCCTGCGCGGCGTTTGCAAGGGTCTCGCCGTTCCAGGCGACGCGATCGCAGACCTGGCGCGCCGCGCTCTCACGAATGAAATACTCCCCGGACCCGGTCGCCGATACCGCGCACTGGCCATTCTTCGCATACGTACCGGCGCCGATGATCGGGGAATCGCCGACCCGGCCCCAGCGCTTTCCGGTCATGCCGCCGGTCGAAGTGGCGGCGGCGAGGTTACCGTCGGCGTCGAGCGCCACCGCGCCTACTGTTCCGAACAAATGGGATCGATCGACCGCGCCCGCCTGCTTGTTGCGCCACGCCTGCAATTGCTGCCAGCGCTCTTCGGTCCGGAACCATTCGGGGGCGACCTGCTCGAGACCCTGTTCGATCGAGAAGCGATCGGCGCCGTCTCTGGCCAGCATCACATGGCGGGTCTTGTCCATCACTGCCCGGGCAAGGTCGATCGGATGCCGCGTTCGGGTGACTCCGGCGACGGCACCCGCCTTTTGCGTGGCACCGTCCATGATCGCCGCGTCGAGTTCGTTGCGGCCCTCCGCGGTGAACACCGCGCCGCGACCGGCATTGAACAGGGGATTGTCCTCCAGGATGCGGACAGCCGCGGCGACCGCATCGAGCGCCGGGCCGCCGCGATCGAGGACCGCACCGCCGGCGCGCAGCGCTTCGGCAAGGCCGGCCCGATAGGCGGCTTCCTTTGCCGGGGTCAGCGTGCCGCGCTCGATGACGCCGGCACCGCCATGGATCGCGAGCGACCAGCGCGGCATTTCCGAAATCTCGCCGCCGGCCGCCGCATAGCGGCGCACAGAGGCGGGATTATCGACCCGGCCCGAGGGCAGATGGAGGACGGATGCGGTGTTCATGACCGTGACCTTGATCCGATCCGCGACGAGCACGCCGCGAGACGGCGCCACGCGCAGCGCCGATCCATCGACGATCCAGGCGCCGCCATCGGGCTCGATCGCATAGACGCGTCCGCGGCCGTCGGCCTCGACCGCGACTGCGGCGCTTTCATCCACTCCGACGCCGATCATCGCCGGCGAGTCCGACGGGCGCCCAAGCTGGGCCTTGGCGACAAAGGCGAAGAGGCGGCCGAGCCGGTCGCGCTCCTTGAAATGCGTATCGGTCACCACGCCCTTGAGCAGTGCGATGTCGAGGAAGTCGCGTTCGATGGTGTTCGCCGGGCCGAACGGATCGGCGAGTGCCTCGGGCGACTTGATGCTGCCGCCGTCGCTTGCCCCGTAGAGCGCTTCGCCCAGCATCGCGAGACCCGCGCTGGTGCCGGCGAGCGGCTTGCCTGCCGCGACATGCGCGGTGAGCAGGCGCGCGACCTCCGTACCCTTCCAGTAGCGCACATAATTTGCCTGATCGCCGCCGGCGAGGAAGATGCCGTCGGCGCGGCGAAGCGCCGCCAGGATCCGGGGATCGGAGGCGGCGGCGCGATCGTGGAAAACAAAGGTCTCGGCCGAGGCGACCCCGCCGATCTCCTTCACGAACTCCTTACCGATCTCGCCCGCATAGGAGGCGCGCAGGATGACGATATGGCCGTTCCCGGCCTTGGCGAAGAACCAGCGCATGGCGTCGTGATTGCGGTCGCCGCCACCCATCAGGAGCAGCCCGCCCGAGCGCTGTCCTGGCGTCGGCGCGGAAAGCTTGCCCTCGACATAGCGGTCGAACGTCTTGGTCTTGGCGCCTGCCGCAGCGGGGACAAATCCGAGGGTCGCGATAACCAGAAGAAGCAATACCCGCATTGAAAACGGCTCCGTTGAACAGATTGTACGCAGTTTGATACAGTTTAGAGGCCGTATGCAATAATTTGATTGCCAATTTCGACGATATGTTGAACTTTCCGATCCGTCATCTCGACGGGTGAAGGTCGGCTGGCGTGCAAGAGGGGGAGCGACATGACATATTCGATGCGCCGCGCGTTTCGGGTTCATCTGGCCATCGGCTGCTGTGCGAGCGCGCTTGCCGCGCCGGCCTTTGCGCAGGACGCTCCCGCCGAGGAACAGCCCCGCGAAGTGGTCGTGATCGGATCGCGCATTCCCACGATCAAGGAAGGTCCGGCCCCGGTCACCGTCATCGATGCCGATACGATCCGGTCGAACGGCTATACCAGCGTTCCCGAAATGCTGGCCGCCCTGCCGCAGAACAGCGGCGAGACGCAAAGCCCGCAGTCGGGCAGCAGTTCCGATTTCACCCCGGGCGCACAACAGGTCGATCTGCGCGGGCTGGGGCCGAACCATACGCTGGTGCTGATCAACGGCCGTCGGATCGCCGATTTCCCGCTTCCCTATATCGGGCGGAGCAACTTCACCGATATCTCGAACATCCCGGTCAGCCTGATCGAGCGCGTCGAGGTGCTGAGCGGCGCGGCCTCCGCAATCTATGGCTCGGATGCGATCGCCGGCGTCATCAACTTCAAGATGAAGGAGAAGCTCGACGGCATCACGCTCGACTATCGCCATGGCCGCACCGAGCATGGCGGCGGGCTGTCGCATCGGATCACCGCGACGGGCGGCTGGTCGTCCGGCCGTTTCAGCATTGCGGGCGGCATCGAATATCTCGACCAGCGGCCGCTCTGGGCGTTCGATCGCGACATCCAGGACAGCACCCTGGACAGCCCGGTGAACACGCTGGCGCGGCGGACTTTCTATCGCGCCAACGAGGATGTCGATTATCTTACGCCGCCGGCGGGCGCTTGCGCCGCACTGGCGGGACTCAACCGGGGCAGCATCCGCCAGTATAATCGTCCGCGCTATGGCGATTTCTGCGGCAGCCAGGACTCGATCGCATATGGAACGATCGTGTCCGGCCGCAAGGGATTCAACAGCTTCGGCACGATGTCGTACGAGTTGTCGGACAATGCCAAGCTGTTCGCTGACTTCCAGCTGGGGATCAGCAAAGTACGCCTGATGTACGACGTGACGAAATGGTCGTTCGAACAGGTGTCGAGCAGCGCCGACAACAACTTCTACAACAGCTTCACCGACCAGATTGAGGATTGGGGGCGCCAGTTCACGCCGGAGGAAACCGGCGGCTTCCAGATGCAGCGGATCAAGCAGACCACCTACAGCATCACGCCGGGGATCCGCGGCACCGTCGGCGGCACCTGGAATTACGAGCTGTCGTTCAACTACAGCCGCTATCAATCGATCGTGCGCTGGCCGCAGATCATCAACAGCAAGGCGCAGAAGCTGTTCCTGGGCGATCGGCTCGGCATCGACGCGGATAGCGGCTATCCGATCTACAATGCCAATCCGGCACGGCTCTACACGGCGCTGACCCCCGCCGAATATGCGGGTATCTCCGCCGATACCGTCTATCGCCCCTATAGCTGGACCAGCAATGCGCAGGCGACGCTGACCAACGGTGAACTGTTCCGGTTGCCCGCGGGTCCGGTCGGGTTCGCGGCGGTCGCCGAATATGGCAAGCAGGGCTATAATCTGCGCCCTGATCCGCTGGCGCTGACCGACTATTATTTCAGCTGGAAGGACAGCGACGGCTCGGGCAGCCGCAGCCATGCGGCTATCGGCGGCGAATTGCGTGTCCCGGTGCTCAACTTCCTCACGCTGACCGGCGCGGGGCGCTACGACACGTTCGGCTTTGCCGACCGCAATGTCGGCAAGTTCACCTATAACGGCGGAATCGAGGTTCGGCCGACCAACAGCCTGTTGTTCCGTGCCGCCTATGGCACCGCCTTCCGCGCGCCCGACCTCCATTACGTGTTCACCGGGCCGGGCAATGTCGAAGGCAATGTAATCGATTATGCCACCTGTCGGCAGGATATCCCCGGGGCAGGGGTCAGCGACTGCGAGGACTATGAGACCGGCATCGTCGTCAACCGCACGGGTAGCCGCAACCTGAAGCCCGAAACGGGCAAGTCGCTGACCGCTGGCATGGTGTTCTCGCCATCGCGCCGGCTGCATATCTCGGTCGATTATTTCCGCGTCACGCTCGACAATCAGGTCACCGACCTGAGTGTCGATCAGATCACCCGCGACGAGGCGGATTGCCGCCCCGATGTTGGAGGTAAGCTCGACCCCAATTCACCGACCTGCGTGGACGCGCTCGCACGGATCCGGCGTTTTGCGAGCGGCGGTTCCGCGGGCAAGATCGAAGCGATCCGCGTCAACCCGATCAATATCTCGCGCGAAAAGACCAGCGGGATCGACGTCTCTTTCCGCGGCACGCTGCCCACCAGCTTCGGCGACTTCACCCTGTCGCTGGCGCACAGCCACGTGTTCAAGCACACCTATCAGCAATATCCGGGCGATCCGATCGAGAACAAGCTGGCGTATGACAGCGGCTTCTACATGCCGCGCGACAAGTCTAGCGGCAGCATCAGCTGGGACCATGACGGGCTGAAGCTCACCGTTTCCGGCACGCGGCTGGGCAAGCTGCCCAATTATGACGAGGACGCGTTCCTCAAGGCCAGCACCCTGTTCAACGCGACCGTCCAGTACGACTTCACCGATCACCTGCGCGGATCGCTGACGGTGCGCAACCTGTTCGATACCAAGCCGGTCAAGGACGACACCTGGTCGAGCTATCCCTATTACAACACCGCCTGGTTCGACAGCGTCGGCCGCAGCGTCTTCATGCAGTTGACCTACAAGATCGGAGGCAAACCGCTGTAAGCCGGCGGCGAATGATCGGACGCGGGGTCGCGACCGCGCCGATCAGACCAGCGACTTCAACCGGTCGATCCCCGTTGCCTCGCGAACGATCCGGGCCGCGAGCGCATTCCCGTTCGCGGCGTTGGTGAAGAC
The DNA here is from genome assembly GCF_002797435.1 of Sphingomonas koreensis. Classification (NCBI taxonomy): domain Bacteria; kingdom Pseudomonadati; phylum Pseudomonadota; class Alphaproteobacteria; order Sphingomonadales; family Sphingomonadaceae; genus Sphingomonas; species Sphingomonas koreensis. Next base: position 1,183,513 of record NZ_PGEN01000001.1, on the reverse strand, counting down.
GATGATCGCCCGCCCGCGCCGGGCATCGCCGACGCCCAGCGTCTTGAAGATGCCGTAGTTGCTGCCGCTATGCTGGAACAGCGGGCCGGGCGGGCCCTGCTCGATCTCCCAGCCCAGCGCCCGCGAAATATCGCGCCCGCGTATCTCGAGCCGGGGGGCGAGCATCGCCTGCCGGGAAGCATCGCCGATCTCCCACGCCGCCCGGTTCGGCCGGTCCATCATGAGGACCATGAACTTCGCATAGTCGGACGCGGTCGTCAGCAGCCCGCCCGCAGTATTGACCAGCAGGCCGTGAGTCGATGGCGGCGTCTTCGGATCCGTCTCGCGCATCGCTGCGACCGAATCCTCATAGGTCCAGGACGCGATCGGCTTGCGCCACTTCGCCGCGAGCGGAAGCAGCCGGTCGCCCATCTCGCGCGTGGGCTGGCGCGGGAGTTTCTGTTCGCCCTCCGGGGGTTCGGAATGGCCGAAGACCAGCGCATTTGCGATTCCTTCGTCCCAGCCGAAGCTGCTGCGGGACATTCCGGCCGGGTCGAACAGCTTCGCCTGCATCACGCTGCCAAGGCTCGCGCCCATGATCTTCTCGACGACCATCTGGAGCCAGACGAATGCTTCGCCCGAATAGGTGAAGCCCGATCCGGGGGGCTGGCTGGTGACGAGCGGCTCGGAGGACCAGTTGGGCAGGCCGGTCGAATGCTCCAGCACGTGCCGGGCGGTAATGCGCTCAAGATTGGGATCGTTGCCGGGACTGGCCGGCGGGCGGTAGGCGGCGAGCGGCTTGTCGAGGTCGAGCCGCTTCTCGTCGACCAGCCGCATGACGACATAGGCGAAGACCGGCTTGGTCATCGATGCGGCTTCGAACAGCGTATCCTCGCGCACCGGGTCGCGGGTGAGCATGTTCTTCACGCCGAAGCTGCCGCTCCAGGCAGGTTTCGCGCGGTCGACGACCGCGATCGCGACACCGGGTACGCCCGCGATCCGCATCAGGCGCGGAAGTTCCCGGAGCAGCGCTT